>NZ_JBITJV010000013.1:0-253976 GCF_044460385.1 Streptomyces sp. NPDC050121 | reverse complement strand
TTCTGCGAGTTGCTCAGCGGCAGCGCGTTGACGCCGTCCGACTTGACGTCCTTCTTCAGGTACTGGGCGTAGGAGTTCCAGAAGTCGGAGTCGGAACGCGGCAGGTCGATCCCGATGGCCGGCTTGTCACTGCCGGAGCCGACCGCGTCGGCACTCCCACGATTGCACGCGGTGGCGAGCGACATCGCCGCGAGGACGGCAGTGACGGCTGCGGCAGTGGAGCGGGTGCGAGCGAGCTTCATGACCGTGTTCTCTCTTCAGGCAGGGCGGGGAGCCGCCGGGCGACGGTGGAGGGTGGCGTACTCGCCTGCGGGGGAAGGACGAGGCGGCCGGCCGGGCAGGCTGCGGATCCGGCACAGGGCACATGCGGACCGCGCCTGACGGGGGCGTGAGTGAGGTCAGCCAGAGGGACGTAGGAGACCGAACGGCCGCACGGGGTGAGTCGTATGCGGGCACCGGATCGTGCGGCTATTCCTCCGATGTATCTCGGGACGTCCAGGACGTTACGACGGCGTTGCCGAAGTTGACAAGAGTCAGCCCCCACGGATTTGCGGGACATCGGACCATGGGACACCACGGGCCCGCCCAGGCGTCCTCGACCGCCTGCCGTACGCGCTTCCCACCTGGACTTATATCGATTCGCCGGGGCTCGGGCCACGGAGTGACAACAGCTCACAATTCGGCAACGGCGCCCATCCGGGACCCTCGGCGGCGGCTCTCCAGGAGCGCACGACGGAGCGTCTCACCTCTCCGAGACCAGGAGGTCCATCAGGCACACCCTGCTCTCATCAGGGAAGACGACTGCCTGAGCACCCTCCGGATTCATCGGAGGAAGAAGCTACATCCGATCCTGCCCCACGGTCACAGCAGTACATTTCGACCACTCGGACAAGGCAGACCCACCACGACAGCCACATACATCCGAGGTCTCCATTGTCAGTCGGCCCTTCTGCGTCTACAGTCACCGTGCCGCCATACCTCCGATGACTGTGGTGGGTGGTCGAAGTCCTCCCGCACGGTCCGGCCCAGGGCGCCGATGGCGGCGCAGCCCGTACGGCCGATCACCCCCTCAACGAACCACCCATGGCAAGGGAGCTGTCCAGTGAAACTGCTACGTGTCGGCGCGCCCGGCGAGGAGCGGCCCGCTGTCCGCACCGACGACGGCCGGCTGCTGGATCTGTCCTGCGTGGCCTCCGACATCGACGGCCCTTTCCTCGCCGGCAACGGTGTCGACCGGGCCCGCGCGGCGGTCGCGGCGGGCGGGCTGCCCGAGCTGGACGCGAACGGTCTGCGGATCGGCGCACCGGTCGCCCGCCCCGGAAAGATCGTCTGCGTCGGCCTGAACTACCGCGACCACGCCGCCGAGACCGGTGCGCCGATCCCACCGCGTCCGGTGGTGTTCATGAAGGATCCGGGCACGGTGGTCGGCCCGTACGACGAGGTGCTGGTCCCGCGCGGCTCGGTGAAGACCGACTGGGAGGTCGAGCTCGCGGTGGTCATCGGCCGCCGGGCCCGCTACCTGGAAGGCCCCGGGGCGGCACGCGACGTGATCGCGGGATACGCGATCAGCCACGACGTCTCCGAGCGCGAGTTCCAGCTGGAGTACTCGCCGCAGTGGGACCTCGGCAAGTCCTGCGAGACCTTCAACCCGCTCGGTCCCTGGCTGGTCACCGCCGACGAGATCGGCGACCCCCAGGACCTCGGACTGCACCTGAGCGTCAACGGCGTCAAGCGGCAGGACGGCCACACCAGCGACATGATCTTCCCGGTCGAGCACATCGTGTCCTACCTGAGCCAGTACATGGTTCTCGAACCGGGCGACGTGATCAACACCGGTACCCCTGCGGGCGTGGCCCTCGGCCTGCCCGGCACCCCCTTCCTGCGCCCCGGCGACACCGTCGAACTGTCCGTGGACGGGCTCGGCGGCCAGCGCCAGACCTTCGGCCAAGCGTGAAAGGCACCCCCTTGACTGCCATCTCCGCCCGGATCACCGCGGTCGACACCTACGACGTCCGCTTCCCGACCTCACGGGAGCTGGACGGCTCCGACGCGATGAACCCGGACCCCGACTACTCCGCCGCCTACGTGGTGCTGCGCACCGACGCCGGCGACGGGCACGAGGGCCACGGCTTCACGTTCACCATCGGACGCGGCAACGACGTCCAGGTCGCCGCGATCGGGGCTCTGCGCCCCCATATCGTGGGCCGTTCCGTCCAGGAGCTGTGCGCCGACCCGGGCTCGCTCAGCCGCGACCTGATCGGCGACAGCCAACTGCGCTGGCTCGGCCCCGAGAAGGGCGTGATGCACATGGCGATCGGCGCCGTCGTCAACGCCGTGTGGGACCTCTCCGCCAAGCGGGAGGGCAAGCCGCTGTGGCAGTTGCTCGCCCACGCCGACCCCGAGTGGCTGGTCTCCCAGGTCGACTTCCGCTACATCGCCGACGCCCTCACCCCAAAGGAGGCCCTCACCCTCCTGCGCGAGGGCCGGGCGGGGCTCGCGGAGCGCGAGGCGATCCTGCTGGAGCGCGGCTACCCCGGCTACACCACCTCGCCGGGCTGGCTCGGCTACTCCGACGACAAGCTCACCCGGCTCGCCAAGCAGGCCGTCGCCGACGGCTTCACCCAGATCAAGCTCAAGGTCGGCGCCGACCTGGCCGACGACGTCCGACGCCTGCGCACCGCCCGCAAGGCCGTCGGCGACGGCATCCGCATCGCCATCGACGCCAACCAGCGCTGGAACGTGGACGAGGCGATCGAATGGACCAAGGCGCTCGCCGAGTTCGACCCGTACTGGATCGAGGAACCCACCAGCCCCGACGACATCCTCGGACACGCGACCGTACGCCGGGCGGTGGCGCCGGTGAAGGTCGCCACCGGTGAGCACGTGCAGAACCGCATCGTGTTCAAGCAGCTTCTGCAGGCCGGTGCCATCGACGTACTGCAGATCGACGCGGCCCGGGTCGGCGGCGTCAACGAGAATCTCGCCATCCTGCTGCTCGCCGCGAAGTTCGGGGTGCCGGTGTGCCCGCACGCCGGCGGAGTGGGGCTGTGCGAGCTGGTGCAGCACCTGTCGATGTTCGACTACCTGGCGCTGTCCGGGACCACCGAGAACCGGGTCATCGAGTTCGTCGACCACCTCCACGAACACTTCACCGCGCCGGTGGTGATGCGCGACGGCCACTACACGGCCCCGCTCACCCCCGGCTTCTCCGCCGCCATGCACCCCGAGTCCCTCGCCGAATTCCGTTACCCGGACGGAACCTTCTGGGCCGCCGACCGCGCCGGACAGGAGGACGCAGCATGACCGACCTGTCAGGATTGAGGGCCGTCGTCACCGGAGGCGCCTCCGGCATCGGGCTCGCCACGGCCCGCGCGCTGGCAGCACAGGGCGCCGCGGTCGCCGTGCTCGACCTCGAACCCGCCGGTGTGCCACGGCCGTTGCTCGGACTCAAGGCCGATGTGAGCGACGACGCCTCGGTACGCGCCGCCGTGGAGGCCGCGGCCACCGCGCTGGGCGGCATCGACATCCTCGTCAACAACGCCGGCATCGGCGCCATCGGCACCGTCGAGGACAACCCCGACGAGCAGTGGCACCGCGTCCTTGACGTCAACGTCGTCGGCATGGTCCGCACCACCCGCGCCGCCCTGCCTCATCTGCGGCGCTCGGCGCACGCAGCGGTCGTCAACACCTGCTCGATCGGCGCCACCGCGGGCCTCCCGCAGCGCGCCCTGTACTGCGCCAGCAAGGGCGCGGTCCTGTCGCTGACCCTCGCCATGGCCGCCGACCACGTCCGCGAGGGCATCCGCGTCAACTGCGTCAACCCCGGCACCGCCGACACCCCCTGGGTGGGCCGACTCCTGGACGCCGCCGACGACCCGGCAGCCGAGCGTGCCGCGCTCAACGCCCGCCAGCCCATGGGCCGTCTGGTCACCGCCGACGAGGTGGCAGCCGCCATCGTCTACCTCGCCAGTCCAGCCGCGGCCAGCGTCACCGGCACCGCGCTCGCAGTGGACGGCGGCATGCAGGGACTGCGGCTGCGACCGGCGGCCCGGGCATGAGAACCACCATGCTCGGCCGCAGCACGGTCGGGGTCACACAACTCGCGCTCGGCTGCGCGGGCCTGGGCAACCTCTACCAGCCAGTCACCGACGAGGCCGCCCTCGCCACCGTGGACGTGGCCTGGGACGCCGGAATCCGCACCTTCGACACCGCGCCCCACTACGGGCTCGGCCTGTCGGAGCGACGGCTCGGGGCCGCGCTCAGGGGCCGCCCACGGGACACGTACACCGTCTCCACCAAGGTCGGCCGGCTCCTCGTACCGGTTCAGGACGACGGCCATGGCGACGACCTCGCGAACGGCTTCGCCGTCCCCGCAACGCACCGCCGTATCTGGGACTTCAGCGCCGACGGAGTGCTGCGCTCACTGGAGGCGAGCCTGGACCGCCTCGGCCTCGACCGGATCGACATCGCCCTGCTGCACGACCCGGACGACCACGCCGAGCAGGCTCTGCGGGAGGCGTACCCGGCGTTGGAGCGGCTGCGCGCGGAGGGCGTGGTCGGGGCCATCGGCGTCGGCATGAACCAGTCGGCGCTGCCCGCCCGCTTCCTGCGCGAGACCGACATCGACGTGGTGCTGCTGGCCGGCCGCTACACCCTGCTGGACCGGGACGGCCTCGGCGAAGTGCTGCCCGAGGCAGCCGCCCGCGGCCGGAGCGTCGTCATCGGCGGCGTCTTCAACTCCGGGCTGCTCACCGCCCCGCGCCCCGGCGCCACTTACGACTACGCCCCGGCGCCCCGGCCGGTGCTCGACCGCGCGCTGCGCCTGCTGGAGGTGACCGAACGCCACGGTGTGCCGTTGCGCGCCGCCGCCCTGCGCTTCCCCTTCGGGCATCCCGCGGTCGAGAGCGTCCTGACCGGGGCGCGTTCCCCCGAAGAGGTACGCGACACCGTGGAGCAATTCCGCCGCCCGATCCCGGATGCGCTGTGGGACGAGCTGCGCGCCGAAGGACTGCTGACCCCGGGCACCCCAGTCCCCACAGCCACTCCGTCGAAGGAGCCGTCATGAGGATCGCCTGGCCGTCCTGACCGCGGTGAGGACGGTTCGGGGAGACGTACCGGGGCGCTGGGTGCCCGTAGGGTGGCCGGGGGCACAGCTGCCGGCCTGGTCGGCCACCCTCGAATCCTGGCGCACCACCGGAGTGGCGTCAGTCAGCCGACCGGGCTGAACGTCCACAGCAGGTTGGTGCTCTGCTGCCACGTCCACTGCTTGGTCACGGCCCCTTCGGCGACCATTCCGCCGCCGTCGAGGACCAGTCCCGTGCTGCGGTTGGCGACCGAGTACTGGCCCTGTCCCCGGTGGGTGATCTGCCACTGCTGGGTGTTACTGCCGTCCCAGGCCTTCTGCCGGGCCGGGTCGCCGTTACTGGTGGAGCCCCAGCCGTCGGCGACCATGCCGTTGGTTCGGTTGACGAGCCTGTAGTACCCGTTGCCGAGTTCGATCGCCTGCCACTGGAGATTGGCGTGGTCGATCGACTCCCACTGCTTCAGGTTCGAGCCGCCGGCGACGTTGCCGCCGCTGTCCAGCACCAGATGGTTCGTGACGTTGGCCAGGCGGAAGTACTTGTCGGGCCTGAACGTCACCTTCAGTGAGGCGATGAGGTCGTTGTTGCCGGTCACTCGCAGGTCGGGGGTGTTCGAGGTGAACGTCCAGGCGGTGCCGGTGAAGTTGTCGCCGGAGTAGCCCGTCACCTGGTAGCCGTCGGGCACCAGGATGGATGAGGCCATGGCGGGCCCGAGGCCGGCGGCGGTCAGCTGGGAGGACGTGTAGCTGCCCAAGGGCAGAACGGCGCGGGCGCCTTCATGGTTGACGTTCGCGCTGACCGTCGCGGAAACGCTCACGGGCATGCCCTGGACCTCGACGCACACCACGGAGACGTTGGCGTTCGGCACGGTGGTCGGCACGGTGACGTTGATCTGGTCGGTGACGGTGTACGGGAGCGAGACCGAGGGATTGTTCAGCAGATAGACACGGCTGATCGTGTTGTCGATCGCCGGGATCCGCAACTGGCCGTTGGTGGGCCAGGTGAAGACGTGGGCGAAGAGCTTGCCGTTCTTCTTGGTGACCTTCCCCCATGAGGGTTCGGTGACGAACGGGCTGCCGCTGGTGCCGTGGATGCTGTCGCTGTGCGTGGACATCCATGAGGCAAGGCCGTTGAGGACGGTCTGGGAACCGGCGGTGACCGAGCCGTCGCCCTTGGGGCCGATGTTCAACAGGAGGTTGCCGTCCCGGGAGACCACCGTGACGAGTTCCTGGACGATGTCCTTCACGGATCGGTAGGAGTTCTCACTCCCCGCGTTGTAACCCCAGGCGCCGTTCATGGTGGCGCACCGCTCCCACGGCCGGCCCATCGGCGCGGACGGTATGCCGAACTCCGCGACCGCGTAGTCGCCGAGGCCGTGATCCCGCTTGACCCGCTCGTTGACGATGAGGCCGGGCTTGCGGGCGATCAGCCAGTTGTAGAGGTCGACGCCGTCCGATTCCAGCCACCAGTCCTCCAGGGTGGGGCTGGAAGGCTCGCCGAACCAGTCGCCGTCGAACCACAGCAGCGCCGGGTCGTAGCGGTCCAGCAGTTCCTGGAGTTGCGCCTTCAGGTCGGCTATGTAGGCGGTGCGGGCGCCCTGCGAGGACATCGTGGTGAGACCGCTTTGGTGACGGTCGGTCTGGGACGGGTGGTTCCAGTCGAGTATCGAGTAGTACAGGCAGAACTTGATCCCACGGCTCTCGCACTCCCTCTTGAGGTCCATGAGCGGGTCGGTCTGGACGCCGCCGAAGTCGTGCAGGTTGTACTGCCTCGTGCCGGTGGTGTCGGTGAAGCCCGCGACGTTGGAGTCCCACATCGCGAAGCCCTCGTGATGCTTGGAGGTGATCACGAGGTACTTCATGCCGGCGTTCTTGGCCAGTTCGGCGATGGTGGCGGCGTTGAACTGGGTCGGATTGAAGTTCTTGGTGACCTGGGTCTGGTAGTTCGCCTTGCTCCACTGCTGACTGTCGAACGCCCACTCGCCCTGGCCGAGCTGCGAGTAGGACCCGAAGTGGATGAACATCCCGAACCTGGCCTGGTACCACCAGTCCATCTTCGAGGGGACGGTGTACGCCTCGGCGGTGGAGGGCCACAGGACCTGCGGCAGCCCGAAGGCCGCCACTGAGCCGGCAAGGGCGGCGGCCTTCATCAGAGAGCGCCTGCTGAGGGAGGCAGAGGACATGGTGCGGCTCCATGTGTCGGGGGTGGAGGCATGACAGGGCGCCAGGAACGGAACGCCGGCATGGCAGCCGGCGCTCCGTGTCGCCCCACAGAAGACATCGGATGGATTTATAGGAGAACGACGATGCCCACGTCTATAGCTGGGACGAGATTGCCTCAAATTCGGTAAGCAAGCAGGGAGTTCCTGGAGTTACGCCGCACCTGAAAGATCACCCATTCGTCGACCGAGCGCCATACATCGGATCTCTATGGGAGCGATGTACGCAGTGAGCTCCCGTGGGTGCAGACAGGGGTGGCCACGCCGTGGACGCCCCCGACGACGAGCCCGTGGGACGGCTTGCCCGCTACGCGGTGCCGAGGGTCGTGCGCAGGGTGGCGATGGCCTGGTTGATGGCGGCGTCGGCGGCGTGGGTGCCGCGCAGGGCGTTGAGCATGACGAAGTCGTGGATGATGCCCTGGTAGCGCACGGCGGTGACCGGGACGCCGGCCTGACGGAGCTTGTTCGCATAGGCCTCGCCCTCGTCGCGCAGGACGTCGGCCTCAGCGGTGATGACCAGGGCCGGGGGCAGCCCCCGCAACTGGTCGGTGGTGGCGCGCAGCGGTGAGGCGGTGATCTCGGCCCGCTGGTTGTCGTCGGTGGTGTACTGGTCCCAGAACCACTGCATGCCGTCGCGGCGCAGGAAGTAGCCCTCGGCGAACCGGCGGTACGAGGGCGTGTCGAAGGCCGCGTCGGTGACCGGGTAGAACAACACCTGCTGGGCCAGGGCGACGTCGCCGCGCTCCTTGGCCATCAGGGTCAGCGCGGCTGCCATGTTGCCGCCGACGGAGTCGCCGGCCACGGCGACGCGGGAGGCGTCCAGGGCCTTGGACGCGCCCTGCTGGACGACCCATTGGGCGACCGCGTAGTTCTGCTCGATGGCGACCGGGTAGCGGGCCTCGGGCGACAGGCCGTACTCGGGGAAGACGACGGCGGCTCGGGCGCCGACGGCCAGTTCGCGCACCAGCCGGTCGTGGGTGTGCGCGTTGCCGAAGACCCAGCCGGCGCCATGGATGTAGATGATCACCGGCAGCGGCCCCTCGGCGTCGGCCGGCCGGACGATGCGGGCCCGGACCGATCCGGTGGGGCCACCCTGGACTGTCACCCATTCCTCGGCGATCTCCGGCTTGCCGATCTCGCCGGACTGCACCTCGTCCACGGCCTTACGGCCCTCGGCCGGACCGAGGTCGAACAGGTACGGCGGGTTCGCGGTGGCCTCGGTGAAGGCGGCGGCGGCCGGCTCCAGTACCGGGCGAGCGGTGTCGGACATGGGTTGCTCCTAGGGGAACGTGTCGACGGCCGGTTCGGCCGTTCGGCGGGCACGACAGGAACAGCACGACTCGATCAAGCGGCACGCAACTCACCAGGCACTGTGTGATCGCGGGCACCCGGCCGTCAGCGCGGAGCCGCTGATCACTCGACCGTAGGGCCAAAGCCGTGGAGCATGTCGCGCACCACGCCGCAGAACACTGCTCGCTCCTGCTCCAGGGTCGCGCCGGCGCTGCGGGAACAGGTGCCGGAAGCTGCCGAGGCCAGAGCCGTGTTGCTGTCCTCGTTGGGCGGTGACCGGACAGATCCCGCGCTGCCAGAGCGGGCGCCGGTACGTGTCATGGTCGTAGCCGCGGTCGGCGAGGAGCGCGTCGGGTCGGCGTCCGGGCCGGCCGACGACGCCGGCCACGGCGGGGACCTTGTCGAGCAGAAGCAGCAGTTGGGTGACGTCGTTGCGGTTGCCGCCGGTCAGCGACACCGCGAGCGGGATGCCCTGGGCGTCGGTGAGGACGTGGCACCCGCTGCCCGGGGCATGCGCGGTCGACCGGGCTGGGTCCGCTCTTGGGCCGCGCCGAGCGGCCCGCACGTGGGAGAGGAGTCGATCACGGCCCGCGACCAGTCCAGCTTCTTCGCCGCCCGCAGCTTCTTCAGCAGCACAGTCACATGATCAACAGCTTCTATTGGGACCTCTGAGACAGCGTGATGCCGAGTCGCTCCCCGAGGTCATGGGCGGTGACGCCGTACGTCTCGCGGATCCGTATGCCCTCGGGGCCGACGTCGAAGACGCCGTGGTCCGTGTAGACGCGGCTGACGCAGCCGACGCCGGTGAGCGGGTAGGTGCACCGCGGCACGAGCTTGGGCTCGCCGGAGCGGGTGAAGAGGGTCATCATCACGTAGACGTCCTTGGCGCCGATGGCGAGGTCCATGGCGCCGCCGACGGCAGGGATGTCGTCGGGCTTGCCGGTGTGCCAGTTGGCGAGGTCGCCGTCGAAGGCGACCTGGTACGCGCCCAGGACGCAGACGTCGAGGTGCCCGCCGCGCATCATGGCGAAGGAGTCGGCGTGGTGGAAGTACGCAGCCCCGGGCAGCTCGGTCACCGGGACCTTGCCGGCGTTGGTCAGGTCGGGGTCGATCGCGTCGCCCTCGGCCTTCGGACCCATGTTGAGCATGCCGTTCTCGGTGTGCAGCACCACCCCGGAGTCGGCCGGCAGATGGTCGGCGATCTTGGTGGGCTGCCCGATGCCGAGGTTGACGAAGGAGCCGGCCGGGATGTCGCGGGCGATCACGGCGGCCAGTTCGTCCATCGAGAGACGATGATCGGTGGGCGTGGTGGTCATCGTGCCCCCTGCACGGTGTAGTGACGGGCCGTCACCTGGACGACCCGGTCGACGTAGATGGACGGGGTGACGACGACCTCGGGGTCGAGCTTCCCGGGTTCGACCACCTGGTCGACCTGGACGACGGTCGTCGTCGCGGCCGTGGCCATGACCGGCCCGAAGTTGCGCGCCGTCTTGCGGTAGACGAGGTTGCCCAGCGTGTCCGCGGTATGCGCGGCGATCAGCGCGTAGTCGCCCTTGATGGGGTACTCCAGCAGGTACCTACGGCCGTCGATCACCCGCTCCTCCTTGCCCTCGGCCAGCGGTGTGCCGACCGCGGTCGGGCAGTAGAACGCGCCGATGCCGGCACCGGCCGCACGCATCCGCTCGGCGAGGTTGCCCTGCGGCACCACCTCCAGGTCGATCTTCCCCGCGCGGTAAAGGTCGTCGAAGACCCAGGAGTCGGCCTGGCGCGGGAAGGAGCAGAGCACCTTGCGCACCCGGCCGGCGGCCAGCAGCGCGGCCAGTCCGACGTCGCCGTTGCCGGCGTTGTTGGACACGATGGTGAGGTCCTTGGCTCCCTGCCGGATGAGCGCGTCGATCAGGTCGAACGGCATCCCGGCCAGGCCGAAGCCGCCGACGAGGACGGTCGAGCCGTCCTCGATCCCGGCGACCGCGGCGTCGGCGTTTTCGAGTATCTCCGCCCGGCTCATCGAACCGACTCCGTGACGTCGCAGTTCTCCAGTACGACGGCCAGGCCCTGGCCGACCCCGATGCAGATCGCGGCGACACCGTAACGCTGCCTCGTCTCGCGCAGCACCTTCGCCAGTGTGGCGAGGACACGTCCGCCCGAGGCCCCCAGCGGGTGCCCGATCGCGATGGCGCCGCCCTTCCGGTTGACGATGGCGGGGTCGACCTTCCACGCGTCGAGGCAGGCGAGCGACTGCACGGCGAAGGCCTCGTTGAGTTCGACCGCGCCCACCTGGTCCCAGCCGATCCCGGCCCGGGCCAGCGCACGGTTCGCGGCCTCGACCGGGGCATAGCCGAAGGCCTGCGGCTCGAGCGCCATCACGCCGCGGCCGGCGATCCGGGCGATCGGGTCGGCCCCGATCGTGGCCGCGGCCTTCTCACTGCCCAGCAGCACCGCGGAGGCGCCGTCGTTGAGCGGACTGGCGTTGCCCGCGGTGATGGTGCCGCCCTGCTCCGGTGTGCGGAAGACCGGCTTGAGCCCGGCCAGCACCTGAGGTGTGGATCCGGCCCGGATGCCCTCGTCGCGGGTCAGGTCGACGCCGTCCACCGGCGCCACCAGGTCGTCGTAGAAGCCAGACTCCCAGGCGGCGTGGGCGAGTTGGTGGGAGCGGGCGGCGAACTCGTCCTGCCGCTCGCGGGAGATCCCGAAGCGCTCCCGGAGCTGCTCGTTGGCCTCGCCGAGGCTGACCGTCCACTCCTTGGGCATCCGCGGGTTGACCAGCCGCCAGCCGAGGGTGGTGGAGACCGCGGTGACATCGCCGGCCGGGAACGGCTTCGCCGACTTCGGCAGCACCCACGGCGCGCGCGTCATCGACTCCACGCCACCGGTCAGCACCACCTCGGCATCACCGGACTCGATGGTCCGGCTGGCCGTCATGGCCGCGTCGAGGCTGGAGCCGCACAGCCGGTTGACCGTGGTGCCGGGCACGCTCACCGGAAGGCCGGCGAGCAGCGCCGCCATACGGCCGACGTTGCGGTTCTCCTCGCCTGCGCCGTTGGCGTTGCCCCACACCACGTCGCCGATCGCGGCGGGGTCCAGGCCGGGCACTTTCGCGAGCGTCGAGGTGATCGCGGCGGCGGCGAGGTCGTCCGGGCGGACACCGGCCAGCGCACCGTTGAAGCGGCCGAACGGCGTCCGCGTCGCGGCGTATAGGAAAGCACTCATGGCACAGACGCTAATACCCGGCCGCGATATCCTGAAGTACGCATATCCGAGCTGATTGATATGGACGACGTATGGATCTGCGCCACCTGCGGTACTTCGTGGCGGTGGCCGAGGAACGCCACTTCGGCCGGGCCGCCGAGCGGCTCCACATGGCCCAGCCCCCGCTCTCCCAGCAGATCCGCCAGCTCGAGGCCGAGCTCGGCGTCGAGCTGCTCCACCGCACCACGCGCCGGGTCGACCTCACCGAGGCCGGCCGGGCCTACCTGGAGCGGGCGCGCGCGATCCTCGCCGACGTCGACGAGGCCGCCCAGCACGCACGGCTCGTCGCCGCCGGCTCGGTGGGCCACCTCGCGATCGGGTGTGTGGGCTCGGCGACGTACAGTCTCCTGCCCGCGCTCTCGCGCCGGCTCACGGAGGAGCTTCCCGGCGTCGACTTCTCCTTCCGCGGCGAGATGCTCGCACCCGACCAGGTCGAGGCACTGCGCACCGGCGCGATCGACGTCGCACTGCTGCGCCCGCCGGCGGCCGATCTCTCCCTGACCGTGCACACCCTGCGCCGGGACCGGCTCGTCGTCGCCGTACCGGCCGGTCACCCCCTCGCCCGCCGAAAGCGGTTGCGGGTCACCGACCTCGCCGACGCCGACCTGATCGTGCACTCCGCCGACCGCCGCTCGGTGATGTACGACGTCGTCCTGGGGCTCCTGCGCGACACGGGCGTCGAGCCGCACATCCGCCACGAGGTCGGCGAGACCTCGACGCTGGTCACGCTAGTGGCCGGCGGCCTCGGCGTCGCGGTTGTGCCCGAACCCGTGACCGCGTTGACGCTCGACGGCGTCGCCTACCTACCGCTGATCGGCGCCGACGCACGCGTGGAACTGGCCGTCGCCCATCGCGCCGACCGCTCCGAGCCTCACCTGGCACGCACCGTAGCGATCATCCGGGCAGCGTTCTGAGTCATCCACCGACACCGGACATGACCACCCCCGCAGGGCTCAAAAAAACCTGCCCGACAACGTCGGCCCGCCGGCGAGGTCGGTCAAGAGCTCCGGCTTCGCGGGAATGCAGCCACGCGAGCGTGCGGTCACGCGGGGTGCGGCCCAGCGCGCCGACAAGCTTCTGCGAGCCGACCCTGACCAGAAGCCACGGCACGGCGGCAAGGTTCGACGTTGCCGCCCCACCCGGAGAAAGGCCTACGCGACGATCTTCGCGACCGCATCGCGAGCCTGACTCGCGATGCGGTCGGCAGTGGTGTCGTCCGCCCCGCCCCCCCGATGGCGCCGATGATGCTCTTGATCTCCCCTTCGGCCGTGACGATCGGCACCCCGCCGGCGACCGGCAGAAGGTTGCATCGACCAGGTGGGGAGGCGTCACCTGCATCTGAGGGGACGCGGCGAAGGCCGCGAACCGAGCTGTCGGGTCGCCGCTCACGGCCGAGGGGTAACGGCGTCAGCATCCTCCACTTCCTGGGCGGCCACACCGCGGACATCGTCGGGGACCGGGCCGTGGCCCAGACGAAGACGACCATCAGCCGGCGTGCGAGCATCGACGGCATCGAGGTCGACGTCCTGTGCACCGGCCGCTTCTACGACTTCCTCTCCCGCCCCGAGGGACACTGGACGCCCGGCACACTGACCACCACTGGCGACGGCCGCCGACCGGCGTCACCTCACATCGCGGAAGGCGAAGGGGGTGGTGTGCCGCCCGCACCTTGCCTGGAACCGCCGACTAGCGCACCAGGCAGGGACGCTTGCTGTCGAACTTCCAGTCAGGGACGAGGTACTGCATGGTGACGGCATCGTCGCGGGCTCCCAACGCCTTCTCCCGGTAGCGGTCGTGGGCCGCGAGGAGCCGGTCCATGTCGAGTTGGACGCCCAGGCCCGGCGCGTCCGGGACGGCGATCTCGCCGCCGACGATGCGCGGTGGGGCGGTGGTGAGCCGTTCCAGACCCTC
Source organism: Streptomyces sp. NPDC050121 (assembly GCF_044460385.1). Classification (NCBI taxonomy): domain Bacteria; kingdom Bacillati; phylum Actinomycetota; class Actinomycetes; order Kitasatosporales; family Streptomycetaceae; genus Streptomyces; species Streptomyces sp. NPDC050121. The sequence goes on along the minus strand of NZ_JBITJV010000013.1, from coordinate 240,227 downwards.
CTGCCAGATCCAGTGGGTGTCCAGGGCGTTGTACTCGCCCGGGGCCGCGGCCCCACAGTGGGTCACCATGGCCAGGGAGATGTCGAAGTGGTTGTTGGAGTGACAACCCCAGGTCAGACCCAGGGCGTTGCACAGCTGCGCCACGCGCACAGAGCCCTGCATGGTCCAGAAGTGCGGGTCGGCGAGCGGGATGGACACCGACTGGAGAGCCAGGGCATGGGCCATTTGGCGCCAGTCGGTGGCGATCATGTTGGTCGCGGTGGGCAGGCCGGTGGCGCGGCGGAACTCGGCGAGGATCTCCCGTCCGGAGTAGCCGTCCTCGGCTCCGCAGGGGTCCTCGGCGTAGGCGAGCGTGCCGAGGAGCGGACGGCACAGTTCGATCGCCTCGCGCAGGGACCACGCGCCGTTCGGATCGAGGGTGATCCGGGCCTCGGGGAAGCGGTCCTTCAGCGCCCGTACGGCCTTGACCTCCTCGGCGCCCTCCAGGACACCGCCCTTGAGCTTGAAGTCCCGGAATCCGTAGAGGTCGTAGGCCGCCTCGGCCTGGCGGACGATCGCCTCCGGGGTCAGGGCCTCCTCGTGCCGGATGCGGTACCAGTCGACCGGGGAGTCGGGTTGACGGGTGTACTCCAGATCGGTGCGGTCCGGGTCGCCGACGTAGAAGAGGTAGCCCAACACCCTTACGGAGTCCCGTTGTTGACCGTCGCCCAGGAGTGCCGCGACCGGCACGTCGAGGTGCTGGCCGAGCAGGTCGAGGAGCGCCGACTCGACGGCGGTGACGGTGTGGACGGTGGTCCGCTGGTCGAAGGTCTGGGCGCCCCGTCCCCCGGCGTCGCGGTCGGCGAACCGGTCCCCGATCTCGCGCAGGACGCGCTTGTAGTCGCCCACCCTCGCACCCAGGACGAGGGGTTGGGCGTCCCGCAGCGTCTGCGTGATCCTCTCGCCGCCGGGCACCTCCCCCAGTCCCGTACGGCCTTCGGAGTCCTTGAGGACGACGACGTTGCGGGTGAAGTAGGGGCCGTGGGCGCCGGAGAGGTTCAGCTCCATGCAGTCGCGGCCGGCGACGGGGTAGACGGCGAACTCGGTGACGGTCGGCTGGCTGCTCATGCTGGGCCAAGTCCCTTGTGTGATGGGGCAGTTGCCATGGATCAGTCGGGTTACAGGCTGAGGACGTCCAGGGTCCACTCGACCACCAGGACGCCGCCCAGACCGAGGATCGCGAGCACCGTCGTATAGGACGTACGGACCTTGATCGCTTCGGTGACGGAAAGGTTGAAGTACTCCTTGAACAGCCAGAATCCCGGGTCGTTGACGTGGGAGCACGCGATGGAACCGCAGGCGACGGCGAGCACCATCATCTCCGGGTGGACCCCGCTGCCCGCCAGCAGCGGCAGCACCACGCCGGAGGCCGTGACGACGGCGACCGTCGCCGAGCCGAGCGCGATGCGCAGGATGACGGCGACGAGCCAGGCGAGAATGATCGGCGAGATGGACCAACTGTCCGTGGCGTCCTTGATGTAGTCGGATATGCCGCCTTCGACGAGGACGTTCTTGAAGGCCCCGCCGGCGCCGATCACCAGCAGGATCATCGCCATCGCCTGGGCCGCCGAGGTGCAGGACGCGCCGACCTCCTCGAGGCTGCGGCCGATGCGCGGTCCGAACGCCCACACCGCCAGACACAGGGTCAGCAGCAGCGCGACCGGGGCGGAGCCGATGAAGGCGACGGTGTGCAGGAGCGGGGTCTCGGCGGAGGTGGCCATGTCGGTCACGGCGGCGGCCACGATCAGCGCGACGGGGAAGAGCGCCACGGACAGGGACCAGCCGAGGCCGGGCATCTCCTCGTCGGTGAACTCGCGCTCGGTGACCAGGCCCTTGGGGATGGACGGGTCCATCGCCCGGATGAGTGGAAGGCGGGGCCAGACCAGGGCGATGAGCGCACCGGCGGGGATCGCGATGAACAGACCGTAGAACAGGGTGAGTCCGACGGAGGCGTGGAAGGTCGCGGCGACGGCGGTGGGGCCGGGATGCGGCGGCAGGAAGCTGTGCATGGTGGACAGGGCGATGGACATCGGCAGACCGACCCACAGCAGCTTCGCCCCGGTGACCCTGACCAGGGTGAACGCGACGGGCACGATGATGATGAAGGCGACCTCGTAGAACATGGTCACGCCGATCAGCATGGACGTGACCACCATGGCGACCTGGACCCCACGCGGGCCGAAGGCGTCGAGGAGCCTGCCGGCGATCCGCTGCGCCGCGCCGGAGTCCCCCATGACGCGGCCGACCATGGCGCCGAGTCCGATGGTGAGCATGGTGTCGCCGATCTGGCCCCCGATGCCCTCGGAGAGGACGTCCGGGATGCTCGCCACCGGGATGCCTCGGACCAGTGCGACACCGACGGCCACGAGCAGGAGGGCCGCGAAGCCGTTGAGTTTGAGCCTGGTCATGAGCAGCAGCAGGATCAGGACACTGATCCCGACTACAAGCAGGGGCATGACAGTTCTCCCTTGAACTGTAGGTGGGTGGCGGCCCGGGGCCGCCAAGGGCCGCCCGGCTCCGTCAAGAGGACCGTCGTACGGCGCCGACCAGGCTCAGACCGTGGTCCAGCACCTTCTCCAGGTCGGCCAGGTCGGTCGGGCCGGGGTCGGTGAGCGGGGCGCGCACGGGGCCGACCGGGAGGCCGCGCAGCCGGGCCGCGGCCTTGACCAGGGAGACGGCGTAGCCCGGCACCCGGTCACGCAGTTCGACCAGCGGGACGTAGAACTCGCGCAGGAACGTGGTCACACCCGCGTCGTCCCCGTCCCGCAGGGCGGCGAAGAAGGCGTTCGCGATCTCGGGCGCGAAGGCGTGGACGGCCGACGAGTAGGCGGGGACACCGACGGCCGTGTAGGCGCGGGCCTGGATCTCGGCGGTCGCGGCGCCGTTGAAGAAGAGGAAGCCGTCGGGCGCGGCCAGCGTGAGACGCTGGAGCCGGTCGAGGTCGCTGTGTCCGTCCTTCAGGCCGACGACGGTGGGGATCCGTGCGATCCGGCGCACGCCGTCGGCGGTGAAGGCGACCTGGCCGCGCTGGTACGCGATGAGCGGCAGCCGGGTCCCGGCGGCGATCCGGCGCAACTGCTCCACCAGCCCGTTCTGCGGGGCCGCGACCAGATAGTGGGGCAGCACCAGCGCGGCGTCCGCGCCGGCCTCCTCCGCGATACGGGCGAACCGCAGCGCCTGCGCCCAGCCGTAGCCGATGCCCGCGACCACCGGCAACCGCCCGTCGGCGACCTCGACCGTCGCCGTCACCACCGCCCGGTACTCGTCCTCGTCCAGCGAGAAGAACTCTCCGGTCCCGCAGGCCGGGAACACCGCGCCGGGCGCCGTGTCCAACCGGTCGGCCAGGTACGCCCGGTACCCGTCCAGGTCGAGGCCGCCGTCGTCACGGAAGCTCGTGAGGGGGAAGGACAGCACCCCGTTCGTCATTCCGTCACGGAGCCGCTGGGCGACCGTTGCGACGTCCGCGCTGACCCTTGTCATACATCCCGTCCCTGCATGCAGATGCCATCCATGTATGTAGATGGAGGCTAGGTCCGTGAACGGGAGGGGTCAATGGGTGTGCGGACACCGTTTGCCGCGGATCTACGATGGGCCCATGTCGGAGGGCAAAGGCGTCCGCGGGGTGAAGTCGGCGGCCAGGACCGTCGCACTGCTGGAACTGCTCGCCGCCCGGGGCGAGCAACCCTCGCGCCTGGACCAGCTCGCGGCGGACCTGGGCGTGCCGCGCAGCAGCATGTACCAGTTGCTCCAGACCCTCGTCGACTGCGGCTGGGTCCGCGCCGACGCCACCGGCTCCCTCTATGGCATCGGCATCCGCGCGCTGCTCACCGGCACCAGCTACCTCGACGGCGACCGGCGTATCCGTGCGGTCCGCCCCTATCTCGACGAGGCTTCGGACGCGCTCGGCGAGACGATCCACATGGCACGGCTCGACGGCCCGGACGTCGTCTACCTCGCCACCCGCGAGTCCCATGAGTACCTGCGCACCATCAGCCGGGTCGGCCGCCGCGTCCCGGCCCATGCCGGCGCCCTCGGCAAAGCGCTGCTCGCCGAACGCGCCGACGACGAACTGCCCATCCCCGATGGCCCGTTGACCGCCCTCACGCAGAACACGCACACCGACCGTGCCGCACTGCTGGCCGACCTGGCCGAGGTACGCGAGCGCGGCTACTCCATCGACCGCGAGGAGACCGTGACCGGTATCGCCGGCTTCGCCTTCGCCCTGCGATACGACGTGCCCGCCGCCGACGCCGTCAGCTGCTCGGTCCCGATGGCCCGGCTGACCCCGGACCACGAGGTCCGCATCGTCTCAGTGATGCGGGAGACACGAGCGAAGATCGAAACTCATGTACCGCCGGTCTCAGGCGCACCCGACTGGCGCTGAGGCCGTGTGCCGGGCGGCCTCTGCCCCCGGCCGGCGCCTGTCACGGTACCGCCGGCGCTCACGCGCGGATCGCGCACTCGCACCGGCGGCGGTGTGGTTCAGCCCTCCGTGCGGACGGGAAGCCGCCATCCCGGGCGCGGGAAGTGGCAGGTGTAGCCCTCGGGGTAACGCTCCAGGTAGTCCTGGTGCTCGGGCTCGGCCTCCCAGAAGGGCCCCACCGGCTCCACCTCGGTGACGACCTTGCCCGGCCACAGACCGGAGGCGTCCACATCCGCGATGGTGTCCTCGGCGATCCGCTTCTGCTCGTCATCGACGTAGTAGATCGCCGAGCGGTAGCTGAGGCCGATGTCGTTGCCCTGGCGGTTCCTGGTGCTCGGGTCGTGGATCTGGAAGAAGAACTCCAAGATCGTGCGGAAGTCGGTCTTCTGGGGGTCGAAGAGGATCTCGATGGCCTCCGCGTGGGTGCCGTGGTTACGGTACGTCGCGTTCGCCACCTCACCCCCGGTGTATCCGACCCGGGTCGCCGTCACGCCCGGAAGGCGGCGGATCAAGTCCTGCATCCCCCAGAAGCATCCGCCCGCAAGCACGGCTCGCTGCGTCTGCGCTGCCATGTCGGCTCCTCCTCAATCCGTCGCCCCGGCCCTCTGCGATGCTCGCTCGCACGCCGTCGGCGTCTCTGCCTTTGTGGCTACAACAGCACATGAGAGGCCTCAACAATTCCGCGCCCCCGCCCAACAGGCCCCGCCGTCGTCCCGCGACCTCTTCAAGATCACGTTCGCCGGGGGGCACGGTGGGGGCGGTCGGCTACTGCTCGCCCAGACCGGTGGCGCGTTGATCCACCTCGACGTGCGAGCGCCCGGCGCCGGTGAAGCGTGTGGGCCGGAAGGCCCCAAGGAGGTCCTGCTCCTGACCGGTTGTGATCTCGGTAGCGACCAGGCGGCCCAGAATCGGCGCCAGGGTGACCCCGCTGTGCGAGACGAGGCAGTAGACACGGGACTGCGCGGAGGCGTAGCCGGCGATGGTGTGGCCGTCCGCGGGCAGTGACCGCAGGCCGACCCGAAGGTCGATCCTCGGCGCCCGGCTCGGGCCGGGCAGCAGGGCGCAGAACCGCCGGGCGAGGGTGCGCGCCATGTCGCCGTCCGCGGACGGGGGGTCGGCGGGATCGACGTCGGCGTTCAGATCGAGAGCCTGAAGGACGGTATGCCCTCCGCCCGCAGGGCGAAGATTCAGGCCGGGGCTGTGGATCACACAGCGCAGGTCGACTTCCGGCGACGTGGCGTACCCGAGCAGACCGACGGTAGCTGCCCCGCGCCCGGTGCCCGTCACCATGGGGACGTCTATCCCGGCCCGCGCGGCGAGGCGTTCCGTCCAGCGGCCTGCAGCCAGGACGACCCGATCGGCCCTGCGGACCTCGCCTGTGGCCAGGGTGACGGACACTCCACCAGGCCTGTCGTCGATGGCCACGACCTCGCCGATCACACACGTCGCTCCGTGCCGCTCGGCGTCCGCCAGTAAGCGGTCGACGAAGAGCTCCGGCAGAACGTACCCCTCGCTGGGGAAGTGCGCGATGGCCGTGATGGTCGCCGGGATCCGGAGGTCGCCCGCGATCCGCGTCGCTTCGGCGGGCATGACCCAGTGGACGGGGTAGTCCAGCATCCGCAGGCGTTCCACGTTGTCGGCGAGCCACTGCTCGCTTGCGGCGTCCGCCCACTGCAGCGCCCCGCTGGGGAAGTACGACCGCGCGCCGCGCAGTTGCTCGGCCAGCCTGGCGTGCTCCTCCATCCCCGCGAGGTTCAGCCGGTGGTAGTCCGGGTCGGGCTTCCGGCTGGAGTTGGTCCACGCGAAGGTGGTCGCGGTCGTACCGGTGCCGGCTCCCGACCGATCGACCAGGAGAACGTCTTCGCCGGCGAGGGCGAGTTGCCTCGCGACGCACACGCCCAGCACGCCGGCACCGATGATGATGACCTTCATAGTGCGCACATCCTTTCTCGCAGCGGCAGCACCGGCCGCAGCAGCAGCGGCCACGCCGTTCACATGGCCGGGACGGGTAGCTCCAGGAAGAACTCGGCGGTTCCCGGGCGGACGACGGTCGTGACCACCTCGACGGTGCTTCCGTCGTCGGCCCGCAACTCCCTGCGCCTCATCAGCGCGGGTGTTCCCACCTCGCTGCGCAGCAAGGCGGCGTCGTGCTCATCGAGGCTCACCGGGTCGAGGTAGACCCGGATCGCGTCGATCGGTACTCCTCTGCGCTGGAGATACGGGAGGGTGACGACGTCTTCGAGGTTCTCGTTGAGCAGGTCGGGGGCGACCGCGAAGAGAACGACGTGCCGCTCGACGGACTGCGGCTCCTCGCGTACGTCCAGCTTGCGCCGGACCAGTTCCACCACGGCCGTGTCGGCCGGGGCGCCGGGAAGCGTCAGGACGGCGTCGGCGGCCCTGACGATCCGCGCGGAAACGACTTCGTGTCTGCCCGGTACGCCCTTCGCGGCTGTTGCGGGGGTGACGAAGTTGAGCAGATTGATCTGCCGCCGCACGTCCGCGACGAACGTTCCATGGCGCCGCCGGCGGATCGCCAGTCCCGCCTCTGCCAGGTCGTTGAGGACCCGTTGGGCAGTGGCACGGCTGACGCCGTACTGGGTGGAGAGATCCTTCTCGGTCGGCAGCCGCGTGCCAGGGGGCAGGCCCCCGGCCCGGATCTTCGCTTCGATCTCTCGCCTGATCTGTACGTAAAGCGGCACCGTCACGATTCGACCGTACATTCGGCCAATTGACCGGTCAATACGCTCGGCAGTTCAATCGGAAACGGTCACAACATGCTGGAAATATCACAAAGAGGGAAAATTGATCTGATCCTGGGCACGCGTGACCGGTGTCCCCCGCTGACCATGAAAAGGCAGATCGGACCATGTCGAAGAAACCACGTTCGTCCGAGTCACCGCACGGAAAGGGACCCGGTCGTCACCAGGGCGCCGGACAGCACGGCTGGTCGCCCGATGTGGACGAGACGCGCCAGCAGGACAACCCGAGCGCCGGCCGTTCCTTCCGTGCTGAGCAGGCCGGCGAAAGAGGCCGGGGCCGGACCAAGTCACCGCAGGAGACGAAGTCCGTTCCGGGGGACACGGCCAAGAGTGGCGCGGCGCGCGGCGAGAAGTACGGCGACGCGGACGAGAAGGGCAGGCGGGACACCGGACGCAGAGGCCGCTCCCAGCGCCCCAGCGGCACCAAGGACGCTTCCGCCACGACCGGTGTGGACCCGCAGGACCCGTAGGACGCGTACGGCCCGGCTCAGCAGATCCGCGGCAGCTGCTCCCCGATCGGCAGGTCGACCACCCGCGTTCCCCCCAGGCCGGTGCGAGCCACCACCATGCCGGGATGCGCCTCGACGGCCTCACCGATGATCACGGAGTCCGCGCCCAGAGGATGCGCGCGCATCGCCGCGAGGACGGCGTCGGCGTGCTCGCGCGGGACGAAGGCGACCAGCTTGCCCTCGTTGGCGATGTACATGGGGTCCAGCCCGAGAATGGCGCACGCGTTGGCCACGGCCGGCGGGACGGGGACGTCGCGTTCCCGGATGAGCACGCCTGTGCCGGAGGCCTGTGCGATCTCGTTGAGTGCGGCGGCCAGGCCGCCCCGAGTGGGATCACGCAGTACGTGCAGATCCGGGGTGACGGCGAGCATGACGTCCACCAGGCCGCCCAGCGCCGCGCAGTCGCTCTTGATCTCCACTCCGAACTCCAGGCCCTCGCGCACGCTCATGACCGCCACCCCGTGGACGCCGATGGCGCCGCTGACGATCACCACATCGCCGGGGACGACCCGCTGAGGGCGCAGATCGACGCCCGCCGGGACGAGACCGATGCCCGCCGTGTTGATGAAGATCCCGTCGCCGTGACCGGCCTCCACCACCTTGGTGTCGCCGGTGGCCACCTCCACGCCGGCGGTGCGCGCGGCCGCGCCCAGCGCCTGGGACACTCGCGTGACCATGTCCAGCTCGACGCCCTCCTCCAGGATGAATCCGCAGGAGAGGTAGGCGGCGCGGGCGCCGCTCATGGCGAGGTCGTTGACGGTGCCGTTGACCGCCAGGTCGCCGATGCTGCCGCCGGGGAAGAACAGCGGGCGGACCACATAGGAGTCGGTGGAGAACGCCAGCCGAGCACCGCCCAGGGAGAGGACGGCGGCATCGCCGAGCTGGGCGAGCACCTCGCCGCCGAAGGCGGGCGCGAAGATCTGCTGCACCAGTTCGGCGGAGAGGACACCCCCGCCGCCGTGGCCCATGACGACCCGGGGCCGGTCGCGCAGGGGCGCCGGGCAGGTCCACCCCTCGACGTCGAGGGCGGGGAGATCGGTGGTGTCAGACAACGGGGCTCGCCTCCCGGACCGTCGTGGTGGTGGGCATGTCCAGCCGCCGGTAGAGGTAGTACGCCGCGCAGGCGCCCTCGCTGGAGACCATCGTGGCCCCCAGGGGCGTGCGCGGGGTGCACAGGGTGCCGAAGGCCTCGCACTCGTGCGGCTTGAGCAACCCCTGCAGGACCTCTCCGCTGCGGCACTCGGCCGGTTCGGCGGTCCGGATCCCGCCGACCGGGAAGCGGTGTTCTGCGTCGTGGTCGCGGTACTTCGGCGACAGCCGCCAGCCGCTGTCGGGGATCACCCCGATGCCGCGCCAGGCACGGTCGGTGACCTCGAAGACGTCCTCCAGCATGGCCCGGGCGGCCGGGTTGCCCTCCGGTCGGACGGCACGGGCGTAGGCGTTGTCGACGGTGTGTTCACCGCGTTCCAGCTGGCGGACGGCCCGGCGCACGCCTTCGAGGATGTCCAGCGGCTCGAAGCCCGTCACGACGATCGGCACCCGGAAGCGCTCCGCCAGCTGCGGGTACTCCCCCACGCCCATCACACTGCAGACATGGCCGGCCGCGAGGAAGCCCTGCACCCGGCAGCTCGGCGAGGACATGATCGCCTCGATGGCCGGCGGTACCCGTACGTGGGACACCAGCATGCTGAAGTTCAAGATGCCCAGCCTGCGGGCCTGATGGACCGTCATGGCGTTGGGAGGCGCCGTCGTTTCGAAGCCGATGCCGAAGAACACCACCTCGCGGTCCGGGTTCTGCTGCGCGATCCGCAGGGCGTCGAGCGGCGAGTAGACGACACGTACGTCCCCGCCTTCCCCGCGGACCTGGAACAGGTCGCGTCCGGTGCCCGGCACGCGCAGCATGTCGCCGAAGGAGCAGAAGATCACCTCCGGTCGGGAGGCGATCTCCAGTGCCTTGTCGATGACCTCCAGCGGGGTGACGCACACCGGGCAGCCGGGGCCGTGGATCAACTCGACCTGGTCCGGCAGGAGTTGGTCGATGCCGTGGCGGATGATGCTGTGTGTCTGTCCGCCGCACACCTCCATCAGGGCCCACGGCCTGGTCACCGTGGCGTGGATGTCGTCGAGGAGCCGACGGGCCAGCGCCGGGTCCTGGAACTCGTCGATGTACTTCACCTGAGACCTCCGAGAACGCCCCGGCCTTCAGGCCGGCGAGGAATCGAACTCCCGCGGGCAAGGGCAGGGAACGGGGCTTCGCCTCCCTGGCGAAAGACCGCCCACGCAGTCGGGCGGGCTGATCGCCGTGCGCTGCGAGAACCAAGCGCGTACGCCGTGCTGATCGAGAACCAAGACAGCACATGCACCTCCAAGCTTCGCGGTACGAACCGGGCTGGTTTCTACCCGGCTGGTGTTGATCGTGGAAGACCTCTCGGGTCGCCGACCCGCAGGCAGCGTGAGCCAGGCATTCCCCAGCTTCAGCTGGGGAAGGATTCAGTACTTGCGCACCTCTTCCACCGGGTCCGCGCCCGCCTCTTGCGCCGCCATCTCCCAGGCGTCGCCGAACTCCTCCTGCAACATGCCGAGTTCGGCGAAGAGTTCGAGGGTCTGCCGGGCCGACTCCTCGTCCAGCCGTTGCAGGGCGAACCCGACGTGGACGATGGCGTACTCGCCGACCTGGAGGTCGGGCAGATACTCAAGGCACACCTCCTTGACCACGCCGCCGAAGTCGACGGTGGCCATCCGGGTGCCGTCCCGCTCCTCGATGTCCAGCACTCTGCCGGGTACCGCCAGGCACATGAGCCTCTCCTCGCTGTCGGTCGCGCGTTCGCTCAGTCGGTGGGGGTCGAAGCGGTGCGGGCGGCCACCATCAGCTGGCCCAGCGCCAGGCCGCCGTCGCCCGGCGGCACCAGTCGGTGCCGCAGGACCGTGAAGCCGTCGTCGCGCAGGGTGGCCGCACAGGCCGAGGACAGCAGGGTGTTCGCGAACACGCCGCCCGTGAGGGCGACCGTGTCCAGTCCGTGCCGTTCTCGCGCCCGCACGCAGACGCGGTGCACCAGGCCGCTCACGCCCCGGTGGAAGCGGGCCGCGACGACGCCCGGCCCCGCGCCCGCGCGCAGGTCGCCGACGATCGCCGTGAGCACGGGCGCCGGATCGGCCCGTACGACACCGCCCCCGTTCTCCTGCGACGCGTGGAGGGCGAAGGCGTACGCCGTGGTGTCCTCGGCGGGCGCGTGCAGAGCCACGCCCTCCAGCTCGACGGCGGCCTGTGCCTCGTATCCGGCACGGTGGCACACCCCGGCGAGAGAGGACACCGCGTCGAAGAGCCGGCCCATGCTGGACGTGCCGACACAGTTCAGGCCGCGCTCCAACTGCCGTGCCAGGAGACGGAGTTCGTCGGGCGGGCAGGCGGTCGTACAGGCGAGGTCGTCGGACCAGTCGATGCCGGCGGCCCGCAGATGCGCCAGGGCCATGCGGTAGGGCCGGCGCACCGCGGCGTCGCCACCGGGCAGTGGCACGTACGCGAGGTGCCCGAAGCGGGTGAAGCGGTCGTAGTCCGCGAGCAGGAACTCCCCGCCCCACACGGCGCCGTCGTCGCCGTGGCCGGTGCCGTCGAAGGCGACGCCGATCACCGTTCGGGTGCCGTCGAGGCCGTGCTCGGCCATCGCGGCTGCGATGTGCGCGTGATGGTGCTGGACGCGCACGACGGGACGGCCGGCCGCGTTCCGGTCGGCCCAACGGCCGGAGCGGTAGCCGGGATGCCGGTCGCGGATTAGGGCCTCGGGCCGCACCCCCGTGATGGACTCCAGCTGGGCCGCCGCCCGTTCGAAGGCCCGCTGCGTGCCGACGTCGTCCATGTCACCGATGTGCGCGGACAGCCAGGCTCGCCGGCCCGCCCCCAGACAGAAGGCGTTCTTCAGGTCTCCGCCGACGGCGAGGGCCGGCCGCACGGGCAGCGGGAGGGCGACCGGCAACGGGGCGTAGCCACGCGAGCGACGGATCACCAGCGGCTCCCCGTCGCAGACGCGGGCCACGGAGTCGTCGCACGGCACATGGATCGGCCGGTCGTGGGTGAGCCAGGCGTCGGCCAGGTGCGCGAGCCGCTCCAACGCCTCGGTGTCGTCGGTGACGATCGGCTCACCGGACACGTTGCCGCTGGTCATGACGAGCAGCCGGGGGCCGTCCGGGTCGCCGGGCAGGCCGAGCAGCAGATGGTGCAGGGGCGTGTACGGCAGCATCACGCCGAGATCGGGACTGCCGGGCGCGACGGACGGGGCGGGCCTGGGGTCCCCGGAGGCGTACGACGGGTGCGGCCGCCTTCTCAGGAGGACGACCGGCCTGGCCCGGTCTTCGAGCAGGCGCTGCTCCTCGGGGCTCAGCCGGACGAGGTGACGGAAGTCGTCGGCGGTCCTGGCCATCACGGCGAACGGCTTGTCGCCGCGCGCCTTCCGGCGGCGCAGGAGGCCGACGGCCGCCTGGTTGGTGGCGTCGCAGGCCAGGTGGTAGCCGCCCAGGCCCTTCACGGCGAGGATCGCGCCCCGCGCCAGCAGGGCGCGGGCCTCGGTGACCGGGTCCGCCCCGTCGGCACTCCGGACCCCTGTCTCCTCGGTGACGAGCAGCCGCAGGCGCGGCCCGCAGTCCGGGCAGGCGACCGGCTGCGCGTGGAAGCGGCGGTCGGCGGGATCGGCGTACTCCCGGGCGCAGTCGGGACACATCGCGAAGCCGGCCATGGTGGTGCCGGCCCGGTCGTACGGCACGCCGGTGACGATCGTGAAGCGGGGGCCGCAGTGGGTGCAGTTGACGAAGGGGTGGCGGTATCGCCGGTCGGCCGGGTCGGCCAGCTCGGCGAGGCAGTCGACGCAGGTGGCGCAGTCCGGGGAGACCAGGGTGCGGGCCGGGCCGTCGGTGCGGGAGGCGAGGATGGTGAACGCGGTGCCGCCGGCGGGAGGCATCTCCTGGTGGTCGACGGAGTCGACGCGGGCCAGTGGGGGCGCCTGGGCGGCGATCCGGTCGCAGAACAGGGCGACGGCCCCCGGGGTGCCCTCGATCTCCACGACGACGCCGTCGAGCGTGTTGGTCACGTGCCCGGTCAGGGCGAGTCCGGTGGCGAGACCGTACAGGTAGGGCCTGAAGCCCACGCCCTGCACCACTCCTCGAACGGTGACCCGGCGGCGCAGCGGAGTGTTCTCGGCGACGGCCGCCGGGGCCTGCGGCCCGCTCACGAGTGCGTGTGGGCCATGGCGTCCGTGACCTCCGGGTGCGCGTGGGTGTGACCGTGGTGTTGGGGCGGCCGGGCCATGACCGGCGAGTGGACGGGGGCGCCGTCGGCGGCGGCCAGCGCCCGGTCGAGCAGCGCGCCGACTCCCTGCCCCCGGCGTGCCGAGGTCAGCACCACCTCGACTCCGGGGTTGACCTGCTCCACGTTCGCGCGGAACGCGTCCTCGTCGAACTCGACGGCCTCGGCGATGTCGGTCTTGGTGACCACGACCAGGTGGGCGAGACCGAAGGCGGTGGGGTACTTGAGCGGCTTGTCCTCGCCCTCCGTCACGGAGGCGAGGGTGACCCTCAGCGTCTCCCCCAGGTCGTAGGAGGCCGGGCAGACCAGGTTGCCGACGTTCTCCACGAACAGCAGCCGGGTGTCGTCGGGCAGCCATCCCTCCAGGTGCGCGGCGAGCATCCCCGCTTCCAGGTGGCACAGTCCGTCGGTGAGCACCTGCTTGACCGGGACACCCGAACGCGCCAGGCGTGCCGCGTCGTTCTCCGTGGCGAGATCGGCGCTCAGCGCCGCCACGGGAACGGCCCGCTCGCGTGCCCGCAGCAACTCGCGCTCCAGCAGCGCGGTCTTGCCGCTGCCCGGACTGGACAGCAGGTTGACGACCGCGGTGCCCCGGGCAGCGAGTCGCGCGCGCAGTCCGTGGGCGCTCACGTCGTTCTTCGCGAGTACGGCCTGCCGCAGGTCGACGACACGGCACATGGTTCAGCTCTCCTCGGAGATCGGTTCGCGGGTGGGCGGGTGCGGCGGGCCGCCGTCCTCCCAGTGCACGTCGAGGATCTGCAGTTCCCGGCCCGCGAGCAGGTCGGTACGGGTCCCGCCGCAGTCGGGGCAGGTCAGCCGGGGCGGCATGCCGACGGCCCATTCGTGCGCACAGGGCGTGCACCGGGCCCGCCCCGGCACCGCCTCGGTGACCAGTTCGGCGCCCTCCAGCAGGGTTCCGGCGCAGGCCAGTTCGAAGCAGAAGGCGAGTGCATCGGGTACGACGCCGGCCAGTTCGCCGACCTGGAGCCGTACCGAACGCACCGCCGTGACACCGCCGGCCCGGGTGGCGGCCTCTGCCACCTGGTCGACGACGGCCAGCGCGACGGACATCTCGTGCACGGGTTCCACCGTCCCTCCGCAGGCGGCCTTCGGTCGGCCTTCATTAGAGGCGTGCGGACCCGGGCCGTGGGGCCCGGCACGCCGTCACCGGCGTGCGAGGTACGCCGTTCGACGCAACCGCACGGCACACCGGTTGGCGGGCACGGTTCACATCCGTCGGATCCGCAGGTAGCGCCTGAGGTCGGGGAACAACTCGGCGACGACGGCGACCATGGCGGCCAGAGCCGCTCCGCAGAGGACCATCTTCTTCATCGCGTCTCTCCTCATGTCGAACGCTCAGCGGTCAAGGCCTGCGCCGTGGCCGGCTCGCCGGTGCGCAGCAGTTCTTCGATCAGCCGGACGGCCTCCGGCACGGCGTCGGACACCTGCGCGCTGAGTCCGATGCCCTCGCCCACCGAGGCCGGTTCGCAACCGACGACCAGCACGCGGCGGGGCGGTTCGCCGCCGGTCCCGGCACACAGGGTGCCCAGCAGCGCCAGAACGGCGTCGGGGGTCATCCGGTGGCCGTCCAGCGCCGGGGCGGCGGACGAGGGACTTCCGCCGCCGACGTCGTGTTCGATCAGGTACAGCGTGCCGGGGGTTTCGCCGCGTGCCGTGGCGTCAACGAGGACGACGGTGTCGTAGCCGTCCAGGAGCTGGTAGGCGAGGTGCATCCCGCGCACCCCGATGTCCACGACCTCGATGTGTCCGGGCAGGTCGCGCCCGGCGAGGCGGCGCGCGGTCTCCACCCCGAACGCGTCGTCCCCGAGGAAGATGTTGCCGATGCCCGCCACGAGCGTCCGTGGGGCAGTCGGCGGGGGATGGCTCATACGCCGTCCTCCAGCGGTGTGACCTCGTCGGGCTGGAAGTACAGGAACCGTCCCTGCTCGCGGCGGATGTCGGCGCCCGGGTCGCCGTCCACGGTGACCGCCAGGTGCACCCCGCCGTCGACGTCGTGCAGCACCGCCTCGACCCTCGCGGTGCGGCCCCGAAGGAAGATGTCCTGCGCGTCGGTGTGCCGCAGGCCCGGGCGCAGTTCGACACGGCTGCCCTTGCCCACCGACCGGCCGTCCACGACCACCCGGTCCCGCGCCGGGTCGAAGCCCGCGTCGCTCGCGGGGTCCCACCAAGGGGTGTCCGGCCGTGGCACCCCGTACTCGTCGGGAAAGCCGACGTGCGGGGCGGGGCCCGGGGCGGCGGGGCCCGGGGCGGGGGTGGCCGGGCCGGTCGCCTCGCGCAGGCTGCGCACCGCCCCGTGCAGACGCTCCAGGACCTCGGCCGGCATCGAGTCCGCCAGCTCGATCACTGCGGCCGCCCGCTCGTCGGTGCCCCGGGCCTCGCGTTTCTCCTCATCGGTGAGGGCCGCGGTGCGCAGCGCGAGGATCTCGTCGATCTCGGTGGCGTCGTACAGCGCGCCGGGGCTCTCCGGTGCGATGGCCGGATGGTCCTCCAGGATGATCGGCGAGGACAGCACGAGGTCGGCGCGGCCGGGTTCGCCGGCGAGCACGGGCCAGGTGTGCAGGTTGCGGCAGGCGGCGACCGCGCCCTTGGCCCACTCGGGAGGATCGGTCATCGACAGGAACGATCCGGCGCTGAGGGCCATGAGGAGGTGGGTGGCCACCAGGGAGCGCGGCAGTGCCGCGTCCCGGTCGGCGCCGCGGCCCTCGGGGGGTGTCCAGTCGCTGGTGTTCTCGACGACGGCGGTCAGCCGCACGGTCCGGTAGGGGCCGTCGAGTTCGCGGGCGGACAGCCGGACCGCCCCGCTGATCTCCTCGCACCGCCGGATCAGTCGGCCCACGGTGCGGCCGGCTGCGTCCAGGACCGGTGCGGTGTCCTCGCGGGCGGGGCGTCGGAAGGGATACGTGACGCCCTCGCCGAGGAGCTCGGCCACCGACGCGACCACTTCGACGCGCTCCTCGTCCCCCTCGTCCCAGGGCACCAACACGCGGTCGTCGAGGCGGAGTTCGGGCACCGTGTCGTAGCCGCCGTCCGGCCGGGCCCGCTGCACCGTGCGCCGTCGGGCGTGCAGGAAGCGCACCTCGAGAGAGAGGGTCGCGCCGGCCTTCGGTTCCATCAGGCATTCGGTGTGCTGGAAGTCGTGCTCCTCGCACTCGGTGCCCCAGCCGGGCGGCACGAGCACCCCGAACTGCCAGCGCAGCCGGTTCTTGGCCGCCGAGGCCCGGTAGGGGTAGAGCACGTAGCCCTCGAAGAGGACGGCGTCGGCCACCTGCCGGGCGACGGCGAACCGCTCCTCCGTCTCGGGGGCGAACGCGGTCACGGTCACGGATCGGTCCTTCCGGTGGTGGTGAGGGCGCGCAGCGGATCGTGCGCGGGCCTGTCGGCCCTGTCCGTGTCCAGCAGCGTCTCGACGGTCGCTTCCCAGGAGGGCAGGGCGTGCCGGGAGCGGTAGGCGAGGAGGGCGTCCATGGCGTCGCGCGGCAGCCGGATCCAGCCGCAGCCGGGGAAGTGCTGCTCGACCATCTCCCGCCAGGCGGTGACCGGCATCCGGAAGGCCGCCTCCCGGTCCCACGGGACGGGCTCCACCTGGAAGCCGCCGGTCCCGGTGAACGCCGTGCCGGAGAAGAGCATCAGCAGGGGGACCTCGCCGTCGGTGAGGGCGGCGAGGTAGCGGGTCGCGGCGATGTCCATGTCGTAGGTGCAGGGCACGACGAGGTCGGCCTCGGTCTCCCCGGTGAAGCCGGAAACCATCAGCGGGACCTGGGCGAACTGCACCGGCTGCAGGGTGCTGCCCCAACGTGAGCGGTCGCCGAAGAGGTCCGCGAGACCGTCGGCCTCGGCGGACGCGTAACCGCGGCGGGCGGGTTCGATGCGGATCTGGCAGCGCAGCGCGAGGGCGTGCACGGGCATGCCGCCGGAGGCGGTGACCCGCAGCCGGAAGACGAGGGTCGGTCCGGCGGCGTACCGGTCGGCGCGGACGCCGGTGCAGGTGAAGGAGAACTCCGTCACGGCCGCACCCCCGCTTCCACGGGCCGGGCGCGTCGCGCGACGTCCGTGAAGAACGCGTCCAGCGCGGCGCGGGCCTCGGCCCCGCCGTCGAAGCCCTGCCACAACAGGCGCATGCGGCCGACGAGTTCGTAGCAGACGTCGATCGGTACGAGGTGGCACTCGCAGTGGCCGTCGGCGCGGCGCAGCAGCAGCGCCTCCACGTCCGGTTCGAGGAGCTGGGCGAGGCGGCTGCCGGCGAGGACCTCCGTCCAGGCGGCCGGTTCGAGTTCGCTCTCGGTGGCGCCTGCCGGGCTCGGGTAGAGCGCCACGAGCCGGTCGAGCGCCGCGTTGCGGAAGAGGAAGGCGACGCCGACCGGGATCTGCAACGTGTCCCACGCGCTCTCGTCGAGGCGATGTGCGGGGTCGGTGAGGTAGCGGGCGGGGACCGTGCGGAAGCGGCCGGCGGCGGCGCCCGGCTGTTCCATCAGCAGCGCGCAGGCGGCGCAGGCGCAGACCAGGGCGCGTTTCTCGGTGTCGACCAGGTGGCGGTGGTCCGCTTCGGTCACGGCCAGTGCGCACAGCTCGCAGCGCTCGGGCCGGGGCGGACGCTCGGTGAGGAACCGGCGCAGTCCGGCGGTGGCGGCGGTCACCGGGTCCTCGTCCCGATCTGCAGCAGGGCCGGCGCCTGCCGCAGATCGACCGTCCTGACCTCCGGCGCGAAACAGGCCAGCGCCGCCTCGGCGGCCTCCCGGGCTCCCGCTCCGGAACCGCATCCGCATCCGCCGCCCGCCGAGGCCGAGGCCGAGGCCGAGGCCGCCCGCAGGGTCAGGGCGCCGCTGTCCTCGTCGAAGCCGACGATGTCCAGATCGTGTTCCCGAACGCTGTCGAGGGCCCGGGCGATACGGGTGTCGCGGTCCTCGGGGTGCAGGTCGTGCAGGACGAGAAGGCTCGCGACCAGTTCGTCCTGCAGGAGGTGTGCCGTCGGTTCGCCGGGCGCGGCGGACAGCAGCTGGAGGATACGGGCGAGACCGGCACCGTAGAAGGCCATGAGGGAGCGGACGAGTTCCTCCGCGGCCGCGGCGGCGGCCGGGTCGCCGCTCGTGGCCAGTTGGTCGAGGACTTCCTCGACCTGGCGTCCGGTCTGCTCGGCCGAGGGGAGCGCGCTCATCCGCCCAGTCCGCTCAGGCCGGTGGGCACGTGCATCGACTTCACCGTCTTGCCGCGCCCGACGTACATGTGGACGCCACAGGGCAGACAGGGGTCGAAGCTGCGGACGGCGCGCATGATGTCGATGCCCTTGAAGTTGTCCGGGGTGTTCTCCTCGAAGATCGGCGTGTTCTGCACGGCGTCCTCGTACGGGCCCGGCGTGCCGAAGGTGTCCCTGGTGCTGGCGTTCCAGGGCGTCGGCGGGTACGGGTGGTAGTTGGCGATCTTGCCGTCGCGGATCACCATGTGGTGCGAGAGGACTCCTCGGACGGCCTCGGTGAAGCCGACGCCGAGCCCCTCGTCCGGGACCTCGAACTTCTCCCAGGTCTGGGTGCGTCCGGCCCGGACCTCCTCCAGGCCCTTCTCCGCGAAGTGCAGCGCGACGGCGGCGGTGTAGGCCTGGAAGTAGGTGCGCGCGCGGTTGCGTTCCAGCGCGTTGGACCACTTCGGGATCTTCCACTCGAAGCTGGTCTCGGGCCTGGTCATCGTGCGGGGCAGGTTGATGACCACGCTGTGGCCGGTGGCCTTCACATACCCGGTGTCGACGAGTCCGGACAGGGCGGTGGACCACAGGCGGGCGATGGGGCCGCCGCCAGTGTCCAGGGCGAGGTGGTCCTTGCCGTCGAACCAGCGCGGGGACATGACCCAGCTGTACTTGTCGTCGAAGTTCCGCTTCTGCGGGGCGGGGATGGTGTGCTGGTTCCACGGGTGGCGCGGGTCCACCGGGTTGCCGAGCGGGTCGTGGGTGACGAACTGTTCCTGGCCCTGCCAGTCCTCGTAGTAGGAGCTGCCCAGCAGGATGCGGATGCCGAGGTTGATCTCGGTGAGGTCGTTGGTGACGAGCTTGCCGTCGACGATGATGCCGGGCGTGACGAACATGCGCCGGCCCCAGTCGGTCATGTTGGCGTAGGTGAAGTCGCAGTACTCGGGGTCGTTGAGCGCGCCCCAGCAGCCGAGCAGGACCCGCCGGCGGCCGACCTCCTCGTAGCCGGGCAGCGCCTCGTAGAAGAAGTCGAAGAGGTCGTCGTGCAGCGGCACGACGCGCTTCATGAACTCCACGTACTTCATCAGGCGGCTGAGGTAGTCCGTGAAGAGCTGCACGGAGGCGATGGTGCCGACGCCGCCCGGGTAGAGCGTGGAGGGGTGCACATGGCGGCCCTCCATCAGGCAGAACATCTCCCGCGTGTAACGGCTCACCTGGAGGGCCTCGCGGTAGAACTCGCCTTCCAGGGGGTTCAGCGAGCGCATGATGTCGGCGATGGTGCGGTAGCCGTGCTCGGCCGCGTGCGGGGCCTCGGTGCGCTCGGCGAGGGCGAGGACTCCGGGGTTGGTCTCCCTGACCATCTTCTCGCAGTAGTCGACCCCCACCAGGTTCTCCTGGAAGATGTTGTGGTCGAACATGTACTCCGCGGACTCGCCGAGGTTGATGATCCACTCGCCGAGGTGCGGGGGCTTCACGCCGTACGCCATGTTCTGCGCGTACACCGAGCAGGTGGCGTGGTTGTCCCCGCAGATGCCGCAGATGCGGCTGGTGATGAAGTGGGCGTCGCGGGGGTCCTTGCCGCGCATGAAGACGCTGTAGCCACGGAAGACCGACGAGGTGCTGTAGCACTCCGCGACCCGCTTCTGCTTGAAGTCGATCTTGGTGTGGATGCCCAGGCTGCCGACGATCCGGGTGATCGGGTCCCAGGCCATCTCCACCAGGCCGCTGCCGTCGCCGGCCGCCTTCGTCTTCGGTGCCATCTGTGTGCCGTGCCCTTCGTTGCGCGGGAGGTACGTGGGTGGGGGGAGTGCACGATGCGGGGAGCGGATTACGTGCGGCGGACGCTCACCACGGGGGCCGGTATCCGGTGGTGATCCTGTCTCCGGAGCGGCGCCACCTGGGCTCCTTGTCCACCGTTTTGGCGGTGATCGACCGCAGTTTGCGGACCACGGCGCCGTACGCTCCGCTGGCGCTGCTGGACACCTTGGCCCCGGGCGGCTCGTCCATGAACGGCATGAACTTGTCGGGGAAGCCGGGCATGGTGCAGGCGATGCAGATGCCGCCGACGTTGGGGCAGCCGCCGATCCCGTTCATCCAGCCGCGCTTGGGCACGTTGCACTTGACGACAGGACCCCAGCAGCCGAGCTTGACCAGGCACTTCGGCGAGTCGTACGACAGGGCGAACTCGCCCTGTTCGTAGTAGCCCGCGCGGTCGCAGCCCTCGTGCACGGTGGCCCCGAACAACCAGGTCGGGCGCAGCTTGTCGTCCAGCGGGATCATCGGGGCGGCACCGGTCGCCTGGTAGAGCAGATAGGTGAGCGTCTCGGAGAAGTTGTCGGGCTGGATCGGACAGCCGGGGACGCACACGATGGGGATGCCCGCGTGGGACTTCCAGTCCCAGCCGAGGTAGTCCGGCACGCCCATCGCGCCGGTCGGGTTGCCCGCCATGGCGTGGATGCCGCCGTAGGTGGCGCAGGTGCCGATCGCGACGACCGCCAGCGCCTTCGGGGCGAGCCGGTCGATCCACTCGCTGGTGGTGATCGGCTGGCCGGTCTCCGGGTTGTCGCCGAAGCCGCACCAATAGCCCTCGGGCTTGATCGCCTCGTTGGGGATGGAGCCTTCGACGACCAGGACGAACGGGTCGATCTCGCCCCGCTCCCCCTTGAAGAACCACTCGATGAACGTGTCCGAGCCGCCGACCGGGCCGCACTCGAAGTCGATGAGCGGCCAGTGCACGGCGATCTTCGGAAGCCCCGGCAGCACGCCGAGCACGATCTCCTCGATGCTGGGCTGCATGGCCGCCGTCAAGGCGACCGAGTCGCCGTCGCAACTCAGCCCCGCGTTGATCCAGAGAATGTGGATCGTGGGTGTCTCGCCGGCGGGCGCGCCGTCCGCGTCCGCAGCGCCGACCGTGTCCGGCGTCGCCTCAGTCATGGGACCGCCTTCTGGGGAGGTAAGGGATGAAGGCCTGCATTTCGGCCGTCGGCTTTCTTCGTATCAGCCGTTCGGCCGTGACGAGACACCAGCGGGGGCCGTTCCGGTGACGTCGGCGGCAGAGTGGGTCCGGCCGGTTTGCGCAACCGCTGACAGACCGAGGTGCGGTGGGGTGCACATCGGCCGTTCCTTGTGGACGAAGGAACGGCGCAGCGCGTGGTACGGGGCGTCCGGGTCCTCGAAGGTCCGGCGCATCCGGGCCAGCTCCTGCTCACGGAAGCCGGCCAGCGGGGTCGCGCTCTCCAGCCGGTCCAGCTCCCTCTTCTTCGCGGTGATCCGTGACGCCGTCGCCGGGCGGGACGCGAGGCGTGCCGCCAGGTCGCCGACCTCCCGCGCGAACGCGTCAGGACCGCAGTCGACGACCCGGTCGACGAGCCCGAGGCGCAGTGCGCTCGCCGAGCTCACCGGCAGCGCCTCGCGCATGAGTCGCCCGGCCGTCGCGGGACCCACCCTGCGCGGCAGGGTGTGCGTCCAGTACTCCGAGCCGTACAGGCCCATCAGACGGTAGTGGGGGTTCAGCACGGCGCCCGCGCGGCACCACACCTCGTCGGCCGCCAGGGCCAGCATCACTCCGCCCGCCGCGGCGTTGCCCGCGACCGCCGAGACCACCAGCCGGTCCGTCGTCGTGAGCACGGCCTCGACCAGATCGTCGATGGCGTTGATGTTCGCCCAGGACTCGGCGGCGGGGTCGGCCGCGGCCTCGATGACGTTGAGGTGGATCCCGTTGGAGAAGAAGTCCCGTTCGCCGCCGAGCACCAGCACCGACGTGGGTCGCGCGCAGGCTTGCCGGTAGGCGTCCAGCAGACGTCGGCACTGCTGCGTGCTCATGGCCCCGCCGGGGAACGAGAACGACAGGAAGCCCACCCGCCCGTCCTCCCGGTAGCGGATGTCGGACCAGGTCCGGTGCCATGCCTCGGGCAGCGGCGGCAGGGCGTGCTCGGGCAGCGGCGGCAGCCGGTCGCCCAGGGCGAGCACGGCAGGCAGCTTGAACGTGGGCGGCTGTCCGGGCGCGCGCCGGGGCCGCAGCTCGGGGATCCACACGGCGCCGTCCTTGGTGGCCCGGCAGAGCGCCCCGGCCCGGGTGGCCAACAGCTCGCCCGGCCGGCCCCGCAACTCGCTGTCGGGGTGGCCGCCGTGCAGGTACCACTCGCCGCCGAGCAGGGTGTCCAGCACACCGGGCTGCGAGTCCGCCGCCCGCAGCCTGCGCAGGACGTCCTGCGTGCAGTCCTCGGCCCAGTCGATCCGCCGGACGCTCTGGTCGAGGTACGGGCGCGGGCACAGCCCGGCCTCGGACGCGCAGGCGGCGTCCTGCCCGCGCGGAACGTGGGCGCCTCCGGCGAAGCGCTCCACGGCGAGCAGCACGGCCTCGAGCGCGGCGTCGGCGATCTCCCCCCGGTACAGCTCGCTCTTGGACACCGCAGGAACCCGGCACGGCACACAGGCCCACACGTCACCGGCGTCCATCTCCCCGTCGGCCTGCAGGACGGTGACGCCCCACTGGTCGACGCCGTCATGGATCGCCCAGTCCAGGGAGGACGGTCCTCGGTCGCCGACGGGCCCGGGATGGACGACGAGGCATGTGTACGCCGACCACACCTCCTCGGGGATCGCCGTCTTCAGCATCGGCGCGACGATGAGCCGGGGTGCGTGGCGCCGCACGACTTCGGGCAACTCGGTGCCGGGCAGGGCGAGTTCCACAGCCATGGTGTGGCCGCGGTCGCGCAGTTCGGCGTGGACGCGCTGGGTGAGGCTGTTGAACGCGCTGGCTAGGAGCAGGATGTGCACGGCTGCCTCCGGACGGACGAACGGCCAGGCAGGGACGGCCGCCGATCGCGATCCTCGGCCGCGGCCGCTCGTCGCCTTCGACGACAGACGGTGAGGTCATCCGAAAGCGGGCACCGATCCGCCGTCCGGCCTCACCTGTCCGGCGCGCCGAGGCGGCCGTGGTGAAGGATCACCGTCGTCGCAGACCGCTTGCGATCCGTTCCCAGGGCGAGCGGGTGGCGCCGAAGTGGGTCTCGTGAGCCCAGATGTGGGTGCACGAACTGCACTGCAGGTGGAGCAGGCTGCCCACGTTGGAGAGCAGGTAGCGCCAGTGCTCGGAGCAGGTGCGGCCCTGCTCGCAGGTGGTGCAGCCGCGGTGGTCGCCGCAGTTCGGGCAGGCCACCCAGGCTCGGCGCCCGACGTCGGCCTGCGGGTCAAGCGGCAGCATCGCCGCCGCCTCTCCGCGGCAGCACACCGGCCGACACCAGTTCGTCGTACATGCGCTGCTGCTCCGCGCTGAGGCCGGAGTAGAGCAGCTCGTGCGCCGCTTGCTCGCCGCGTAGCGCGGTGACGGGGTCCCAGTCGGAGCCGAGTGCGGCCAGGACATGGGCGCGCCGGAGCATTTCGTGTGAGCTCAGGTCGACGGCCAGATCGACCAACGGGGGCGTGTCCGGTCGGTCGGCTGCGGGCCTGCTCGCCGCAGCGGGATCGTCCGGTTCGTCAGGAAGGGCACGGCCGTGGGGGGACATGCGACCGAACGTAGGTAAGCGTTCCTCGGCCCGGCAAGAGCAGGTGGGGGAAGTCACAGCCCTTGCCTGCCGAGCGCTCAGCCGGTGGGTGGGACGAACTCTGGCTGGTCGAGCACGCGCAGCCAGCTTCCGTCGTGCTGGCGCCGGACGACCTGCGCCCGGGCGCCGGCCCCGTCCCTGGGCGGCGTCGAGGTGAGGGCGATGTCGCCGCTGATCAGCGTCGGCAGCGGCTGTTCCGGCTCGAAGCGGGGACGGTGGGCCAGCACCTTCTCCCACAGCGCACGGATCGCCTCCCGCCCCACGGTCAGCTCGCCGGGCGGGTAGGCCATCACCGCGTCCTCTTCGTAGAGCGCGGCGACCCCGGTCGCGTCGCCGGCGTTGGAGCGCTCGACGAACAAGCGGGTGATGTCCTCGGGCCGCAGGGCCTTCTCGTACTGCGCCTTCTCGTACTCCGCCTTCTCGTACTGCGCCTTCTCGTACGCCGGCATGGTTCCTCCTGCCATCGGGCTTCTGTGCTGCTGAGCTGCTGAGTTTCTCGGTGTTTCCTGGCCTGCCTCCCAGCCTGGTGGCCTGCCGATCAGAAGTCCAACAGATGGTTTTTCTGGTAGCTAGAATCTGTAGTCATGGAACTGAGGCAGCTGGAGTACTTCGTCGCCGTCGCCGAGGAGCGGAACTTCACGCGGGCCGCCGAGCGGGTGCACATCAGCCAGTCCGGCGTCAGCGCCCAGATCCGCCAACTGGAGCGTGAGCTCGGCGCCGAGCTGTTCGACCGGTCGGCGCGCACCGCCACCCTGACCGTGGCAGGCAAGGCCGCCCTCGAACCGGCCCGCGCCGCACTCGCCGCCGCTGCAGCGGTCGGCCAGGCGGTGGGTGAGGTGACCGAGCTGATCCGGGGCCGGGTCACGGTGGGGATGGTCATGGGCTGCACCGTTACCCCGCTGTTCGACGCCCTCGCCGCGTTCCACCGGGCGCATCCCGGGGTGGAGATCTCGCTCCTCGAGGACAGCTCCGACCTTCTCGTCGAGAAGGTCCGCACCGACGCCGTCGACCTGGCCCTCGTCGGTACCGCGACCGCCGCGCCGGAGGGGCTGGAGGCGCTGACCATCGTCAGTGAGCGGCTCGTCGCAGCGGTTCCGGCCGGGCACCCCTTGGCGAAACGGCGCCGGGTCACGCTGCGCGACCTGGCGGCCCACCCCCTCGTGTGCATGCCACCCGGCACCGGCCTGCGCACGGTGTTCGACCGCGCCTGCGCCGCACAGAGCCTGCGGCCGGCGATCGCGCTGGAAGCCAGCGCCGCGGACGCCATGGCAGGTCTCGCCGTCCGCGGGCTCGGCGTCGCGGTCCTCAGCGCCTCGATGGCCGCGAGCTACCGCGACCGGCTCGTCGCCCGCACCATCGACGACGTCGAAGCGCCGGCATCGCTCGCCCTGATCTGGAAGAGCACGCACAACCCGTCGGTGCGCGAACTGCTCGCGCACAGCCGACGGGCATTCACCCAGCCCGAGCCGGCTCAGCACGCCGAGTGAGATGACCTCGAAGACCGATACGTACACGAGTTCTGCACGAGTTCTGCACGATTTCGCACACGAATGTCTGTTCGCATGCCATCATCGCGGGGGCAGGAAGTGATCACTCGGTGGACCCCACGAGCCGTCATGTCCCAGGTGGTGCACCGGATCCGAGGAAGGATGACGCCCCCGATGGGCAGACCCGTTCCCCCGCAATCCCGTGTCCGCGCGTCGCGCCGACTCCGACTGCTGTGGCCGGTCACCGCCGCCGGAGCCGCGCTCATCGCCGGCACCGTGCAGAGCCCGCCCCGCGCGGCCCCGCCGGACGCAGTGCCGGTCGCGTCGGTGAACTGCTCCGACGGGGTGTGGAAGGCCGACTACTACCCCAACACCACCCTCACCGGCACGCCCCGAGCGTCACTGTGCGACGCCTCCGTCAACGAGAACTGGGGCGCGGGCCACCCCGCCCGGACATCCCTGCCCAACGACCGCTTCGGCGTCCGCTGGACGATGCGCCGCAACTTCGGCGGGGGTGGCCCTTTCCTGCTGCGGACCGCGGCCCAGGACGGCGTCCGGGTCTGGATCGACGGCACGCGCTACGTCAACCTGTGGCGCGACTACGTCTCCACCCGGCGCGCGAGCGTCAAGGTGACCGTGCCCGCCGGAACGCACACCGTGCGGGTCGACTACGTGGCTTTCACGGGCTCGGCCAATGTCTCCGCCGACCTTGCCCCGACCACTGCGGACAGGGTGGCCCCGCTGGCTCCCGCCTCCGTGAGCGCGGTGCGCGGTGACGGCCGGGCCACCGTCAACTGGGCCCGCAACGCCGAGGCGGATCTGGCCGGTTACCGGGTCTACCGCTCCACCAGCACCCCCGTGGCGCTGGACACCGCACACCGGATCAGCGGCTCCGGCCTGCTGACCGCGAGGACGTTCACCTCGACCGGGCTGCGCAACGGCACCAAGTACTGGTTCGCCGTCACCGCCGTGGACCGCGCCGGCAACCAGTCCCGTGCATCGGCCGCCGTCCCGGCCGTCCCGGCCGACACCACGCCGCCGCGGGCTCCGGAGGACCTGGGGGCCGACGGCTACGGCGACATCGACCTCAACGGCAACGGCGTGCCCGACCCCGACGACGACCTCGGCGAGAACCACCTGAGCTGGGGGCCGAGTTGGGACGACGACTCCAGCACCCAGGACTCGTTCGCCGGTTACCACGTGTACCGTGCCACCGCCCCTGACGGCCCGTGGGCCAGGATCAGGAGCGCCGACGCCCGAGTGGTCCAGGACAACGCCTACGCCGACAAGGACGCCCCGATCGGCGTCACCGCGTACTACCGGGTGACGGCCGTCGACACCGCCGGCAACGAGTCGGCCGCGGCGACCACCGAGCCCGGTGAGTACGCCGGAACCGTCGCCTCGGCGCTCCGCCCCGACACCGGCCTCTACCCGCCCCGGCAGCCCACCGGGCTCAAGGGCGAACTGAGCGATGTCAACGCCACGGTGGACTGGGCCGACAACCCGGTCGGCAGTCCCGTGCACGGCCTGACCGCCGGCTACCAGGTGCAGTCCGCCTCCTCGACCAACGGTCCCTGGACCGTGCGCGCCGGTGCCGGTGCACCGCTCACCCCGTCGCAGTTCACCGACACCGACCTGCCCGAGGGCGGCACCCGCTACTACCGGGTGCGCGCCGTCGGCAGGACCGTCGAGGCCGGCACTGCGCCCGCGTACTCGGCCTGGACCGAGCCGGTCGCCGTCAGCCGCCCGGTGCCGCCGGACACCAACCCGCCCACCGCGCCCGGCGCGCCCGAGGTCACCGCGCCCGACGGCGGCACCACCGCCACCCTGGCCTGGACCACCGACGGCCCGCCCGGCCATGAGCAGGACTTCGCCGGCTACCAGGTCACCCGCAGTGCGACCGCCGACGGCCCGTTCACCGACGTCGGAAGCCCCCGCACGCCCCAGTGCGCCGCCGTACCCGACACCGAGCAGCAGGTCCGCTGCGTCCTCACCGACGGCCCGATCGCCGCCGACGCCACCCCCTACTACCGGGTCGTCGCGGTCGACCAGGTGGGCAACCGCTCCGCAGGCACGGTGGTGCAGTTGAAGCGGCTGCCCCCGCCGGCGCCGAAACCGTCCACGCCCACCGGGCTGACCGCCACCCGCGACGACAGCGGCGGCATCCTGCTCGACTGGGACGACTCCCCACCGTCCGAGGTCTACCTCTACTACCTGTTCCGCACGACGTACGGCAGCCGGTGCGCGAGCGTCGACACCTTCCACACGGCCGACTCCTACTACCTGGACACCGAACCGTTCCACAAAGCCCGTTACTGCCTGACGGTGGCCAACTTCCAGGGCGGCTACAGCGACCCGATCTGGATCGACGTATCCGACGAGCCGGCCCCCGCCCCGCAGGCGCCCGACCTGCCGACCACGGTGGGCGCCGCGGACGGCATCCGGGTGACCTGGTCCGTCAACGACCCGACCGCAGCCCGCTACGAGATCTGGCGCCGCTCCGAGACCGACGCCGTGTACATCAAGACCGCCGGCCTCCCCGCGACGACGACCCCGGAGTGGACCGACACCGGCGCACCGGCCGGAATACCCACCTGCTACCGGACCGTCGCCGTGAACGCGGCGGGGAGCCGCTCAGGATTCTCCGACGACGACTGCGCGGTGCGCCCGTACCCCGAAGGCACCGCGCGTCCCGACCGGCCCGCGGGGCTCGGCGCGCGGCAGGACGGCGACCACGCGGTGCTGTCCTGGCAGCCCGTCCCGGGCGCCACCGGCTACCTGGTCTACCGGTACTGGGGCAACGCCGCCAACCCCGGCACCCGGATCCAGGACCAGCCCGTGACCGGCACCACCGTGACCGACACCGCCGCGCCCTACCCCTCCTCCAACGGCTACTACGCGGTGGTGGCCGTGGACGCCGCCGGGGTGCGATCCGAGGCGGCGGTGCTGCCGTGGATGGGCGACGGCTACGCGGCCTCCATGAGCCTGGCCGCGAGCGGCTCCGCGGACGGTGTGCTGCTCACCTGGACGTGGTCCTGCCAGAACGACTGGTGCCCGGCGCCGTCCTCGGTCACGATCGAGCGCTGGAACCCCGCCACCCAGGTGTGGGACGAGCTGACCTCGACCCTGCCCGGCACCGCCGTGTCCCACCTGGACACCACCGCGGCGGCCGGGGCCACCTCCTACTATCGGGTGCAGATCTACGGCCAGGACGGCGGCACTCCCGAGCAGTTGGGTTACGGGGCGGTCCCCGGCACCCGCCCTTCGGTGCCTGCCGCGAACTGACGGCGCGCGGCGGATGGTCTTGAACAGCGCGTTGAGCTTGGATTTCCGTTCCTCATGGGTCGGGGCGGTCCGGTTGCGAAAGTCGCGGAAACCGGACGCCTCGATGCTGACGAAACGCACAGCGTGTGGGAAAGACCTTGCCCAAGGGATCGTTTCACCGTCACCCGAATGGCGGCCGAATAATATTGGCGATACGATTTTTCCCTGATGTCTATTCTGGGAGATCACATGCCTTCCGTCACCATACTCAGGCCCGGGCAGAAGGGAATAGACGAAGCATCGGGACAGTTCCGATGGACCTTCAACGCCGAAGTCGACGGGCGGGTCGGAGTCATTTCCGTTTTCTCTCCAGCTCCAATACCCGAGAGCTCGGCGGCTGAGAATGCGAAGCTGTTTCTCGAAGTCGATCCCAGCAATCTCGGCGGTGTGGTGTCCACGGAAATGCCGTAGCGCAGCGACCGAGCGCGAGCCGGCAGGGGCAGGGGACGCTGTGGTCTGCCCCGCGTCACCCCGCCGCCTGTCGGAGACCTTCTCCGCCCGCACCCCCGGCGACGGCCGGACGGATCCTTCACCGGCTCGAACTGTCAGAGCGCCGTGAAGGTCCACAGCAGGTTGGTGCTGCTGCCGTAGGTCCACTGCTTGGTGACGGAACCCGAGGCGACGTTGCCGCCGCCGTCGAGGACCAGGCCGGTGGTGCGGTTGGCGATCGAGTAGCTGCCGCCGCCCCGGTGGGTGATCTTCCACTGCTGGTTGGTGCCGCCGTTCCAGGCGGCCTGTCGGGCTGCGGAGCCGTCGCCGGTGGCGCCCCAGCCGTCGGCGACCATGCCGTTCGTGCGGTTGACCAGCTTGTAGTAGCCGCCGCCCACGTCGACCGCCTGCCACTGGAGGTTCGAGCTGCCGTCCCAGGTCCACTGCTTGAGGTTCGATCCGGAGGCGACGTTGCCACCGCTGTCCAGGGCGAGACCGTCGGTGACGTTGGTGAGCCGGAAGTACGTCGACGGGTTGAACTGGACCCTCAGCGAGGTGATCTGGTCGTTGTTGCCGGTGACCCTGAGGTCGGGGTTGTCGGCGGTGAACGTCCAGGCGGTGCCGGTGAAGTTGTCTGCTGAGTAGCCGATCACCTGGTAGCCGGGGCCCGGACGCAGGGAGGAGATGCTGCGCGTGCCCAGTCCGGCCGCTGTCAGATCGGCCGCGGTGTAGTCGCCGAGGGCGAACGCGGCGGAGCCGCCGGTGTAGTTGACGTCCGTGAAGGCGACGGCGCCGGCGAGCGGTGCCATGGCCGGGATGGTGCCGGAGAAAGAGAGCTTCAGGACGTAGGCGTTGGCACTGTAGGGCGCGGAGGAGGGCAGGGTGACCGTGAGGCCGGAGGAGCTCTGCGTCGGTGTGGGCAGGTCGATGTAGGTGCCGGCCGTGGAGCCGAGCAGCTTCACCGAGGTCAGCGACGAGAGGTTGATCCGGTCCGAGCTGAGCGTCTTGATCGTCAGCGAGGTGCCCGGCCAGCCCAGGACGGTGGCGTACAGGACATTGTTGGTCTTGTTGCGGGTGAAGCGGATGTCCTGCGCCGTGCCGGCCGTCGGGTTGGTGAAGGCGCCGCCGCCCATCTTCGTCGGGCCCTCGCCGTACACCGTCCAGGCGCGGGTCGAGTAGATCGACTCGCCGAAGCGCTTCAGATAGTCACCCATGCCGAGCAGGATGTCCTTCTGGGCCTGAGGGATCGTGCCGTCGGCCATCGGCGCGATGTTCAGCAGCACGTTGCCGTTCTTGCTGACCCGGTCGATGAACGAGTGCAGCATCTGCTTGATGCTGTAGTAGCCGATGCCCTGGGTGTAGCACCAGCTGCTGTTGGAGATGCTGTCGTCGGTCAGCCAGTACGGGGTGGTGAGGTCGGCGGGGCCGCCGCGCTCGTAGTCGAAGACCTCGCCCTTGCCGTTGAACCCGTCCTTGTAGGTGGCGACGACCTCGCGGCCCCAGGCGTTGGCCTGGTTGTAGTAGTAGGACAGGAAGTTCAGGCGCTGCGTCTCGTCGACCGCGTCCAGTTTGAAGTCCTGCCACAGGATGTCGGGCTGGGCGCGGTCGATGACCTCCTTGAGCTTGTCGTACCAGAGCTGGTTCTCCGCGGCCGAGCCCAGCTGCCCGTAGAGCTTCTTGAGGCTCGGGTCCGACTGTGCGGGGACGTTGTCGTAGAAGCCGTTGAAGTTGTAGGCGTGGTGCATGGCCACGAGCAGCTTGAGGTTCTTGGCGCGGATGGCCGTGGAGAAGAGCTGCAGCAGGTTCAGCCCCGGGCCCTTGTTCACCGAGTTCCACTCGTTGACCTGGCTGTCCCACATGGAGAAACCGTCGTGGTGCTCGGCGACCGGGCCGGCGTACTTGGCACCGGCGTCCACGAACAACTGGGCCCACTCGTCGGGGTCGAAGTTCCCGCCCGCCGACTTCAGCTTCGGCGCGAACTTGACGGTGTTGCCCGCCAGGTCCTGAGCACCGTTGATGAAGTTGTGGTACGGCCATGCCGACGGCTGGCCGAAGGTCGCGATGTGGTGCTGGTTGGCCGCGCTGCCGGATATGTACATGTTGCGCGGGTACCACTCGTTGTCGTAGGCGGGGACGCTGAAGACGCCCCAGTGGAAGTAGATGCCGAACTTGGCATCCTGGAACCATTCCGGGGCCGGTGGGTGCTGGTCGACCGAGCTCCAGTCGGGCGTGTAGGTGGCGGGCGCCGCTTGTGCGCCGCCGGCGGCGAACACACCTCCGGCGACGGCCGCCGCGGCCACGAAGGTGGCACCGGCCAGGAACTGGCGTCTGTTGAGCGAACTCGACATGGAGACATCCCTGATGCGGAAGGGGGGAGGGGGAGAACCGGGACGGCCGGTTGTTACGCATGAAGGTCGACCATGCGTCCCCGGGATGTCAACGGTGGCGCAGGGATGAAAAGACTTACCCGGCCAGGCGTTTTGCCCCTTTTGTTCGTTCTTCTTGCGCTTTCTCACTGCCCAGACATGGCATGTCTGCCGGATGACGCCCACCTGGATCACACCAGGAGCCCCTCCTGATTGATGGGATGGATCCCGCCACCGATCCACCCTCCCAGGACCCGCCAGGCCTCAAACACCCGTATTGACGTGCATCTTTGCATGAAATCGCACCGAGGACTAGACAGTCCGCCGCCACGCACCCTATAAACATCCCATCTCTTCGAAGTGACGGCACACAGTTGTCGCCCATGCGAAACATCTCCCGCTACGGGACCGGCGCGAGGAAGTACCGATGAGACTCAGAAACGCACTCTGTTCCACCGCCGCCGCCCTGTCCGCACTGGCGCTGCTCAGCGCCTGCGGCAGCGGCTCCAGCACCTCGGCGTCGTCGAGCGACGCGCCGCTGGTCGGCGTCGACTACCCGCGCTCCGACACCGACTTCTGGAACTCGTACATCAAGTACACGCCGGAGTCCGCGAAGAAGCTCGGCCTCTCGCTCAAGACCACGAACTCGCAGAACGACGTCGCCAAGCTGACCGCCAACGTGCAGACGTTCGTCAGCCAGGGCGTCAAGGGCATCGCCATGGCCCCGCAGGACACCGCCGCCATCGCGCCGACGCTGGCGCAGTTGGAGGCGAAGAAGATTCCGGTGGTCACCGTCGACACCCGCCCGGACAGCGGCAAGGTCTTCATGGTGGTGCGCGCCGACAACCGCGCGTACGGCGAGAAGGCGTGCCAGTACCTCGGCACGAAGCTCGGCGGCAAGGGCAAGGTCGTGATGCTGGAGGGCGGCCTGGACTCCATCAACGGCCGTGACCGCACCGAGGCGTTCAACGACTGCATGAAGAAGAACTACCCCGGCATCAAGGTGTTCGGCGAGGCCACCAACTGGGACGGCGCCGTCGCCGCGCAGAAGCTCCAGACGGACCTGACGGCCAACCCGGACATCAAGGGCGTCTACATGGAGTCGAGCTTCGCCCTGGCCGGCACCCTCCAGGTCCTGAAGCAGAAGGGCCTGTTGGTCGACCCGAAGGACAGCAAGCATGTGTTCGTCGTCTCCAACGACGGCATACCGGAGGAGCTGAAGTCCATCGCCGCGGGGAAGATCGACGCCACGGTCTCCCAGCCGGCCGACCTCTACGCCCAGTACGCCCTGTACTACCTGAAGGCCGCGATCGACGGAAAGACCTTCAAGCCGGGCAGGACCGACCACGACAGCACCATCGTGCAGGTGCGTGACGGCCTGCTGGAGGACCAGCTCTCCGCGCCGCTGGTCACCGCCGACGGCGGCACGTACGGCGGAGTCCCGAGCCTCAAGAGCACCGACACCTCCCTGTGGGGCAACCACCTCGGCTGACGGCTTGCCTGGATATCCAACGGCTCACGAACGCAAGGCGGTTGAGATGAGTGACGGGGAGCGAGCAGCCACCCCCGCGCCCGCCCCGGCGGACGACGGACGGGTCCCGGCGGACCCGCCCGTGGTCGAGGCGACGGGCATAGTCAAACGATTCGGTCCGACGGTGGCCCTGAACGGCGCCCGGATCACCATCAGGCCCGGCGAGACCCACGCACTCGTCGGCCGCAACGGAGCGGGCAAGTCGACCCTGGTCTCCGTCCTCACCGGTCTGCAGGCCCCGGACGAGGGCACGGTGACGTTCGGCGGCAGCGCGGCCCCACGGCTCGCCGACCGTGACGCCTGGCGGCAGCGCGCGGCCTGCGTCTACCAGAAGTCGACGATCATCCCCACCCTGACGGTCGCCGAGAACCTCTTCCTGAACCGGCACCACCACGGCCGCGGCCGGCTCATCAGCTGGCCGGGCGTGCGCCGCCGTGCACAGGAGACGCTGTCGACGTGGTCCGTGGACGTCGACCCGCAGACCCCCGCAGGTGAACTCGACGTCGAACAGCGTCAGTTCGTCGAGATCGCCCGTGCGCTGTCGTTCGGCGCCCGGTTCATCATCCTCGACGAGCCGACCGCGCAGCTCGACGCGGCGGCGATCAGCCGGCTCTTCGACCGGATCCGCGACCTGCAACGCCAGGGCGTGACCTTCCTGTTCATCAGCCACCACCTCCAGGAGATCTACGAGATCTGCGACATGGTGACGGTGTTCCGGGACGCCCGGCACATCCTGACCGCGCCGGTCGCCGAGCTCCCGCGGACCGAACTCGTCGCCGCCATGACCGGTGAGGCGGCGGCCGACCGGCGTGAGGAACGGGCGAGCAGCCTGGACGCCGAGGCGACGGCCGCGCTGAGTGTGCGGGCCCTGACCGGCGAGACCTACGGCGACGTCACCTTCCGGGTGGGCGCGGGCGAGATCGTCGGACTCGCCGGAGCGGCCGGCAGCGGCCGTACGGAGATCGCCGAGACCGTGGTGGGACTGCGGGCCGCCGACAGCGGTGATGTGGAGATCGCGGGGCAGCGGCCCCGGGCGGGTAGCGTGCCCGCCGCGCTGGCCGCCGGCGCCGGGTTCGTCCCGCAGGACCGGCACCACCAGGGCTTCGTCCCCGACATGTCGATCGCGGACAACGCCACTCTCTCCGTGCCCGGCCGGCTCGGCCACAACGGGTTCATCAGCGCCCAGCGCCGGGACCGGCTCGCCGAGGCCATGATCGAGAAGCTGGCGATCAAGACCCCGGGGCCGGACCTGCCGGTCTCCGCGCTGTCCGGCGGCAACCAGCAGAAGGTCGTCATGGCGCGCGCTCTCGCCGACGACCCCCGGCTGCTGGTGCTGATCAACCCGACCGCGGGCGTCGACGTGCGCTCCAAGGAGTTCCTCCTCGGCAAGGTCGAGGAGATCGCCGAGGCCGGCACCGGGGTGCTCATCGCCTCCGACGAACTCGACGACCTGCGGATGTGCGACCGGGTCCTGGTGATGTTCCAGGGCCGAGTGACCTCGGAAATCACCCGCGGCTGGCACGACCACGACCTCGTGGCCGCGATGGAAGGAGTGGACCTCAATGCCTGAAACCGTCCTCGCGGACGCCGCCGCCAACGCCGTGGAACCGCGGCAGAAGCGGACCGCGCTGCTCGGCGGCCGGATCCCCCTGGCCCGGCTGCGCGACCTGGCGCTCGTCCCCGCGATCGTCGTCATCGCGATCGTCGGCCAGATCGTCAACCCGGTCTTCCTGCAGGCCGACAACCTCATCAACGTCCTGCAGACCATGTCCGAGATGGCCCTGCTGGTCCTCGCCCAGACGATGATCCTGATCGTCAAGAAGATGGACCTCTCCCTGGAGTCCACCATGGGACTCGCACCCGGCATCGCGGCCTGGCTGGTGGTCCCGGTCGGTGCGGGTCACGGGCTCGGGCTCCTTCCGGGCGCCTGGTCGATCCCCGTCACCCTCGCCGTGGGCGCGCTCGTCGGCGTCATCAACTCCCTGCTGATCATCCGCTTCGGCCTCAACGGCTTCATCGTCACCCTCGGCATGCTGATCGTCCTGCGCGGCATCCTCACCGGCGTCTCCGGCGGCCAGACCTTCTTCCAGCTCCCGGAGTCCATGCTGTACCTGGGCACCGCCCAATGGTTCGGGATGCCCGCCTCCATCTGGATCTGCCTGGCGCTGTTCGCCGTCGCCATCGTGGTCCTGGGCTGGACCAGCTTCGGCCGTTCGCTGTACGCCATCGGCGGCAACGTCGACGCGGCGAAGGCGGCAGGTATTCGTACCGACCGGGTGCTGTGGATCGTCATCGTCACCGGCAGTGTGCTCGCCGCCCTCGCCGGGCTGATGCTCTCCGGACGCCTGGCCTCGGTGGCCTCCGCTCAGGGCAACGGCTACATCTTCACCGTCTTCGCCGCCGCCGTCATCGGAGGCATCAGCCTCAACGGCGGCAAGGGCACCATGTTCGGCGCGTTCTGCGGCGTCCTGCTGCTCTTCATGATCCAGAACGTGCTCACGCTGGCCGGCGTCCCCGCCCAGTGGATCGGCGCCCTCAACGGCCTGATCATCCTGGTCGCCCTCGCCATCTCCCGTATCACCGGCGGCAAGGTCCAGGAGTGACCCGGGCGGCCCCGCCGGCCGCCCACCTCCGCCGTGTTCACCTCTCGTCGCAAGGGGACCGGGTTCCCCTTGCCCTCACAGGAGTTGCCGCCATGTCCTCCACCGCGCCCTCATCCGCCCGCATCACCGCCCTGGACGTCCTGGACGTGCGGTTCCCCACCTCCGAACATCTCGACGGCTCGGACGCCATGAACCCCGAGCCCGACTACTCGGCCGCCTATG
Source organism: Streptomyces sp. NPDC050121 (assembly GCF_044460385.1). NCBI lineage: Bacteria > Bacillati > Actinomycetota > Actinomycetes > Kitasatosporales > Streptomycetaceae > Streptomyces > Streptomyces sp. NPDC050121. The sequence continues at coordinate 204,502 of NZ_JBITJV010000013.1, read as the reverse complement.
TCGTCCTGCGCACCGACGCCGGTGACGGGCTGGAGGGCCACGCCCTGGCCTTCACCACCGGGCGGGGCAACGACGCGCAGGCCGCCGCCATCGCGACCCTGGCCCCGCATGTGGTGGGCCTGTCGGTCGAGGAGGTCTGCTCCGACCTCGGAGCGTTCTCCCGCACCCTGGTCCACGATCCCCAACTGCGCTGGCTCGGGCCGGAGAAGGGCGCCATCCACATGGCGACCGGCGCCGTCGTCAACGCCGCCTGGGACCTCGCCGCCAAGCGGGCGGGCAAGCCCGTCTGGCGCTTCCTGGCCGACATGTCACCCGAGGAACTGGTCGCCCAGGTCGACTTCCGCTGGCTGAGCGACGCCCTCACCCCCGAGGAGGCCCTGGAGATCCTCAAGCGCGCCGAACCGGGCCGCGCGGAGCGCACCGCCCGCCTCCTGGAGCGCGGTTACCCCGCCTACACCACCACCCCCGGCTGGCTCGGCTACTCCGACGAGAAGCTGGCCCGCCTGGCCCGCGAGGCCGTCGCGGACGGCTTCACCCAGATCAAGCTGAAGGTCGGCGCGGACCTGGAGGACGACGTACGGCGCATGCGCACCGCCCGCGAGACCGTCGGCCCCGACATCCGCATCGCCGTCGACGCCAACCAGAGATGGGACGTCCAGCCCGCCATCGACTGGATGCAGGCCCTGGCTCCCTACGACCCGTACTGGATCGAGGAGCCCACCTCCCCCGACGACATCCTCGGCCACGCCGCCGTCCGCAAGGCCGTGGCCCCCATCAAGGTCGCCACCGGCGAGCACGTGGCCAACCGCGTCGTCTTCAAGCAGCTGTTGCAGGCCCGCGCGGTGGACATCGTGCAGATCGACGCGGCTCGCGTCGGCGGCGTCAACGAGAACCTCGCCATCCTGCTGCTCGCCGCGAAGTTCGGCGTCCCGGTCTGCCCGCACGCCGGCGGCGTCGGCCTGTGCGAGATGGTGCAGCACCTGTCGATGCTCGACTACGTCGCCGTCTCCGGCACCATCGAGGACCGGGTCATCGAATACGTCGACCACCTGCACGAGCACTTCGTCGACCCGGTGCACGTCACCGACGGCCACTACCTCGCGCCCACCCTCCCCGGACTGAGCGCGCAGATGCACCCCGAATCCCTGAAGGAGTACACCTACCCCGACGGCCCCGTCTGGGCGGCCCGTGTCTGAGCCGCTGCCCCTGATCGACGCCCACCACCACGTGTGGGACCTGGACCGGCGCCCCCAGCCATGGCTCGACGAACCCGGCCACGAACCGATCCGTCGCAGCTACGGCGTCGAGGAGCTGCGACGGGCCGCGACCCGGCCCGTCGCCGGACGGCGGCTGACGCGTACGGTGCTCGTCCAGTGCGTGGCGTCCGTCCCCGAGACGGAGGAGTTGCTGGACCTCGCCGACCAGGACCCGATGGTCGGCGCGGTCGTCGGCTGGGTGGAGCTGACCGCGCCCGATGTCGGGGACGTACTCGACGAACTGCGCGCCCGGCCTTCAGGCGGGTATCTGCGGGCCCTGCGCCACGTCGTGCAGGGTGAGTCCGATGCGGAGTGGCTGCAGCAGCCGGCCGTCGAGCGGGGTCTACGCGCCGTACAGGACAGAGATCTCGGCTACGACGTGCTCATCCGCAGCCACCAGTTCCCCCAGGCGATCCGTCTCGCCCAGCGCTTCCCGGACCTCCCGCTGGTCCTGGACCACGCGGGAAAGCCTCCCATCGGCCACCACACGATCTCCGACTGGGCACGGAACGTGCATGTCCTGGCCGGCTGTCCCCAGGTCCGGTGCAAGGTCTCGGGACTGATCACCGAGGCCGACCACCACGAGTGGACCCTCGACGACATCCGCCCGGTCTGGAACACCCTGCTGGCCGCCTTCGGCCCCGACCGGCTGATGTTCGGCTCCGACTGGCCCGTCTGTGTCCTCGCCGGCGGCTGGAACCGCTGGGCCGCCACCGTCGAGGAACTGCTGAACGCCTGCTCCCCGCACGAGAAGCAGGCGGTGCTCTGCGACACGGCGACCGCCTTCTACCGGCTGTCCGAGAAGTAAGGAGAGAACGCAGTGCTGCTGACCGAGCTGCTCCACCCCGGCATCCTCGAAGCGCTCGCCGGAGCCGGGCACGGCGCCCGCGTCCTGCTCGCCGACGGCCACTACCCCGCCGGCACCGCCACTGGCGAACGAGCCAGAACCGTCCACCTCAACCTGGCGCCGGGCACCTTGGACGTGACCACCGTCCTCGACGTGCTGCTGCGCGCCGTGCCCGTCGAGTCGGCGCAGGTGATGGTGCCGCCCGAGGGCGAACCGGAGCCGCCGGCCATCGCCGAGTACCGCTCCCTGCTGGCGCCCATCCCCGTCGAGACGCTCGGCCGCTTCGAGTTCTACGACGCCGCCCGCTCCCCCGACCTGGCGCTGGCCGTCGTCACCGCCGACATCCGTACCTACGCCAACCTGCTGCTGACCATCGGCGTCCGCGCTGAAGGGACCCTGAGAACACGATGACACTCGCCGTCCGATACACGTCCGCCCGCACCCTGGACACCGCGCCCGCAGACAGCTTGGAGCCAGGCCCCGGCGAGGTGGAACTCGCCCCCGCCTACGTCGGCATCTGCGGCACCGACCTGCACATCTTCCACGGCGACATGGACGCCCGGGTCAGCACGCCCGCAGTACTGGGACACGAGATGTCCGGCCGTGTCGTCCGCGTCGGAGTCGGCGTGGAGGGCTGGCAGCCCGGCGACGCGGTCACCGTGATGCCCCTGCGGTGGGACGACACCTGCCCCGCCTGCCGGGCCGGTCACCGGCATATCTGCCAGCACCTCGACTTCATCGGCATCGACTCCCCCGGCGCGATGCAGCAGCGCTGGACCGTCCCGGCCTCCGCCCTCATCCGCCTGCCCGCCAGCCTCCCGCTGGACCAGGCCGCCCTCGTCGAACCCACCGCGGTCGCGGTGCACGACGTCCGTCGCGCCGCCGTCGCAGAGGGCGAGAAGGTCGTCGTGGTCGGCGGCGGACCCGTCGGCGTCCTCATCGCTCTGGTCGCCCGGGCCGCCGGTGCCGAGGTGCGCGTGGTGGAACTCAACGCCCACCGGCGGCTGCTCGCCGAGGAACAGGGCCTGACCACCTGGGACCCGGCCGCCACCGACGTGACCGCCCTGGTGGGAGAGTGGACCGCCGACGCGGGTGCCGACGTCGCCTTCGAGGTCTCCGGCGCCGCCGGCGGCGTGAACACCGCCGTCGACGTACTCGGCGTTCGCGGCCGGCTCTGCCTGGTCGCCATCCACCCCAAGCCCCGCGAGATCAACCTGCACCGCTTCTTCTGGCGCGAGCTGACGCTCGTGGGAGCCCGGCTGTACGACCGCTCCGACTTCGAGCGGGCCGTCGCTCTGGTGGCGGACGGCACGATCCCCGCCGAGCGGCTGATCAGCAAGGTGGTGCCGCTCACCGAGGCGCCCGCGGCGTTCGAGGCGCTGGAGGCGGGCGGCGACGTGATGAAGATCCTGGTGGACTGCACGGACGAGGCCGAAGGAGCCGCCGTATGAACGTCTTCGATCTGACGGGCAGGCTGGCCGTCGTCACCGGCGCGCGGCGCGGCATCGGCCGGGCCGTCGCCCGCGCCCTCGCCGAGGCCGGCGCGGACGTCATCGGCGTCAGTGCCTCTCTCGAGGCGTCGGGCAGCGACGTCGAGAAGGACGTCGTCGCCGCGGGGCGCGCCTTTGAGGCGATCCGCGCCGACTTCGCAGACGCCGAGGCGGTACGGGCCCTGGGGGAGGACCTCGCGGGGCGGGAGCGGCCGGTGGACATCCTGGTGAACAACGCGGGCACCATCCGCCGCGCCCCCGCCGCCGAACACCCTGATGCAGACTGGGAGTTGGTGCTCCAGGTCAATCTCAACGCGCAGTTCGCGCTGACCCGGGCCGTCGGCGCGGCGATGGTGGCCCGCGGCCAAGGGAAGATCATCTTCACGGCGTCGCTGCTCAGCTTCCAGGGCGGCATCAACGTCCCCGGCTACACCGCCGCCAAGCACGGCGTCACCGGACTGACCAAGGCGCTGGCCAACGAATGGGCGGCGCACGGCGTCAACGTCAACGCCATCGCCCCCGGCTATATCGCCACCGACAACACCCAGGCCCTGCGAGACGATCCGGTGCGCAGTAAGGCCATCCTGGAGCGCATTCCGGCCGGACGCTGGGGCGGCGCCGACGACCTCGCGGGGGCCGCCGTGTTCCTGGCCTCGGACGCGGCCGCCTACATCCACGGCACCGTCCTGCCCGTCGACGGCGGCTGGCTCGGCAGATGACCGCCGACCTCGCCTCCGTGCTGTCCGGCGCCCGAGTCATGCCGGTGCTCACCGTCCCGTCCGCCGCGACCGCCGGCCCGCTCGCCGAGGCGCTCGCGGCGGGCGGCGCCCGGTGCGCCGAGGTCACCTTCCGCACCCCGGCCGCCGAGCAGGCGGTGCGGGCGATGGCGGCGCACGGCGGGCTGGTCGTCGGCGCCGGCACCGTACTCACCGCCGAGCAGGCGGAGCGCGCGGTGGCGGCCGGCGCCCGCTTCGTCGTCTCCCCCGGCTTCGACGAGCAAGTCGTCGCCGCCTGCCGGGAGTTGGGCGTTCCCGTGGTGCCGGGCATCGCCACCGCCACCGAGCTGATGCGGTGCCTGCGGGCCGGTGTCGACACCGTGAAGCTGTTTCCCGCCGAGCCCCTGGGCGGCCTGCGGACCCTCCAGGCGCTCGCCGCGCCGTTCCCCGGGGCGCAGTTCGTGCCGACCGGCGGCATCGGCGCCGACCGCCTGGGCGACTACCTCGGTCACCCCGCGGTCCTCGCCGTGGGCGGCAGCTGGATGGCCACCCCCGCCCATCTGGACCGTGCGGCGTACCCGGAGATCCGGCGGCTGACCGCCGAGGCCGTGGAGAGGAGTACGACGTGGGAGAGGAGTTCGACGTGACGGACGTGACCGACGTGGTCGCCCTCGGTGAGGTGATGCTCCGCTTCGACCCGGGCGAGGGGCGGATCCGCACGGCGCGCTCCTTCCAGGTCTGGGAGGGCGGCGGCGAGTACAACGTCGTACGCGGCCTGCGCCGCTGTTTCGGACTGCGCACGGCGGTCGTCACGGCGCTGGCCGACAACGCGGTCGGGCGGCTCGTCGAGGACCTCATTCTGCAGGGCGGCGTCGACACGTCCCTCCTCCGCTGGGTGTCCGCGGACGGCGCGGGCCGCACCGCGCGCAACGGCCTGAACTTCGTCGAGCGCGGCTTCGGCATCCGGGGCGCGCTGGGCGTCAGCGACCGTGCGAACACGGCGGTGTCCCAGCTGCGCGCGGGGGACGTCGACTGGGACGCGCTGTTCGTGTCGGGCCCGCGCTGGTTCCACACCGGCGGCATCTTCGCCGGCCTGTCGGAGACCACCGCCGACGTCGCGGAGGAGGCCATGGCGGCCGGCCGCCGCCACGGCGTGACGGTCTCCTACGACCCCAACTTCCGCCCAAGTCTGTGGGCCGGCCGGGGCGGCGCCGACCGGGCGCGCGAGACCGATCTGCGGCTCGCCCGCCACGCCGACGTCGTGGTGGGCGCGCTGGGCCTGGCCGGGAAGCGTCCGGGCGGCTCGCCCGTCCCGGCCGCCGAGGTGCCGGACGCGCTCGCCGAAGTGGCCGCCCTGGTGCCCGAGGCCAAGGTGCTGGCGACCCCGCTGCGCAATGTCCCCTCGGCCGGGGTGAACGACTGGTCCTCCGCCGCGTGGTCGGCGGCGAGCGGCTTCGTCGGCGGCCCCGAGATGCCCGGCCTGCACGTTCTGGACCGGGTCGGTTCCGGCGACGGCTTCGCGGCCGGACTGATCTACGGGCTGCTGACCGGCGCCGGGCGGGGCGGCGCCGACGTCGGGGCAGCGGATCTGCGCCGCGCGCTCGCCTACGGCACCGCTCACGGGGCGCTCACCATGACCACGCCCGGAGACGTCTCCATGGCCTCGCTCGCCGAGGTCGAGGCCCTCATGGCGGGCGGCTCCGCCGCCGTCAGACGTTGATCCCGCCGGCAGCCGGCCCGACGAACCGCACCTTCGAGGAGCTCCCCTTGCGCAACCGGAAGATCGCCCACACCTCGGTCGCACTCACCGAGCTCGGTTTCGGCGCCTCCGTGATCGGCAACCTGTACCGGATCACCCCGCCCCACGAGGCGGCGGCCACGGTGGAAGCCGCCTGGGAGTCCGGCATCCGGTACTTCGACACGGCGCCGCACTACGGTCTCGGCCTGTCCGAGCGCCGCCTGGGAGCGGCGCTGCGGGACCGCCCTCGGGACACGTACGTCGTCTCCTCCAAGGTGGGCCGTCTGCTCGTCCCCAACGAACGGCCGAGTGGGGTCGACAGCGAGGGCTTCGTCGTACGGGACGATCTGCGCAGGGAGTGGGACTTCAGCCGGGACGGCGTACTGCGCTCCATCGAGGCGACGCTGGAGCGCACCGGCCTGGACCGCCTGGACGTGGTCTATCTGCACGACCCCGACGAGCACTGGAGGCAGGCCGCCGAGGAGGCCATGCCGGCGCTGGCGGAACTGCGCGACCAGAAGGTGATCGGGGCGATCGGCGCCGGTATGAACCAGTCGGCCATGCTCGCCCGTTTCCTCCGCGAGACCGCCGCCGACGTGGTGATGCTGGCCGGGCGCTATACGCTGCTGGACCAGTCGGCTCTGGACGACGTCCTGCCGGCCGCGCAGGAGCTGGGAAAGAGCGTGGTGGCGGTCGGTGTGTTCAATTCGGGGCTGCTTTCCCGCGAGCGGCCCGCCGCGGGCATGAAGTACGACTACCAGGACGCCCCGAAGGATTTGGTCGAGCGTGCCCGGGCGATCGCCGAGGTCTGCGAGGCGCACGGTACGACGCTTCCCGCCGCGGCGATCGCCTTCCCGCTCGCGCACCCCACTATCATCAACGTCACCCTGGGTATGCGGCATCCGGAACAGGTCACACGCAACGTGGAACTCCACCGTCGGCACATCCCCGAAGGACTCTGGGACGACCTTCGTGCCCGGAGGCTGATCAGGTCGGACGTGTCCGCCGAGGACACTGACGGAAGGAGTTCGCGGTGTCTCTGACCGACAAGGCCATAGAGCAGATCCGTGAGTTGATCCGGACCGGTGCTCTCCCACCGGGCTCGAAGCTGCCCCCGGAACAGGAGCTGGCCGGCCAGCTGGGGCTGTCCCGCAACCTCGCCCGGGAAGCGGTCAAGGCGTTGTCCGTCGCCCGGGTCCTGGAGGTCCGCCGGGGCGACGGCACCTATGTGACCAGCCTGCAGCCGAGCCTGCTCCTGGAGGGTCTCGGCGGTGCCGTGGAGCTGCTCCAGGGCGACTCGGCGGCGCTGCTGGACCTGATGGAGGTACGACGGCTCCTCGAACCGGTGGCCACCGCACTCGCGGCCACGCGGATCACCGACGCCCAGCTGGCCGAGGTGAAGCAGCATCTGGACGCCATGCGCGAGGCCCGCGACGACGTCGAGCGGCTCAACGCCCACGACGCGGCCTTCCACCGCGCCGTCGTCTCCGCCACCGGCAACGAGAGCCTGCTCACCCTCCTGGAAGGCGTCTCCGGTCGCACCCTGCGCGCCCGCATCTGGCGCGGCCTGGTCGACACCCACGCGGCGGGCCGGACCCTCGCCGAGCACGAGGCGATCTTCCGGGCCCTGTCCCGCCGCGACACCGCCCTCAGCCAGGCCGCCGCCCTGCTGCACGTGAGCAGCACCGAACAGTGGCTGAGAGAACACCTCGACTCCACCGACACCGGGGCCTGAGGCGCGCGGCGCGACGGCTCACTCCTCGATGCGGTCCACCAGCCCCCGGACCAGGGCGCGTCGACGGCGACGGTCCGGCCGTCGAGGACCAGGAACAGGGTCCGCCTGCGGCCGATCCGGCGCGGCAGGCCCACCGTGCCGCCGGCGCCGGGGATCAGACGGCCTGGGCATCCGGCCGCCGTGAACGCGCGATCGTCTTGACGGCCCCCGGCCCCCGGCCCGCGGTCAGTGCGACTCGCGGCTCACCTCGGACCCGCTCGAGCCGACGAGAAAGTCGAGGTCGGCGCCGGTGTCGGCCTGCAGGACGTGGTCCACGTAGAGCCGCTCCCAGCCACGCCGGGGGCGGGCGAAGCCGGTGAGGGTGGCCTCGTCGGGGGTCCTGCGGGCGAGTTCGTCGGCGGGTACGTCGACGTCGATGCGGCGGGCTTCTACGTCGAGGGTGATGAAGTCGCCGGTCCGCACCAGCGCGAGGGGTCCGCCGGCCGCGGCTTCCGGGGCCACGTGCAGGACCACGGTCCCGTAGGCGGTGCCGCTCATCCGGCCGTCACAGACCCGGACCATGTCGCGGACGCCTTGTTCGAGCAGCTTCTTCGGCAGTGGCATGTTCGCCACCTCGGGCATGCCCGGGTAGCCCTTGGGGCCGCAGCCGCGCAGGACGAGCACCGAGTCGGCGTCCACGTCGAGTCCGGGGTCGTCGACGCGGGCGTGGAAGTCCTCGATGGAGTCGAAGACGACGGCCCGGCCCCGGTGGCGCAGCAGGTGCGCGGAGGCCGCCGCCGGTTTGATGAGCGCGCCGTCCGGGGCGAGGTTGCCGCGCAGGACGGCGATGCCGCCCTCGGCGACCAGCGGCTCGGCGCGGGTGCGGATGACGTCGGTGTCCCAGATGGGGGCGTCGTCGAGAGAGTCGAGGAGTGGCGCGCCGGTCACGGTCAGCGCGTCGGGGTCGAGCAGGTCGCGTACCTCGCGCAGGACGGCGAGCAGGCCGCCGGCGCGGTGGAAGTCCTCCATGAGGAAGCGGCCGGCCGGCTGGAGGTCCACGAGGACGGGCACGCGGGAGCCGATCCGGTCGAAGTCGTCCAGCGTGAGGGCGATGCCCGACCGGCCGGCGATCGCCAGGAGATGGACGACTGCGTTGGTGGAGCCGCCGATGGCGGCCAGCGCGACGATCGCGTTGTGAAAGGACGCCTTGGTCAGGAAGGTTCCCGGCCGCCGGTCGGCGCCCACCATGTCCACCGCCAGCCGGCCGGTGCGGTGCGCGGCCTCCAGCAGCCGGCTGTCCGGCGCGGGGGTCCCGGCCACGCCGGGGAGTACCGTGCCCAGCGCCTCCGCCACCAGCGCCATCGTCGAAGCCGTGCCCATCGTGTTGCAGTGCCCGCGGCTGCGGATCATCGCCGACTCGGAGCGGGCGAACTGCTCCTGGGAGAGCGTGCCGGCCCGGACCTCCTCCGACAGCCGCCACACGTCGGTGCCGCAGCCCAGCGGGGCGCCGCGGAAGGTGCCGGTGAGCATCGGACCGCCGGGCACCACGACGGCGGGCAGGTCCACCGAGGCGGCCGCCATCAGCAGCGACGGGATGGTCTTGTCGCAGCCGCCCAGCAGGACCACTCCGTCGACGGGGTTGGCCCGCAGCATCTCCTCCGTGGCCATCGCCGCCATGTTGCGCCAGAGCATCGCGGTGGGCCGCACCTGTGTCTCGCCGAGCGACACCACGGGCAGGTCCAGCGGGATCCCGCCCGCCTCGTAGACGCCGTTGCGCACGGAGGCCGCGACCTCGTTCAGATGCGCGTTGCAAGGCGTCAGGTCGGACGCGGTGTTGGCGATGGCGATCTGCGGGCGGCCGGTGAAGGCGTCGCCCGGCACACCTCGTCGCATCCACGCCCGGTGGATGTAGGCGTTGCGGTCCTGACCCGCGTACCACTGTGCGCTGCGGAGCTTCACGATGCCCCTTCCAATAGTCGGTACGTCGGTCTACTGTTCGGAACGCGATGAAGCCTACGCAGACGTCCGACGGATCGACAGACCCCGGCGAGCACGGCGCACCGGGGACCGAGGGCGGCCGCCTGGTGGGCTCGGACCGGGTGCTCGCGGTCCTCAAGGAGCTCGCACGGTATTCCGAAGGGGTGGGGCTCGAGGAGCTGACCCGGGTGATGGGCAGTCCCAAGCCGACCGTGCACCGGGCGCTGGGCGCGCTGCGCCGGGCCGGACTGGCCGAGCAGGACGCCCACGGGCGCTATGTCCTGGGGGACGAGTTCCTGCGCATGGCGTTCGCTCATCACGAGGCCCGTCCCGAGCATGTCCGGGTCCGTCCCGTGCTGGTCGCACTGGCCCACCGGTTCGGCGAGACCGCGCACTACGCGGTACTCGACGGCCATGAGGTCGTCTACCGCGCCAAGGTCGACCCGCCCAGCGGCGCCGTCCGGCTGACGTCGACGATCGGCGGCCGCAACCCGGCCCACGCCACCGCCGTCGGCAAACTCCTCCTCAGCCGGCGGTTGAGCTCGCCCGCTGACGTCGAGGCATGGATGGGCGGCTCGCCGCCGGAGCGCCGGACGCCACGGACGCTCTGCGCGGCCGCCGACCTCCACCACGAGCTGGCAGCCACGCTCGAACGGGGCTACGGCGTCGACGACCAGGAGAACGAGACGGGCGTCAACTGCCTTGCCCTGCCGGTGTACCTGACCTCCCCGACGACGCCCTCCGGCGCCCTCAGCATCAGCGCGCTGGCCTACCGGACGCCGCTGGCCACCCTGGTCGACGCGCTCGACGAGATCCGCGACCTGCTCGGACCTTTGGGCCGACCCCACGCCTGAACCCCCAGCCCGCAGACGACCGCACCCTGGAGAAAGCCCCCGTGTACCTCATGCGCATCGGCGCCCCCGGCGCCGAGAAGCCCGTTGCCCGCATCGACGACGAGACGTACGTCGACCTCTCCGACGTCGTCACGGACTTCGACGAGGCGTTCTTCGGCTCGGAGGGCGTCGACCGGGTCCGCCCCGTCGTCGCCGAGCGCGCGGCGGCGGGCCGCGTGTCCCGCTTCGCCGGAGAGCGCGTCGGCGCACCCGTCGCACGCCCGCACCAGATCCTCTGCATCGGGCTCAACTACCGCGACCACGCGGCCGAGAGCGGCATGCCCGTCCCCGACGAGCCGATCCTGTTCACCAAGTCCCCCAACACCCTGATCGGCCCGCACGACGACGTTCGCATCCCGCGCGGCTCCGCCAAGACCGACTGGGAGGTCGAGCTCGGCATCGTCATCGGCCGCCGCACCAGCTACCTCGACTCGGTGGACGAGGCCCGCGACGCCATCGCCGGGTATGTCGTCGTCAACGACGTAAGCGAGCGCGCCTTCCAGTTGGAGCGCGGCGGTCAGTGGGCCAAGGGCAAGTCCGCCGAGACCTTCAACCCCGCCGGCCCGTGGCTGGCCACCGCCGATGAGATGGACGACGTCCTCGCGCTGGACATGTGGCTGGACGTCAACGGCGTCCGCCGCCAGACCGGCAACACCAAAACGATGATCTTCGACCCGTATTTCATCGTGCACTACCTGAGCCAGTTCCTGGTCCTGGAGCCCGGCGACCTGATCAACACCGGCACCCCGCCCGGCGTCGGCATGGGCCTCACCCCGCCCGTGTATCTCCGGCCGGGCGACGTCATGGAGCTGGGCATCCAGGGCCTCGGCGCCCAGCGCCAGCGCGTGGTCGCGCCGAGGTGAGCAGCCGTTCCCTGCGCGCCTTCGTGCTGACCCGTCCCGGTGAGTACGAGGTCCAGGAGCTCCCGGCGCCGACGGCCGGCCCCGGCGAGGTCGTCGTCGACGTCGAGCGGGTCGGCGTCTGCGGCACCGACGTGGAGTTCTTCACCGGCGCGATGGCCTATCTCCACCAGGGCCACTCCTCCTACCCGATGCGGCCGGGCCACGAGTGGGCCGGCCGGGTGGCGGCGCTGGGTGACGGGGTCGACCCCGGCTGGCTCGGCCGGCGCGTCATGGGCGACACCATGCTCGGCTGCGGCGGCTGCCGCCGCTGTCTGCGGGGTCACCAGCACGTCTGCGAGGAGCGGAAGGAGGTCGGCATCCGGGGCGGCCAGGCCGGTGCGCTGGCGGATCAACTGGCGGTGCCGGCTTCCTCGTTGCACGCCCTGCCCGACTCCGTGGACGCGGTGCTCGGTGCACTCGTCGAGCCGGGCGGCAACGCCCTGCGCGCCGCCCGGGCCGCCGCGCGGCAGCCGGGGGACCGTGCGCTGGTCCTGGGCCCCGGGACGATCGGGCTGCTGGTCGCGATGTTCCTCCGAGCCGCCGGCACGGAGGTCCACCTGATGGGCGTCACCGCCGACTCCCTCGCCTTCGCCCGCGGCCTGGGCTTCGAGCATGTGTGGACGGAGGGTTGCCTTCCCGATGTGCCGTTCGACGCCGTCGTCGACGCCTCGAACGCCGCCCATCTGCCGGACGTCGCCCTGCAGTTGGTGGAGCCGGGCGGCCGTGTGGTGTACATCGGGCTGGCCGGCGAGCCCAGCAGGATCGACACCCGCACGCTGGCTCTGAAGGACGTGCGGGCCGTGGGCGTGCTGTCCGCCTCCCCCGGCCTCGACGCGACCATCCGGGCCTACGCCGACGGGACGGTCGACCCCAGGCCGCTCGTCGCCGCCACCGTGAGCCTCGACGGGGCCGGCCCCGTGCTCGCCGGCCACCGCCCGCCCGGCGCCGGCCCCGGCCCCAAGATCCACGTCGACCCCCGACTGCGGCCAGGGCTTCACAGCGACCGTTGACGAACTCGACCGCGACTCCCGGCTGCCCGACGCCACCTGCGCCGAACCGGCCGCGCAGGAAGGCCTCGACGACCGGCAGATGATGGACCTGGTGTTCCCCGGCGTGCCGGGGCGGGCGCTTCGGGCACGCGGGCAGGGCTCGCCCCGACGCGGATGGTGGGCGAGCCCTGTCCGCCTCCGATTCTGGGGTCCCGGCCCCCGTCGAGCCCATGAGTGCGGGGGCGCTTGCCGTGGTGAACGGCGCACACCCCGTACGAGCGACCCACACCCCGCGCCCCTCCGCACGCGTGACCGGTGTCCCGGTGGGGAAGGCGCGCCCCGACGGGGTGCCTTCGGACACCCGCGTCACCGACCCGCTTGATCGCCCACGCCCCGCGGCGCGCGATACTGGCCTGCGTACGCCTTCGTCTCGTCGCCCGCCCTCACGAATGGACTCATGCACATCTCCGCGACCGCTGCGCCCACGACTCCCTCCACGGTGTGGCAGACCCGTGGCCGTCACACCGGCCCCGCCGCGCCGGACGTCCTGCGCGACCACCTCCAGGCGCTCAAGGACGCCGGGACCGTCCAGGACTTCATGGAGCTGCCCGACGCCGACACCCCCGAGGGGGAGACGGCCTTCGAAGCCCGGTGGCCGGTGGCGGAGGAGGTCACCGTCCGTGCCCGGCTCACCCTCGGCGAGTGGTCGGGCCGCGGCCAGGAGTGGACACTGACGGCGGAGGCGGAGCGGCCGTGGGACCTGCGGTGGCCCTCGCCCGCCGGCCTGTTCTGGCCCTGGGAGGCGGACACCGCGTGGGGGCACGAGACCGTGGCGGGCGAGCGCTTCCTCGACACCAACCCGCTGCCGGCCGACGAGAAGGAACTGCGGCGGAAGCTCCGCAACGCCGTGCGCGACACCTGGGCCGTCCACGTCGTCGTCCACGAGGCGATGACGCCCACCGAGCAGGGCCGCCGGTCACTGGTTCCGCTGCTGCCGCCCGGCCTGCACCACCGGGTGATCGAGCACCGGGCGGCCCCGCACCAGCTGCGTACCGTGAACTGGGCGCTCAAGGAGTCCGGGGTGGAGGTGCCGCGCGGCGGTGCGCTGGTACTGCCCGGCGCTCCCGCTCCGGCCGACTACGACGCCGCCGGCTTCTCGGTGCGCAGTGTGTTCCTCGACGGCACGCATCCCACCGAACTCCTGGACGCGGTACGGCGCTTCGCCGCCCTGCCCAAGCCGCTGCCGGAGGGCGGCGACGCCGCGCTCACCGTGCTGCGGGAGCAGTGGCAGCTGCTGACTTTGGAGGAGGAGCTCGCGCGCGAACGCCGGCTCGTGGCGATGTACAAGGAGGCGCTGGAGGCGATGACGGAGTCCCGCGACCTGTACCGGGAGGCCGCCGAACACGCCCACGAGGCGCTGGCCGCGTACCGGGAGGCCGCCGCCGAGGCCGGCGAACCGCGTCCGGCGCCGGCCAGGAAGAGCGGCTCCCCCTTCCAGCAGCTCGGCCGGACCCTGGAGCGCCTCAGGGAGTCGACCAAGAGCCTGCGCCCGCTGTCGTCGACGCCCGCCTCTACCGCACCGGACGGCTCCCCCGCACCGGACGGCCCTCCCGAGCGGCACGAGACCGACACCCCAGACGCCGACGAACCGGGGCCGGGCGACCGCTGAGGCCGGCTCTGGCACGTCCTCCCAGAGGGGGCGCCCCACTCCCGGTGGTGTGACAGTGAGTAGTGGTGCGATGGTGCTCGTGTGAGCTACGTCCCATGCGGTAATCCCGCCGGAAACGGGAATTCGGAAACCGAAAGCGGGGAAATCGACAGACAGGACCCCAGGACCGGGTCCGGACAGAGAACGACAAAGAGAGCAGACGCCGCGCGACGGACCACCTGGGAGGGCCCGTGGATGCGCCAACCACGCTCGTCGTCGTCGCGGCGGTCTCGGCCGCGGCTCTGCTCGCCGTGGCGGCCGCGGTACTGGTGCGGCTGGTCCGCACCCGCAGGAACCTGAGGCGGGCGGGGCTTCCCACCGGCCCGCGCTGGGTGTTCTGGGGTGCGGTCCTGTATTTCGTGCTCCCGACCGACCTCCTGCCGGACCCCGTGTACCTCGACGACATCGGCGTCCTCCTGCTGGCGCTGCGTTCCCTGCGCCATGCACCCGATCGAGCCCCCGACCACGCCCCTGAGCACGTCCCCGACTGACCGCTCCGGAAGACGTTTTCACGCCCGCTCGACCCGATCTCCCCTGCTCCGCGCCCTGTTCGGTGGCCCCACTCCCCGATGATCACGGAGAGTAGGGAAACCAACCACCCGTTCGATTCGTATAAGTGACTGAAGGTCGCGCCAATCCAGCACCACGCAGCGGGCCCGAGTGACGTCGCACAGCGGCACCGCTTGATCGAGGCAGTACCGACGAGGGAGAGACGATGCAACCGTTCACGCTCAACTACGCACGCCCTGCGGCCGAGTTGGAGTTCAGCACTCCGTACGCCTATGACCCCGCAATGCAGTTGAACGTAACTCTCGACGGCCGGATCGCCGCTCGTGACCACGCGCTTTTGAGAGAACTCGGGACCACGACCTCGACGGCGGGCTCCAAGACCCACTTCGACGACTGAACACGGGCCGACGAACATGACCGTGCTCATTCTGACCTGTGAAGAGGACGTCACGGCGGACATGGTGGTCGTGCACCTGAACGCCGCGGGCGTCCCGGTCGTCCGGCTCGATCCCGCCGACCTCACCCATACCGTCGCGCTGTCCGGCGAGTACGTGCACGGCGCGTTTCGGGGTCATCTGTCGTCCGCCGGACGGCTGGTGAGCCTCGACGGGCTGCGGTCGGTGTGGATCCGCAGGCCCGGCGCCGCGGCGGCCCGGGCGCCGCAGCCGTCCGCGTGGCTCACGGAGGAGGCCTCGCAGGCGCTGTACGGCATGCTCCGCGGTACCGGGGCACGCTGGATGAACCACCCGGACGCGTCCCTGCGCGCCCGGCACAAGCCCTGGCAGCTGCGGCTCGCCCAGCGCAGCGGCCTGCCGGTGCCGGCCACGATCGTCACGACGTTCCCGCAGGCGGCGCGCGAGTTCGCGGACCGCTACCCGGATCTGGTGGTCAAGCCGGTGTCCGGGGCGCATCCGCAGGATCCGCCCCGTGCGGTGCCCACCACCCGGGTCCCCCCGGGCGCCGACTTCGCCGCCGTCGCCTACGGTCCGACGCTGCTGCAACGCCGGGTGGCCAAGCGGGCCGACATACGGCTGACCGCGGTCGGCGACCGCCTGCTGGCCGCCCGCAAGGAGACGGTCCCCGGCGGCGACCCCGACGTGGTGGACGTGCGTTTCGCGCCCTCCACCACGCCGTGGCGTCCCGTCGACGTCCCGCCGCGCCTCGGCGAGGCCGTTCGGGTGTATCTGCGGGAGGCGGAACTGGCGTACGGGGCCTTCGACTTCGCCGAGGACGCCGACGGGACCTGGTGGTTTCTGGAGTGCAACCAGTCGGGGCAGTTCGGTTTCGTGGAGGTGGACACCGGCCAGCCCATCGCCCGCACCATCGCGGAGTGGCTCGCCGGGTCGTCCCCGGAGCGCGGTGCCCGGCCCGCCGACCGGTGCGGCTCCACCGCCTCCTGACGCGCGGACGCGGCGGGAGCTCCAGGGAGCCACCGCCGCGCCGGGTCCGGCCGCGGACCGTCCTCAGACAGCCAGGGACAGTCCGCTCTCCCCGTCCTTCACGGGCAGCTCCTCGGCGGGCGGCGGCGGCGCCGCGGACGCGAGCAGGGTGTCCGCCGCGGCCACCGCCTCGCGGACGTCGGCCGTGCCCATCAGCACGCACAAGGTGTACGTCACGTCCTGCAGTTCACGAGCCGTCTGCGGCCTCTCCCTCTCCGCCTGAGCGATCTTCAGCGTCGCGTACCGGGTCAGCAACGTCCTGGCGACCTTAGGGTCCGGAACGATCACGAGCGCCCCTCTCTCTGTTTTGCGCTGCGTGTGCCCGGACCTGGGCGATTCATGCCTGTCGGCCCGTCATGTCA
Organism: Streptomyces sp. NPDC050121; assembly: GCF_044460385.1. NCBI lineage: Bacteria > Bacillati > Actinomycetota > Actinomycetes > Kitasatosporales > Streptomycetaceae > Streptomyces > Streptomyces sp. NPDC050121. The sequence goes on along the minus strand of NZ_JBITJV010000013.1, from coordinate 187,961 downwards.
CCCGCCGGGGTCATGATCCGGCCATCCCGCCCGTACCAGCGGCCCTCCCGGTGCCCGTGTCAGACGACGGCGTCCAGTTCCGCGAGTTCGTCGGCCGTGAGGCGGAGGTCCGGCGCGGCGAGCGAGTCCAGGATCGTCTCGGGACGGCTCGCGCCCGGGATCGGCACCACGACGGGCGACTTGGCGAGCATCCAGGCCAGGCACACGCGCTGCGGGCTGACGCCGTGGGCCTCGGCGACATGGGCGAACGGGGCGTAGGAGGAGCCCAGTTCACGGGCGCGGGAGATGCCGCCGAGCGGGCTCCACGGCAGGAAGGCGATGCCGAGCTCGTCGCACAGGCGCAGTTCGGGCTCGCTGGAGCGGAAGGCCGGGGAGAACTGGTTCTGCACGGAGACCAGCCGCCCGCCGAGGATGTCGTTCGCCTGCCGGATCTGCTCGGGGTTCGCATTGGAGATGCCGGCCGCGCGGATCTTGCCCTCGTCGAGCAGTTCCCGTACCGCGCCGACGGAGTCCGCGTAGGGGATCCGCGGGTCGGGGCGGTGGAACTGGTACAGGCCGATGGCCTCCACGCCGAGCCGGCGCAGCGACGCCTCGCAGGCGGCCTTGAGGTGTGCGGGGCTGCCGTCCAGGGTCCAACTGCCGTCGCCGGGGCGCAGATGGCCGCCCTTGGTGGCGACCAGGACGTCGCCGCCCCGGTCGTGGCCGGCGAGGGCCTTGGCGATCAGGGTCTCGTTGTGGCCGACCTCGTCGGCGTGGAGGTGGTAGGCGTCCGCGGTGTCGATCAGCGTCACGCCGGCGTCCAGCGCGGCGTGCACGGTGGCGAGGGAACGTGCCTCGTCCGGCCGCCCCTCGATCGACATGGGCATCGCGCCCAGGCCGATCGCGCTGACGTCCACGTCCCCGATGCGGCGGGTCTCCATGTACGCGTGACCTCTCTCGAATGTGCTGCGGAAGCGGGAAGTCCGGTGTTCCGGAAGGTGATTGCGGCACACCGGACGCATCCAGCCTGGCCCCGGCGTCGGCCGTGGGTCCAATGGAAGAAACCGAACGCATTCAGCAGTACGGGAGCTGAATCGTGGTGCGGGCGGGTGCGCGTGCGGCGAACTATCCTCGGGCCGGTGAGCCTGGAGACGCCGACCCTGCGGTCCCTGCTGGCCTTCGAGGACGGCGACGTGGTGCGGCTGGTGTGCGCGCCCGCCGCGCCCGACACCGTCGTCACGCGGATCGCCGTCGGTCTGGACGATCTGGGTCCGCGTCCGCAGCACCGGGGGTCCGCGGAGGGCGAAGGTGTCCTGCTGCTGGCCGTGGGCGCCGCCCCGGACGCCGGGACCGTGCGGGAGGCCGCCCGGCGGGGCGCCTGCGCCGTCGTTCTGGGCGAGGTGCGGGACTCGCGCGAGGGGGCCGCGGGCGAGGTGGGCGACGCGGGCGACGCGGGCGAGCCGCTCACCGGGCCGGTGGCGGCGGCCCGGGAGTCCGGCATCGCGCTGCTCGCCCGCGCCGAGGGCGCCGACTGGGCCGAGGCCGCCGCGCTGCTGCGGTCGGCGCTGTCCTACGCCCGGGCCGGCGACGGCGAGGACGCCGACGCGCTCGGGGGCCCGGCGGCGCCCTCCCTCGCCGTCCTGGCGGCGCGGGTCGCGGCGCAGGTGAAGGGGTCGATCACCATCGAGGACACCCGGTTGCGCGTCCTGGCCCACTCCGCCACCGGCCCCGGCGCCGACGCGCTGCGCCGGACCGTGATCCTCGGCGGCCGGGTGCCCGACTGGCGGGTCGCCGAACTGCGGCGCAGCGGGCTGCTGCGCGCGCTGTGGACCTCCGAGGACGTCATCCACCGGCCCGCCGACGGCGACAACCCGGAGCGCCTGGTCGTCGCCGTGCGCAGCGGGCGCGAGGTCCTCGGTTCGATCTGGGCCGCCGCGGACGACGCCGCCCTCGCCCCGGACGCCGCCCGGTACCTGCGGACGGCCGCCGGGCTCGCCGCCCCGCTGCTGGTGCGCGAGCGGCTGCGCGAGAGCGGCACGGCGCACCGTCGGGAGGCCGCGCTGCGCGGTCTGCTGCGGGGCCTCGGGGACCGGCGCACCCACGCCTGGTCGCTCGGTCTGTCCCCGGACGCGCCGTGCGCGGTGGTGGTGGCCGAGCGGCAGCCGGGCGCACCGGCCGACGACCGGGCCCTGGACGTCCTCGTCCTGGAGGTCTCCGCGCACCGCCCGGGGACCGGGATCATGCGCGAGGGCGACCGGCTCGCGCTGCTGCTCACCGGGGCCGCCTCGGCGGCGGACCACGAGGCCGCCGTACGGGGCGTCGTACGCGATCTCGACGCGGTCGTGTCCTCGCTGCCGGGGTCGGCGGCGGTGTGGTTGGGCGTCGGTCCGGTCGGCACTCCGGAGCGGGCCTGTCTGTCCTACGAGCGGGCGGTGCTGGTCGTGCGGGCGCTGCGCGAGCGGGAGGCGCGGGCGTCGGCCGCCGGACGGCCCCGGCCGCCGCGGCACGCCGACGCGGCCGGGGCGGGCGCGGCGCTGGAGGTGCTGCGGATCCTGGACGCGGCGCGCCCGGTGTGGGAGTCCGGCGGCGGGCCGGTCCACGACCTGATCCGCACCGACCTCGCGGCGGGCGGCGAGCTCGTGCGGACCCTGGCGGCGTACCTCGACGCCGGGGGCGACGTCGCGGAGGCGGCCCGTCGGCTGGTCGTGCATCCCAACACGCTGCGTTACCGGCTGGGCCGGGTCAGGGAGCGGTACGGCGTGGATCTGGACGATGCCGACGCCCGGCTGCTGCTGACCCTCGCGGTGCGGCTGGCAACGAGGCCGCCGGAACATTGACCTTGTGCGTGGACACGAAGGTTCCGGTTGACTTTGTGCGGTACCCCAAAGACGTAGGGGTGGCGCGGGGGCGAGTCTGGACGTGTCACCGCCACTCGGTGACGCCCCTTCCTCGTCCGAAGGAGACCAGAACGTGCTGCTCCCCACCGAGAACCATCACACCGGTGCCGACTCGCGGGTCGCGCTCGCCGTCCGGCAGGCCGTCACGGACGGGCTGCTCGGGGAGGACCGGCCGGTGGCCGGCTTCGTCGACGTCCGGGGGGTGCGCGAGAGCGTCGCCGCCCTGCACGAGGCGTTCGCGCACGTGCCGGACGTCCTGCACACCTTCGCCGCCAAGGCCTGTTCGCTGGTGCCCGTGCTGCGGCTGCTCGCCGACGCCGGCATGGGCTGCGAGGTGGCGAGCCCCGGGGAGCTGCGGCTGGCGCTGGACGCGGGATTCGCGCCGGCGCGGATCGTGCTGGACTCGCCGGCCAAGGCCCGGCAGGAGATCGGGGAGGCCCTCGCCCTGGGGGTCGCGCTCAACGCGGACAACCTCGACGAGCTCGACCGGATCGACGCGCTGCGCCCCGCGGACTGCGCCTCGGTGCTCGGACTGCGGGTCAACCCCCAGGTCGGCGGCGGGTCCATCGGCGCGATGAGCACGGCGACCGCACACTCCAAGTTCGGGGTGGCGCTGCGCGATCCCGGGGCGCGGGCCCGGGTGATCGAGGCGTTCGCTCGGCGGCCGTGGCTGACCCGGCTGCACGCGCACGTGGGCTCCCAGGGCTGCCCGCTGTCCCTGATCGCGGAGGGTCTCGCGGCGACGCACCGGCTCGCCGAGGAGATCAACGACCACGTCGGCCGCCGCCAGGTGACCAGCCTCGACCTGGGCGGCGGACTGCCGGTGAACTTCGCCGACGACACGGTCACGCCCACGTACGCCGACTACGTCGCCGCGCTGACCGCCGCGGAGCCGGCCCTGCTGGACGGCCGCTACCAGGTGGTCACCGAGTTCGGCCGCTCCCTGATCGCCAAGAACGGCTTCACGGCGGCGCTCGTCGAGTACGTCAAGGACGCCGGCGGCCGGCGGGTCGCCCTCACGCACGTCGGCGGGCAGGTCGCCACCCGTACCGTCCTCATGCCGCAGGCCTGGCCGCTGCGGGTGTCCGCGTACGGCCCGGACGGAACGCCCAAGCGGACGCCCCTCGTGCGGCAGGACGTCGCCGGGCCGCTCTGTTTCGCCGGGGACGTCGTGGCGCACGACCGGCCGCTGCCGGCGCTCGCCGAGGGGGACGTGGTGGTCCTGCACGACACGGGCGGCTACTACTTCTCGGCGCACTGGTCGTACAACAGCCTGCCGAGGCCCGCCGTGTACGGGTATCTGGCCGACGCCGGTCGGCTCACGTTCGCCACGGTCCGGGCCGCGCAGACGCTCCGGGAGATCTCCGCGGAGAGCGGCCTGGCCCAGGCGGACGCCCTGCTGACGGGTTTCGCGGCCCCGGCGCGCCCCTGACGGCGTCCGGCACGCATCAACGGCCCGATCCGGAGCACCCGGCATCCCATCCCCTGAGGAGGAGAGAACCGTGCTCTGGGTCGCCGTACTGCTGTTGCCGCTGCTGTCCGTCCTGCTGGCGCTCCTGGACCGGGTCGAGGACCGCCTGTTCGCCCCAGCCGGGGACAGGCGGCGTCATGCCGCCCCGCGGCGGCATCTCCGGCTGGTGCGGGGCGCTTCCCCGGGCGCGGGGACGGACGACGCCCGGGCGGCCTGAGCGGCTCGGACGGGGGTGTCCTGGACGCCGCCGGTGTGCGAGGCTCGCCCACGGCCGGCTTCGGCCACTCGGCATCGGCAGGAAGAGTCAGCGGTATGCGCATCGGTCTGCTCGGCACCGGCCCCTGGGCCCAGATGGTGCACGCGCCCGTCCTCCAGGCACACGACCAGCTGGACTTCGTCGGGGTGTGGGGACGGCGCCCCGAGGCCGCGAAGGAACTGGCCGACCGGCACGGGACCCGGCCCTACGACGACGTCGACGCCCTGTTCGCGGACGTGGACGCGGTGGCCGTCGCGCTCCCGCCGGACGTCCAGGCGCAGCTCGCGGTGCGGGCCGCCGGGGCGGGCCGTCATCTGCTGCTCGACAAGCCCGTCGCCACGACGGCGGCGGGAGCGCGCGCCGTGGTGCGGGCCGTGCGGGAGGCGCGGGTCGCGTCGGTGGTCTTCTTCACCACCCGGTTCATGCCCGAGGCCGGCGACTGGATCGCCGAACAGGCGGACACCGCGGGGTGGTTCACGGGACACGCCCAGTGGCTGGGGGACGTCTTCCACGGTGAGAGCGGCCATCCGTTCGCCACGCCCTGGCGCGGGGAGAAGGGCGCCCTGTGGGACGTGGGGCCGCATGCGCTGTCCGTGCTGCTGCCGGTCCTCGGCGAGGTCCGCCGGGTGACGGCGGCGGCCCACGGCCCCGGTGACACGGTCCACGTGGTCCTGGACCATGTCACCGGCGCCTCCAGCACCCTGACGCTGAGCCTGACGGCCCCGCCCGCGGCGACGGACGCGAGCGTCGAGCTCCGCGGCACGTCCGGGGTCACCCGGCTCCCCCGCTCCGGCACGGACGCCGCCGCCGCTCTCACCCGGGCCGCCGACGCCCTCCTCGCCGCGGCCCGCGACGGCCGCCCCCACCCCTGCGACGCCGCCTTCGGTCTGCGCGTCACCGAGATACTCGCCGACGCACAGGCCCTGTTGACGGACGCGGCCCGCTGACTCAGTCGTCCTCGAAGGGTTCGTCGCTCCACCGGAACCAGGCCCGGTCCCCCTCGATGTGCAGCAGGAACTCGGGGACCGGCCCCCGGGGCGAGACCATCGACACCCGGCGGCGTATCCCGGCCGCGACGGCCTCCCACTCCTGCCGGTCCTCGTCCTCCAGGAGCGCCAGTTCCCGGGTGAACAGGGGCTCGACGGCGGCGTAGCCCGGTCCGGCGGTGAAGTGTCCCGACAGCCAGGGGAAGTCGGCCTCGTCGACGACGATCTCGCCGATGTCCTCCCGGCCGTCGGCGCCGTGCACGCGCCAGACCTCTGAGTCGAACCCCATCGCGCCTCCGTCGTCCGCGGCCGATCACACCGAAGGACAGCCTGTCACCCGGGTCCGGCATTTCGGTTCTCAGCCGAGCTCGAAGTTCACCCGCTCCCGGACCACCGGGTAGCCGGCCTTCGTGAAATGGGCCGCCATGGGGAAGTTGCCCTGGTCGGTCGCGCCGGCGATGAACTCGGCGCCCCGGTCGACGAGATAGTGGGTGCACTCGGCGAGCAGGTCGTAGGCGTAGCCGTGGCCCCGGTGTTCCGGCAGGACGCCGATGAAGCCGACGCAGGGGCCGGAGGGGTTGTGGGCCGGGATGTGCAGGCCGGCCAGGTCTCCGTCGGGGGTGCGGGCGATCTGCCACCACTCGCGTGGGGACGGGCACCAGCGGAAGAAGTCCAGCTCCTCCTGGGCGGCCAGGTCGAGGCCGCCCTTCGCGACGGCCCTGCGGGCATGGGCGTCGAGGGTGTCGGAGTGGATGCGGCGCAGGGCGTCGAAGAAGACGGCGTCGTCGGGTTCGGGGGCGAAGCGCAGGCGTCCGGGGCGTTCGGGAAGCCCGCACCGCGGGGTCCATCGGTACACGAAGCGTTCCACGAGCGGGGTGTGGCCGGCCGCGCGGGCCGCTCGGTGCCGGGCCTCGGCGGCGGCCCGCATGACGGGGTCGGCGCGCCAGCCGCCGGGCATCACCAGTTCCAGGCCGACCTGCCAGGGCGCGGTGCGCAGGAGTTCGGCGGCGGCCTCCTCCTCGCCTCGGGCGAAGTCGAACCACTCGACGGCGAGGGGTTCGGTGTCCTCGGGCCCGCCCCACCAGGCGGCGCGGGCGACGACCCGGCCGTCGCGCAGGGCGACGCGCTTCCACTGCGGGCGGTACCGCACATGGCCGAACGCCTCGGCGGCGCGCAGCGGGTCGGGCAGGGTGTCGAACAGATGGACGTCGCTCTCGTCGAGAGCGCGGATGACCAGATCGGTCACGGATTCCTCCGGGTCGCGTACGGCGTGGTGCGCTCCCGGGCGTCGGACGACCGTCAGAAGGGGCACGCCGGGGTCACGGGGTGGGAGCGCGGGACGGGTGTGGACTTCATGGCGCTCGCCTCCTTCCGTGGGTTTCCGGGCGTGCGGTCACACCGTAGGGGTGGTTCGCGGTCGAGGTCCATCGGTTTTTCGGCGTGCGGCGGCCCGTACCGGGGTGGAGCGTGGGGGTGTGGGACGAGGCGACGGGGACCGGCGGGGCTGGCTGCGGGGCGCGCCGCCGCCCGGCTGGGTGCGGGCGTTGCCGCTGCTCCTGATCGCGGGCGTGTGCGTGGCCACGCTGATCAGCCCCGACCCGCTGGGCCTCGGCTTCGTGCTGGGCGCGATCCCGCCGCTGGCCGTGCTGTCCTACGGTCCGGTCGCGACGGGGGTGCTGGGCGCGGCCGTGGTGGTGATGCTGAACGTGCCCGCGTTCCAGCTCGACCAGCCGGGTCAGACCGATGTGCTGACGGTGTGTTTCGTCGCCGTGCTGAGCGTGTTCGTGGCGTTCGTGCGCCGGCGCCGGGACCTTCAGCTGGACATCGAGCGCACGATCGCCGAGGCCGCCCAGAACGCGCTGGTGCCGCCGGTGCCCGAGCGGGTCGGTCCGGTGCGCTGCGCGGGTCTGTACCGGGCGGCGCAGCGCGGGACGCTGGTCGGCGGCGACTTCTTCGACGTGCGCGTGAGCGCCCACGGGGTGCGGGCGGTGCTGGGCGATGTGCAGGGGCACGGGCTGGCGGCGGTGGCCACGGTGGCCTCGCTGCTCGGCGCGTTCCGGGAGGCGGTGCTCGACCAGCCGGCCCTGGAGGCGGTGGCCGCCCGCCTGGACCGGCGGCTGGCGGTGGACTCGGCGCGGGTCGCGCACGCGGAGCTGTTCGCGACGGCCGTCCTGCTGGAGTTCACCCCGGGCGCGGACGCCGTGCGCATCGTCGTCTGCGGGCATCCGGCGCCGGTGCTGCTGCGCGACGGCACGGCCACGGAAGTGGACGCCGTCCCGTGGACGCCGCTGGGGCTCGGCCTCATGGAGGACGCCCCGCTGACCGCTCTCGTCCTGCCGTTGCACCCCGGCGACCGCCTCTTTCTGGCCTCGGACGGCGTCTCGGAGGCCAGGGACGCCGACGGCGTCTTCTATCCGCTTCTCGACCGGCTGCCCTCCCTCGCCGCCGACGCCGACCCGGCGACGACGGCCGACCGTGTGTGGAACGACGTCCGGCGCCACTGCCCCGCCGTCCGCGACGACGTCACGATGCTCGTTCTCGCCCCGGTGCGGCCGCAGGGGCGCTGAGCCGCTCGGCGTCCCCCTCCGCGTCGATGTGCGGCAGCAGCCGGTCCAGCCATCGCGGCGTCCACCAGGCGTGTCTGCCCAGCAGCGTCATCACGGCGGGCACCATGAGCAGCCGTACGACGGTGGCGTCGATCAGCACGCTCACCGCGAGGCCCAGGCCCAGCATCTTGACCACGATGTTGTCGCTGACGATGAACGCCGCGAACACGCTCACCATGATCAGGGCCGCGCAGGTGATGACCCGGGCGGTGATCTCCAGGGCGTGGGCCACGGAGTCCTCGGCGTCGCCGGTGCGCAGCCAGGCCTCGTGGACGCGGGACAGGAGGAAGATCTCGTAGTCCATGCTCAGGCCGAAGATGATCGCGAACATCATCATCGGCACATAGCTCTCGATGGGCACGTCGCCGTGGACGCCCAGCGCGGGGCCGCCCCAGCCCCACTGGAAGACGGCGACGACGACACCGTAGGAGGCCGTGATCGACAGGACGTTGAGGACGGCGGCCTTCACGGCCACGAGGAGGCCGCGGAAGACGGCGAGGATGATCAGGAAGGCGAGCGCGACGACCACGCCGATGATCAGGGGGAGCCGGCTGGCGACGATGTCGCGGAAGTCGACCTGGGCTGCCGTGGTGCCGGTGACGTAGCCGTTGGCGTCGTAGCCGGAGACCGCGTCGGGGAGGGTGTGGTGAACGAGCCGGTTCGTCAGGTTCGTGGTGGTGGCGTCCTGCGGGGCCTGCGTGGAGTAGACGGTGCCGACGAGGACGTCGCCGTCCTCGGTGGCCGTCAGCGGGGTGACCGTGGCCGCGTCGGGGACGGCGCTCAGGATCTTCTGCGCCTGGGCCGAGAGGGCGGAGCGCTGGGCGGTGGGGACGGACGTCTGGTCGATGACGACCGTGAGGGGGCCGTTGGAGCCTGGCCCGAAGGCGTCGGTCATCAGGTCGTAGGCGCGCCGGTCGGTGAAGGACGTCGGGTCGGCGCCGTCGCCGATGTGGCCGAACTGGAGGGAGAAGGCGGGGATGGCGAGGATCGCGATGACGGCGACGCCCGCCCCGAGGTACTGCCAGGGCCTGCGCTCGACGCGTTTGGCGTAGCGGTGCCAGGTGCCGTGCGGGGTGGCGCCCGGTTCGGCGTCGGTCTCGGCGACCGGTCTGCGCACGTGGTAGCGGTCGATGCGGCGGCCGACGAGCCCGAGCAGGGCGGGTACGAGCGTGAGGGCGCCGGCGACGGCGGTGACGACCGTGACGGCGGCGGCGAGGCCGAGTTTGCCGATGAAGGACACCCCGGAGGCGTTCAGGCCGGCGAGGGCGATGATCACGGTGGTGCCGGAGACGAGGACGGCCCGTCCGCTGGTGGCGTTGGCGTGTCCGGCGGCCTGTGCCGGGTCGGCGCCGTCCATGAGGCTCTGGCGGTGCCGGGTGATCAGGAAGAGGGCGTAGTCGATGCCGACGCCCAGGCCGATCATGGTGGCGAGGGTCGGTGAGACGGTCGCAAAGGTGAAGACGGCGGCGAGCAGCCCGAGGCAGGCAACGCCGGCGACGACGCTCACCAGTGCGGTGACCAGGGGCAGGCCGGCGGCGATGACACTGCCGAAGCCGACGAGCAGGACGACGACGGCGACCGCGAAGCCGATCAGTTCGCTGATCCGGTCGTCGGCTCTGGGGCGGGCGAGTTCGCCGAGGGAGCCGCCGTACTCGACGTCGGCGCCGGCGGCCCGCAGCGGCTGGACGGCGGTGTCGACGCCGTGCAGGTAGCCGTCGCCCAGGGTTGAGGGCTGGACGTCGAAGCGGACCGTGATGTACCCGGTCCTTCCGTCGCCGGAGACGGGGCCGACCTTGGTCGGGGTCGGGGAGAGCGGGTTCTGGGCCGACAGCACATGAGGCAGTTTCTGCAGGTCGCCCACGGTGCCGGAGATCTGGGAGCTCAGTGCGGTCAGAGCCTGCTTGTCGTCGTGCAGGACGATCTGGCTGCTGAATCCGCCGGCCTGTGGGTCGTGCTCCTTCAGTACCTCCTGGCCCTTGTGGGACTGCACGTCCGACAGCTGGAAGTTGTCCTCGTAGGTCCCGCCGACGGCGCGGTCGATCACCTGGAGGGCGACCAGCGCCACGAGCCAGGCGACGATGACGATCGCACAGTGGCGGGCGCACCAGGCGCCGAGCCTTCGCAGTCCCCCGGGTCGCGGTTCCCCCGCGTCGGCAGCTTCCATGACCTGCGCCTTCCCTGCCGCGCGGATGCCGCGTGAACGGTTCGGACGCCCCACGGCCCATTAGACGCCAGCCCGATCACCCCGGCATCTCGGACGACGACCGGCGCTGCGCCCCTTCCGGATGCAGGGTGCGCGCCCAGGATGAATGGTGTTAGTGGACCCGATGTGCGCACCGGGCCGTCGCAGCCACCGGACCCGAGGAGCCAAGACCATGTCGACGTCACAGCCCGGCGCGTCCCGGCCGTCCCCGGACCGCGCCACCCCGGACAAGCTGCTCCACACCCGCACCGGCACCGAGGTGTCGCCGGAGGACATGGTCCTCGCCACCGGCCGGGACCTCACTCCGCGCAACCTCGAGTGGGCCCGGCGCAAGCTGGACGAGGAGGGCCCGAGCGCGATCGAGAAGCTGCTGCCGTAGGCCGGGCCCCGGCGACACTCTTTCGCGGCGGACCCTCGCACTGCCAGACTGCGGAGGGTGCCCGACTTCGACATGCTCGTCCTCGGATCAGGTCCCGGCGGTCAGAAGGCCGCCATCGCCGCGGCCAAACTGGGCCGCCGGGTCGCCGTCGTCGACCGCCCCGACATGGTCGGCGGGGTCTCCCTCCACACCGGCACCATTCCCTCCAAGACGCTGCGCGAGGCGGTGCTCTATCTCACCGGCCTCACCCAGCGCGACCTGTACGGACAGAGCTACCGGCTCAAGGAGGACATCACCGTCGGCGACCTGACGGCCCGCACCCAGCACGTGGTGGGGCGGGAGACCGACGTCATCCGCAGCCAGTTGTCCCGCAACCATGTCGCCCTGTTCGCCGGCACCGGCCGGTTCGTCGACCCCCACACGATCGCCCTGCGGGAGACCACCGGGCAGGAGCGGCTGATCAGCGCCGAGCACATCGTGATCGCCACCGGGACGCGGCCGGCGCGGCCGGACAGCGTGCAGTTCGACGGGCGGACCATCCTCGACTCCGACAACGTCCTGACCATCGAGCGGGTTCCGCGGTCGATGGTGATCGTGGGCGCCGGTGTGATCGGCATGGAGTACGCCAGCATGTTCGCCGCGCTGGGCAGCAGGGTGACGGTCGTGGAGAAGCGCGCCGGGATGCTCGACATGTGCGACGTCGAGGTCGTCGAGTCGCTCAGGTACCACCTGCGGGACCTGGCGGTGGCGTTCCGGTTCGGGGAGACGGTCGCCGCCGTGGAGCGGCATCCGCGGGGTGCGCTGACCGTGCTGGAGAGCGGCAAGAAGATCCCGGCGGACGCGGTGATGTACTCGGCGGGCCGGCAGGGCCTGTCCGATGAACTCGAGCTGGACAAGGCCGGGTTGGCGGCCGACCGGCGCGGCCGGATCGAGGTCGACGAGCACTACCGCACACCGGTCCCGCACATCTACGCCGTCGGTGACGTCATCGGTTTCCCTGCGCTCGCGGCGACCGCGATGGAGCAGGGCCGGGCGGCCGCGTACCACGCCTGCGGCGAGCCCGTCGGGCAGATGCACCACCTGCAGCCGATCGGCATCTACACCATCCCGGAGATCAGTTTCGTGGGGCGCACGGAGGACCAGCTCACCGAGGATCGGGTGCCGTTCGAGGTGGGCGTCGCCCGCTACCGGGAACTGGCCCGCGGGCAGATCATCGGGGACGCGCACGGCATGCTCAAGCTGCTGGTCTCGCCCGAGGACCGGACGTTGCTCGGCGTGCACTGCTTCGGCAGCGGGGCGACCGAGCTGATCCACATCGGCCAGTCCGTGATGGGCTGCGGCGGAACCGTCGACTACCTGGTCAACGCGGTGTTCAACTACCCGACGCTGGCGGAGTCGTACAAGGTCGCAGCTCTGGACGCCACCAATCGGCTACGGCAGTTGGACCGGATCGGCGACTGATCCGCGAGGCGCCGCCCGCGGGCCTCTCGCCGTCATGAACATTACCCATCCGCCAATCTTGAAAGCTCAAGCGTTAGGGCTATAGTCACTCGCACACTCGGTGTGACCGTCCGCCGACGCAGTGCTGGCACGGTACTCTCCGCGCGCTCTTCTCCGCCGACGTCTCCCGAGGTCCCCCTCTCGACGCGCGGCGGTGCTCCACGGCTCCACTGCTCCACTCCTCACCCCCCCATACGCCGCCGGGTGGTCCCCACCCGGGCGGCGTGCACGAAGGAAAGCAGCACAACCATGAGCAACAGCACGGGAAGAGGGCTCCAGGCGAATGTGCTGGGCACTTTCGACACGGTGGTGATGGCGGTCGCGGGCAGCGCCCCGGCGTACTCCATCGCCGCCACCACGGCGGTCCTGGCCGGCGCCGTGGGACTGGCCGGTCCGGCGGCGCTGCTGTACTGCGCGATACCCATGCTGGGCATCGCGCTGGCGTTCAGCCGGCTCAGCCGCATCGACGTCAACGCGGGGGCCAGTTACTCCTGGGTGGGGCGCACGCTCCACCCCTTCCTGGGCTTCATCAGCGGCTGGGCGCTGGTCATCTCGGCGACCATCTTCATGGTGGCGGGGTCGCTGCCGGCCGGGTCGATGACGCTCGCCCTGTTCGACGAGGGCCTCAGCGACAACACCGCGCTGGCGACCGTGGTCGGCGCCGCCTGGTTCCTGGTGATGCTGGCGGTGGTGCTGGGCGGGGCGCGGCTCACCGTGCGCGCGCAACTGATCATGTCCGGCGTGGAGCTGGCGATTCTGGCGCTGTTCGCGGTGCTCGCCGTCTTCCACACGGACAACGCGCTGCCGTTCGACTGGTCCTGGCTCGGGTTCAGCCACTTCCAAGGGGTGTCCGGGTTCGCGTCGGGCGCGCTGGTCGCCGCGTTCTACTACTGGGGCTGGGACGTCACCAGCAACCTCAGCGAGGAGACCCGCAACAGCCGCCGTACGACCGGTCTCGCGGGGCTGATCGGCGTCGGCATCGTCTTTCTGCTCTTCGAGGTCTTCACCATCGCGGTGAACGTCGTCCTCAGCTCGCAGCGGATCGAGGACAACGGGGCGAACGTGCTGGCGGCGCTGGGCGAGGAGGTGTGGCCGGGCTGGGGCGGCAAGCTGCTGATCGTGGCGGTGATGCTGTCGACCGTCGCCACCCTGGAGACCACCCTGATCCAGGTCACGCGCTCGCTGTTCGCGATGGGCCGCGACCGTACGATGCCGTCCGCGCTGGGCCGGGTGCACCGCACATGGAACACGCCCTGGGTGGCGATCGCCGTGGTGGGCGGCGTGGCGCTGGTGCTGTTCGTCGCCTCCAACGCGCTGGGCTCGGTGGGCGACATCCTGGCCGACGCGATCTCGGCGATCGGCCTGCAGATCGCCGTCTACTACGGGCTGGCGGGCCTGGCCGCGGTCGTCGCGTACCGCAGGACCCTGCTGAAATCCGTGTCCGACTTCCTCCTCGGCGGGCTGTGGCCGCTGTTCGGCGCCCTGTTCATGTTCTGGATCTTCGCGGAGTCGCTCGGTGAGCTGGACCCGGCGGCGGTCGCCATCGGCCTCGGCGGGCTCGCCGTGGGACTGGTGCCGATGCTCTGGTACTGGCGGGAGGGCAGCGACTACTACCGGCCCGCCCGGCTGGACGCCTCACGGACCGTGGAGGCCGGCTATGTGCCCGACGGGCATCAGGCCGGGCGGCCCACCGCCCATGAGGGTCTGTCCACCGACTTCTGAGAAGGAACCCGATGGCGCGGGACCGTTTCGCTCCCGATTTCGACCCCGACTGCGGGGACGCCCCTCTCTCCTCCACCCGGCACGACATCGTCATCGGCCGCTGGCAGGGGCTGCGGGACCTGCTGCGCGCGACCGGACCCGACTGGCTCGCCCGCGGTCACCGGGTCCGGCTCCTCGCCCAGGCCTGTGCGGGCAGTTCGACGGTGGAGACCTGGCTGGCCGCCGAGCCGCACAGCGCCGACGCGCTGGTGCTGCGGGCGGCCACCGAGACGGCCCGCGCGTTCAACCTGGCGATCAACGCGGGCCGGGGCATGCCGATCGACCAGACGCGGATCGACGCCGCGGTCCTGGCGTGTCTGGCGGCGGCCGAGGCGTACCTGGGCGATCCGACGCCGTGGACCTCGCTGATCTCGGTCGCCCGCCTCTACCCGGCCGGGGTACGCCGACAGGAACTGGCCCGCTGGTGGGACGAGTTGTACCAGCGGGACCCCTACAGCATGGAGGGTCACCTCCAGGTCCTGCACTACTACTCCGCCCGCTGGCACGGCTCGCACGGTCTGATGTACGACTTCGCCCGGGACGCGGCCGGCGTGGCCCCGCCGGGCTGCCCGCTGCCGGTGCTGGTGCAGTACGCGCGCGTGGAGGAGTTCCGTCACTCCCTCGACACCACGCAGGGCCGCTCCGCGTCGGTGGGTCTCGGCCAGCACTGGAACAACGACGGCGCCGTCAGCGACGTCCGCCGCACCTGGGACCGCTGGATCATGGGCCGCAAGGAGGACACCATCGCGCCGGGCGAGCTGCGCGACGTCAACTACCTGGCCCACGCGGCGTGTTCGGCGGGCGTGGCGGAGGTGGCGATGCCGCTGCTGGGACTCCTCGGCCGACGGGCGACACGCACTCCCTGGTCGTACACGGGAGACCCGACCCAGCAGATCGCGCGGTGGCGCAAGGAGTGGGGGGTACGCGACTGAGCGCAGGCACCCACATCGCGTCGGCTGCCGGGCCGAGCGTCCGTGACGGCGGCGGCGGTCCGTCAGGCGCGGTTCGGCGCCGGCTGCGGCTCGGCGAGTGGCGCTGCCGCGCGGCGGGGGAGCAGCAGCGGGGTCGCCAGCAGGAGCAGGCCGGCCAGGCCGATGGCCGTGCGCAGCCCGAGCAGACCGCCCAGGACGCCCCAGAGGGCCGTCAGGAGTGCGGTCGAGGCCTTGGTCGTCACCGCCCAGGCGGACAGGGTGCGGGCGACCCGGTCGGGTGCGGTGCGCTCCAGGCGACAGGTGGCGGAGACCGGGTTGAAGACTCCGCAGCAGAAGATGAGCCCGAGCTCGACGCCGATCACCAGCAGCAGACCGCCGGCGCCCGGCCCGAGGAAGGCCAGGCCGACGGGCCAGATCGCGCGCAGCGCCCCGACCACGACCAGCACCCGGTGCTGCCCGAACCGGGTGACGAGCGGCCGGGCCAGCCGCGAACCGAGCAGGCCGGCGATGGAGGGCGCGGCGAAGGCGAGGCCGTACTGCCACGGTGAGAACCCGAGCCGGCCGAGCATCAGGACGGCGAGCAGCGGCTGGGCGGCCATCACCAGGGCGTTGAACAAGGCGGTGTTGAAGAACAGCGGTCGCAGCGTCGCGTCGGCGAGGATGTACCGCCACCCGTCGAGCAGGTCGCGGGCCCGCATGCGTTCGGTCTCCCGGCGCTCGGGCCGCGGCTCGTCCCCGCCCATCGCGCGGATGCCCAGGGCCGAGAGGAGGTAGCTGACCGCGTCGGCCACCACCGTCGCCACCGGGCCGAGGAGCCCGATCGCCGCGCCGCCCAGCGGCGGTCCGATGATCGTGGTCGTCCAGGCCGTGGACTCCAGCCGGGCGCCCGCGACGAGCAGGTCCTCGGCCGGCAGCAGCGTCTTCAGGTACGCGCCGGAGGCGGCGCGGAAGGTGATGTCGGCCGCCGCGACGACGACCGAGACCAGCAGGAGCTGAAGGAAGGTGAGCACGCCGAGCGCGAACGCGGCGGGGACCGTCAGCAGCGCCGCGAACCGCACCAGGTCCATCGCGATCAGCACCGGCCGCTTACGGCGGAACTCCACCCACGGGCCGAGCGGCATCGCCACGGCCGCGCCCACCGCGGCCCCGACGCAGGACAGCGCGGCGACCTCGGCCGGTCCGGCGTGCAACACCTGGATGGCGATCAGCGGGAACGCGCCGAAGGCGAGCCAGGTGCCGAGCGCACTGGTCCCGTACGCTCCCCAGAGCCATCCGAACCGCCGCCCAAGCCGGTGCCCGCTTCTCATGCCCGCCGCCCCCCGCCACTCGCCCGCACAACCGATCCGCGATCGGATACATCAAAGCGAGCAGCGTACGTAGGGATCAAACAACCGCAGGACCTCCTGGCCACAACTGGTGGTTGTACCCCTAGGGTGGCGACATGGACCTCGACACCGTCCGGACGTTCGTCGCCGCCGCCGACGCGGGGCAGTTCCAGGAGGCCGCCGCCGAGCTGGCGGTCACCCAGCAGGCCGTCTCCAAGCGCATCGCCGCGCTGGAACGCACCCTCGGCGTGCGGCTGTTCACCCGCACCGCGCGCGGTGCCCAGCTCACCATCGACGGGCAGGCGTTCCTGCCCCACGCGCGCGAGCTGCTGCGCGTCGCCGAGCGCGCGGTCGCCTCCGTGCGTCCCGCCCGCCGTCCGCTGCGCGTCGACGTGATCGCCTCTCGCGTCGCGCCGTCGGGTCTGATGCGCGGCTTCCACCGCGCGCACCCCGAGATCGAGCTCGACGTGGTGTGGCTGTTCGACGTCGAGACGGCCGTCGCCGCCATCCGGTCCGGTGAGATCGACGCGTCCTTCCGTGCCGTCGCCATGCCGGGCCGTCCCCTCCCCGAGGACATCGAGTCCGTCCGTGTGCTCGACGAGCCGCTCCAGCTCCTGACCGGCCCCGCCCACGCGTTGGCGGGCGCCCGGTCGGTGACCCTCCCCCAGCTCGTCGGGCACCGGATCTGGATGCCCGGCATCGTCCCCGGAACCGAGTGGGCCGCCTACTACGACGACCTCGTCGCCGCGTTCGGCCTCACCATCGAGGCGACCGGCCCCAACTTCGGCTCCGACGCGCTCCTCGACACCGTCGCCGACACCCCGGCCCTGGCCACCTTCATCAGCGAGCAGACCCGCCTCGTCTGGCCCGCCGGCCACGGCCTGCGCCGCATCCCGGTGACCGGCCCCACCCCTGTCTACCCGCACTCGCTCCTCTGGCACCGCGACAACCCCCACCCGGCGCTGACCGCTCTCCGCGCCCACCTCGCCGCCACCGCGGCCGGCCACGACGCCGCCGGCATCTGGACGCCGGACTGGGTGATTCCCCGCTGAACGCCGCCACGTCGGTGGTAGGACGGGGCTGTGGTGGGCGCCGCGCGCCACAGCCGGCGCGCGGGCCGAACGAGGAACCGGGAGAGGGGAGTTGGGCACGGCGGCGGAGAACATCGACGATGTCGTGGACGGGCTTGCCGGGATCGTGCGGGAGGCCGGCCGCGCCGGTGACCGGGTGGGGTACTTCGCGGCGCTGTACCGGCAGGTGACGGTCCGGGTCCGGGCGGCCGTTCACGGTGGGCAGTTCGACGACGGCGCCCGAATGGACCGGTTCGACACGCACTTCGGCAACCGCTACTTCGACGCGTACGACGCCTGGCGTCGGGACCGGAGCGGGCCGCGTTGCTGGCGTGAGGCGTTCGGGCTGCTCGACGACGCCGACACCGTCATCGTCCAGCATCTGCTGCTCGGCGTGAACGCGCACATCAACCTCGACCTGGCCGTCGCCGCCGCCCGGACCAGCCCCGGCGAGGCCATCCACGAACTGCGGCGTGACTTTCTGCTGATCAACGACATCCTCGCCGGGGTGGTGCTGGCGGTGGAGGAGTCGGTCGGCGCCGTGTCGCCGCTCCTGTTCCTGCTGGATCGGGTCGGCGCCCGCACCGACGAGCGGATCCTCGACTTCAGCGTCCGTCAGTCCCGCGAGGAGGCGTGGTACAACGCCGTCCTGCTCGCCGGCCAGAGCGAGCGGGAGCGCGAGGCCACCATCGAGCGGCTCGACGTCCGGGCCGCCGTCCTCGCACGTCTGACAGCCCGGCCCAGCGGCCTCGTCCGGCCGGCCCTGGAGCTGATCCGGAGCACCGAGAGCGACGACGTGCCGGCCGTCATCGCTCATCTGGACGACGCCGTGGAGCGACCCTCCGCCCGGCAGGAGACGGCGTGAGGCCCGGCGGATCGCTCCGGGGTGTCACGCGGTGGCGTTCGGGCCGTCCGGGTTGTTTCGGCGCCGGTCGACCACCTCGCGGCTGAGCTGCTCCGTCTCCGACTCGGGCAGCCGCTCGAAGCCCTCCTCGGTGATGACCGAGACGATCGGGAAGATACGGCGGTTGAGGTCGGGGCCGCCGGTGGCGGAGTCGTCGTCGGCGGCGTCGTACAGCGCCTGGAGCGCGGCCAGCGCCGCCTCGCGCCGGGACATGCCGGCGCGGTACAGCTTCTTCAGCGACCCGCGGGCGTACGGGGAGCCGGAGCCCTCGGCGTGGAAGGGCGACTTCTCGTACAGGCCGCCGGCCACGTCGAAGCTGAAGATGCGGCCCCGGGCGCCCGGGGCGGCGGCGGTGTCGTAGCCGGCGAGGAGCGGGACGACGGCTAGACCCTGCATGGCCTGGTCGAGGTTCTGCCGGATCATCGTGGCCAGCCGGCGCGCCTTCGCGCCGAGGGTCATGGGGACGCCCTCGACCTTCTCGAAGTGCGTGAGCTCGACCTGGTACAGCTTCACCATGTCCAGGGCGAGTCCGACGCTGCCGGCGAAGGCGACGGCGGTGAGGTCGTCCGCCGGGTGCACCTTCTCCAGGTCGCGCTGCGCGATGAGGTTGCCCATGGTGGCCCGGCGGTCACCGGCGATCAGCACACCGTCGCGGTAGGCGAGGGCCAGCACGGTCGTGCCGTGCGGGAAGCTGTCCGGGGCGGCCCGGACACCGTCGGGGAACGGTCGGCGGGTGGGGAGCAGTTCGGGTCGGTGCGCCGCCAGGAAGTCACGGAAGGACGAGCCGCCCACCGTGAAGAACTCGTCCGCCGGCCGTCCCTCGGTTCCGCTCTGCACCATGCCGTTCCCCTCGCCGTCGCCTCCGACACCCCACTACCTACCTGCGCCGGACGGCCGGGAAACACATGTACGACGCACGGAGGCCGATGGCCGGAAGATGACGTCAGGCGGCCCGGTGCTCGCGCGCGATCGGTGCGATGTACAGGTCCAGGCGGCTTGTGTGACGGGCTTCCCAGGTACGGGCGTAGGCAGGGGGCATATCGCCCGGTCGGGTGAGCACGGCCGTGGGCATCCGGCGGGCGGTGCGCAGGATCGCCGCCTCGGTGGTGTCGGCGTCGTGGCCGCTCGTGCCGGCCGAGGCGCAGCCGGCGTAGAAGGCGACGGGGACGGCCTCGTGCCCGGTGAGCAGGCAGGGCGGACGGACGCCGAGCCGGTGCAGTTGCGCGGCGGCGCGGGTCCAGTCGCGGTGGCTCTTGGTGGTGCGGTCCACGGTGTGGTCCAGGACGGCGTACTGCACGGCCAGATGCCCGGCGAGCGCGAGCGCGGTCAGCGTCGCGACGATCGGACGCGGGCGGCCGTCCGGCCGGGTGACCAGGTGCAGCAGCGCGTCGGCGACCGGGATCGCGAGCAGTGCGTAGGCGGGCAGCAGGAAGCGGGGGGCGGCATAGCCGATCAGGAACAGGTAGGGGACGGCGGCCGTCGTGGCGCAGGTCAGCGGCAGCAGCGTGGGTGCGGTGCGCCGGGCTCGTACCGCGAGCACGAGTCCGGCGGCGGCGAGCGCCGGAAGGACGAACCACCAGGCCATGACCGCCGGATTCGGCAGGGATCCGGTGCACGGGCGGCACAGGGTGCGCCCGGCCAGCGCGCGCAGTTGGTCGTCCACGGCGACGTTCCAGCCCAGTCCGCCCTGGATACGGGAGGCGTCGGTCAGCCGCCGGCCGAGGCCGCCGTACGTGGTGTACGCCTCGATCACCCACTGTCCGGCGCCCGTCGCGAGTCCTGCCAGGAGCGGGAGCGCGACGCGCCGGTGGCGGACGGCTGCCAGGACGAGCAGCGGCAGCGACAGCCACACGGCGTCAGCGGGCCGCATCCATGCCATCAGCGAGCCGCTCGCGGCGACGCCCCACAGGGCGGCCCGGTCGGGGCGGGCGCGGGCCCGCAGGAAACAGCCGACGCAGGCCAGGCCGCCGAGGGCGACCCAGTAGTTGGGCATGGCCTGCGGCCCGTAGAACAGGGTCACCCACAGCGAGGCGAAGAGCGCGCCGGCGACAGCCACGACACGGGCCGGGAACAGTCCGCGCCACACGCGCAGGGCGAGATACAGGCCGAGGCCCGACGCGAGGGCCAGATAGATCCTCAGCAGCTCCGTCGACGTCGACCAGGACGTCACCGGCGCCACCAGCAGGGTGACCCCCCGGGCGCGTGGCGCGCTGAAGAAGGCCGGCGGCGCCTGGGCGGCGACCTGGCTGACGTACACCGTCTCGTCCCAGCCGAGGCCCATGCCCGGGCGGACCAGGAGCAGTTGGGCCAGGGTGAAGGCACCGGCCACCGCCGCGAGCAGCCGGTGGCCACGTGGTCGCCACGGGCTGCCGGGCCGGCTCGCCGGTACGCGCCGTCGCCTGCCCACGAGCAGGGCGTTCGCGCCGTTGACCATCGTCCGTCCCCTCGAACAACCGAATAACGAAAGAACAGAAAAACACGGACAAACTAACCCGCATCGCTCGGGGATGCAGGGTGGCGTACGCCCCTCGGCTTGCCCAGGGCTTGCCCAGGGCTTGCTCTCGGCTTGCTCTCGGCTTGCTCTCGCCTCGCCCTCGGCTTGAGTCGTGCGGGAAGGAGTGGTGCTCGTGCGCGATCAGCCGGCGGCCGCGCTCCTTGCGCAGGCCGAAGGTGAGCCGCAGCCGCAGCGAGGGGCACGCGGCGAGCTCTTGCGGCGTGCCGCAGCGCAGCAGGGCATGGGCGTAGGCGACGTCGTGGCCGGCGGTGACGTCGAGGGTGTCGATGTCGAAGCGGGCGCCCTGGGCCTGCCACACGAAGAACGGCGGCCAGGTCGCCCGGTAGGCGGCCAGACCCCGGATGCCCTCGTGGGGCGCCGGCACGTCGTACATCACGAGGTCGTCCGCGTGATGGTCGAGGACGGTGTCGAGGTCGCCCCGGTGGACGGCGTCGGCCCAGCGGGTGATCAGCGCGCGGATCTGTGTCTCGTCGTCGGACACGGTCGTCCTCCTCTCGCCCACGGGTCTCCTTCCAGGAGACTGCGACACTCTGCTGTGTGCTCACTTTCGACGACCTGCTCATACGCGCCCGCGCCCTCGCCGGGGACGGCCGCCGGCGCGCGCTCCTCGGCATCACCGGCAGCCCCGGCGCGGGCAAGACGACCTTCGCAGAGCGCCTGGTGCGGGAGCTGAACGGCGCCGGTGAGCCTTGGGTCGCGCATGTCCCGATGGACGGTTTCCACCTCGCCGACGTCGAACTGGACCGCCTCGGCCGCCGGGACCGCAAGGGCGCGCCCGACACCTTCGACGCGGCCGGGTACGCGGCCCTGCTGCGGCGGCTGCGGGAGGAGAGCGACGGCGACGAGGTCGTGTACGCGCCGGCCTTCGAGCGGGTCCTGGAGCAGCCGGTCGCCGGCGCGGTGCCGGTACCGCCGACGGCCCGGCTGATCGTGACGGAGGGCAACTACCTGCTGTTGGACACGGGCGCGTGGCAGCGGGTGCGGGCCGCGCTGGACGAGGTGTGGTTCTGCGCGGTCGCGGAGGACGAGCGCGTCCGGCGGCTGGTCGCCCGCCACGAGGAGTTCGGCAAGGGGCACGAGGAGGCGGTGGCCTGGGTCCTGGGCACCGACCAGCGCAATGCCGACCTGGTGGCGGCGACGCGGGACCGGGCGGATCTGGTGGTCACCCCGACTGCCACCGGCGCACGGTAGCGGAGGTTCGGGCTCTCCCTCTCCCCCGCCGCCGTCAGCGGCTGACCGCGCTGAGCGTCAGCTGCGGCTCGGCGTGCGCGTCGTCCGGTCCGAGGACGGCGGTGAAGGCGTCCGTGCGCACGGTCAGCCCCTGCTCGCCCCGCTCGACCGCCACCGTGAACGGCTCCTCGGTGCCGTACCGCACGGCGAACACATGCAGGTCGTCCGGTGCGTCGGCGACCGGCCCCGCCTCCAGGGCCGTCGAGCTGACCAGATGGCGCCACCCCTCGTCCGGGTTGCCGTAGCCGCGCGGGTCGGCGGCGAGGGCGAAGGCGGCCTGTTCCTGGGTGAGTTCGGCGCGGGCGTCGAAGTGCTCCGGCCCCGGTGCCTGCGGGTGTGTGAGCCGCAGGGCGCCCGCCGAGGAGACGGCCGCGTGCGCCGTACGCCGGACCCGGTCGCCGTCGTCCTCGGCGTACGGCAGGCCGGCCAGCAGGTACGGCGTGCCGTCGAGGCGTTCCACGGCGACGGCCGTCCACAGGGTGGCGCCGTCGGTGACGTACAGGGAGCGCACGTGGCGCAGGACGTGGTCGCGGCCCACGACCGGCTTGGTGACGAGCTTGGCGGTCAGGCCGTCGGCGCGGACGTCACGCACACGGACCTCGCCCATGGGGCGGCACAGCAGGAAGCCGTCGGTGACGGGTCCGAAGCCGTGCTGACGGCCCACGGCGGCGGGCAGGCAATACGTCCCGGCCGCCTCGATCACCGCCGGGGTCATCCGGTCGTCGAAGGCCACCGAGACCGTCCCGGACCGCAGTTGGTGGCGCGCGGTCCGGGAGGAGGGCTCGCGGTGCCAGGGCGTGGTGTCCTGGATCTGCCAGACCAGCATCCAAGCGAAGTGCCCGTCGACCCCGCCGTCGTCCTTCGCCGCGTGCCTGGCCCAGCGGCTGTCGCCCCGGTAGCGGCCCAGGTCGGCGCTGATCCGGGCGCCGAAGTAGCGCAGGCCGAGGACGGACTCGAAGGCGGAGTGCTGCTCGCTGTAGCGGGGGCCGCCGTTGTCGAAGCCGCCGCCGGTGAGGCGGGCGTCGATGTAGCGGGCGAGCGCGTCGCCGTCCTCGGCGAAGATCTCCTCACCGCTGATCCGGTGGGCCTGGGCGAGGAAGGAGAGGGAGATCGGGCCGTAGTTGTTGTCGTAGGCGCCGCCGTGCTCGGGGGGCAGCAGCGCGCCCCGGTCGGCGACCCGGTGGTCGCGGATCTTCTCGACGTACAGCTCGATCGCGCGGGCGCGGACCGACTCGCCTTCCTCCGGCGGGAGATGGCGGGCGAGCATCAGGCCGCCGACGACACAGCCGATCGCCTGGTTCCCGGCCTCCTGCGGGTTGAAGAAGGTCGCCTCGGTGAGCCAGCGCCAGTATCCGTGGGCCACGTCGAGGAGTTCGGCGCGCTGGGCGTCGTCGACCAGACCGTCGGCCGCGTCGAGCAGGTTCACCGCCTGGAGCAGCGCCCACACCGTACTCGGCCAGTCGCCGATCGGGTGGGCGCCGGCGACGAGGGTGTAACGGGCGTACGGCAGACCGGAGTTGCGGACCTTGAGGTTCGGGTAGCCGGGGTTGTCGTCGACGTAGACGCGCTCGCGCAAATGGAAGGCGAGGCTGCGGCGGACCGCCTCCGGCAGTCGGTCGTCCTTGGTGCGCTGCCAGGCGAAGGCGAGCAGTGAGGTGATGCCGAGGGAGGTGTCACCGATGTCGTCGTCGCAGTCGGGGTGTTCGAGGTTGCCCTCGGGGGTGAGGCGCGCGAGGGCAACCTCGGTGACGTCGGCGAGCACGGCGTCGTACGCCTCAGGGGTGTCCGGCAGGTCGTGCAGCGGGCCGAGCTGGCGTGGGAGGTGCAAGGAGATCAGCCCTTCATGCCTGAGAGGTGGCGCGCAGTGTGAGGGTCAGTGTCTGCGGCCCGTGCCCACCGAGGTAGACGCGGTTCCCGGTCGTCGCGTCGGTGCCGCCGGCCACGGTGTAGTCCTGCCCCGGGTCGTAGCGCAGTACGTCGCTCCGGTCCGGTCCCGCGAGCGGTTCGCCCGTCTCGACGGCGGCCTCGACCCGGATCTCGTCGTCGCCGACGCGGTAGGTCAGGGGCTCGGTCGTCATGCACCAGCGTCCGTCGCCCAGCGGTACGGCGCCCTGCGGCTCGCCGCCCGGGCGGAAGGTCAGTTCGAGGGCCCAGGGCACCGTTGGGCCGCTGATGTCGATCCGCAGGTCGGCCCCGTCCTCCCGCAGGTCGACCTCGACCCGGGTGGTGTGGGAGACCTCGTCCTGAGGGCGGTCCGGGAAGGCCATCGCCGCGGAGAAGCGGCCTTCGTCCACCAGGCGGTAGGCGCCGTCGTCGCGCCTGCGGTCCTTCGGGAGCGGCTGGTAGTAGGCGGTGGTGAGGGTCTGGGTGAGCCGGTACCGGTTGTCGGCGAGCTGTTCCATGTCGGCGGCGCGGAACGGGCCCAGGTCGAAGAACACCCGCGAGAGGCGGACCGCGTCGAGGACGGCGGCCCCGGCGAACATGCGCAGGAAGGTGGGGTTGCAGGCGAGGCCCGAGCGGATGCGCCGATGCTCGGGCACGTCGGAGCCGCCGTACACCACCGTGTGCGCGGTGTCCGAGGCGTGTGCGGCGAGGCGTGCGGTGGGGAGGTACCGGTCGCGCGGGAGCTGCTCCGCGTCCGGGGCCGGCAGGGCGCGGCACAGATCCGGCGTGAGGAGGATCTGGGCGAGCAGGTCGGGGTCGTGGATGCCGCCGGCGGCCGCCAGGCGGGCCGCGCGGGCGAAGTCGCCCCGGCCGGTGCGGATCGCGAGCAGCCGGTAGTGCGGCAGGTACGGCCACAGCGCGAACGGCAGCCTCTGGTCCTGGCGGCGCGAGTGGACGGTCTCCACCGTGCCGTCCGGCCTGATCAGGCCCAGGGTCGCGGTGAGGTTGCGTTCGACGGCATCCAGCAGGTCGGTACGCCCGAGCACCTCGGCCAGCAACAGCAGCGCCGGGTTGGTCACGATGGACGCGTAGACGGCGCTGCGTTCCGAGTACAGGCCCTCCGCGTCGATGTCGACGCCCTCGGCGAGCCACTCCTCGGCGCGGGCGAGCAGCCGGTCGTCGGGGAACGACCGGTGCAGCCGGGCCAGTGCCGCGGAAAGCTCCCAGCGGTGGTTGGGGGTGTGCACCCCACCGGTCAGGAGGCTTTCGGTGGCGGCGCCGGCGATTTCGGCGAGCGCCGCCGTGACGTCGGCCAGTTCGGGCCCCGCGCCCGCGGCGAGGACGTGCGCGTCGCACACGTCGTTGACGGTGAACGCGGAGTCCGGCGGCGACTGCACGTTGTCGCCGCCCGCGAAGAGGCCGGACGCCGTCTGCGCGGACCGCAGGGCACGCAGGTGGGTCAGCGCGGCGGCGACGGCCTGCTCGCTGCCGTGCAGGGCCGACTCCGGCGAGCGGTACGCCGCGACCAGGGTCTTCACCCGCCGGGCCAGGGCGCGGTGCGGCTCAATGAATTCCGCCGACGGGTCGGCCGACCCGTCGGCGGCGAGCGCCGCCGCGCGTACGAACTCGTGGTCGATCGGAGCGGGCAAGGTCAGTCCTTCAGACCGGCGTTGATGTCGGCGCCCATGACGTAGCGCTGGAAGACCAGGAAGATGGCGATCAGCGGGATCATGGAGATGACCGAGGCGCCGAGCAGTACCGACCAGTTGATGTTCTGCGCGCCGACGATGGACTGGATGCCGATCTGCACGGTGAACTTGTTGGGGTCGTTGAGCATCAGCAGCGGCCAGATGTAGTCGTTCCACCGCCACTGGAAGGACAGGATGGCGAGGGTCAGCATGATGGGCCGGGAGAGCGGCACCATGATCCGCAGGAAGATCGACAGTTCGCGGGCGCCGTCGATGCGTGCGGCTTCCACGAGTTCGTCGGGAACCGTCAGGAAGAACTGGCGGAACATGAAGCATCCGGTGGCGGTGAGCACCGCCGGGAGGATGATGCCGGCGAACGAGTTGTAGAGGCCGAGGTTGCGGACCACCAGGAACTCCGGGGCGAGCATGACCTCGCCGGGCAGCATCGTGGTGGCCAGGATGCAGAGGAAGAACGCCTTGAGCCAGCGGTTGTCGTACTTGGCCAGCGCGTACCCGGTGCAGCAGCTGACGCCCACCGTGAGGATCGTCGTGATGACGCACACGAGGGCGGTGTTGATGAAGTACTGGGAGAAGTTGGCGCTGTCCCAGGCCGCCTTGAAGCCCGACAGAGTGGGGTTGTGCGGAACCAGGGTCAGCGGATAGGAGAACAGGTCGCTGGCCGGCTTGAAGGAGCTGAGGATGAACCACAGCACCGGCAGCCCGTACAGGCACGCCATGATCCACAGCAGTGTCGTCGCGGACACCGCCTGCCGCAGTCCGCCGCTGCCCGTGCCGCGGGTGCGCTTCTTGGAAACGGCCCGTCCGGAACCGGCGTCGACCGGGCGCGGGATGTCGGTGGTTGTCATCGGTTCTCCACCCGTCGGTTGACGATCAGCTGGATGATCGCGACGGCCATCAGGATGAGCATGAGCACGAACGACGCGGCGCTCGCGTAGCCGATCTGGCCCCGTTTGAAGCCGGTCTCGTAGATGTACTGGACGAGCAGGTTGTTCGAGGTGCCGGGTCCGCCGTTGTTGAGGGCGACGAACACCGGGTACTCCTTCATCGCGTTGATCGTGTTGAGCAGGATGACGATGAACGAGGTGGGCGCGATGCTCGGCAGCGTGATGCTGAAGAACTGGCGCCACGGACCGGCGCCGTCGAGCGAGGCCGCCTCGTAGTACGACACCGGCACGTTCTTGATCGCCGCGATGAACAGCAGCATCGAGAAGCCCGTCCAGGTCCAGGACGCCGCCATCACCACCACGAGCAGCGAGAGGTCCGCGTTCGACTGCCAGGGGACGGCGCTTCCGCCGAGCTGCTCGATGAGGTAGTTGACCAGTCCGAAGTTCTCGCCGAACAGCCAGCGCCACAGGACGCCGACGACGATGGGCGACAGCAGCCACGGGATGAAGAAGATGACGCGGGCCACGGACGTGCCCTTGGCGTTCTTGCTGACCAGCAGGTTGGCAATAAGCAGCGAGGCCCCGAAGTTGAGCGGGACGAAGAGCACGGCGTACAGGAGCGTGCGGGTCAGCGCGCCGTAGAAGGCGGAGTCCCCGATCAGCTGGTGGTAGTTGTCCAGTCCGACGAAGCTGAACGCCCCCACGCCCGTGTAGTTCGTGAAGGAGTAGACGAACCCGATCACCGCCGGCCAGACGAAGAACAGCGAGAAGAGCACGACATTGGCCGCGATGAGGACGAGCGGCGCGAGGACGTAGCGGCTGCGTCGTCTCCTGGGCGGGCTCACGGACACGTCCGGGGCGTGTTTGGTCATCTTCCTGACTCCGTGCTGGTGGAAGGGATCTTCGTGGGCTCACGCCATGAGCCCGGCATCACGTGGGCGTCCAGGGCCGGGGGGGGGGGGTTCAGGTCCCGCCGCCCGGCCCTGTGGCCTACGATCCGGTGCCGACCTGCTGGTTGTAGCCGGCCACGATGTTCTCCAGGGCCTTGTCGGCCGACTGCTGGCCGTTGATCGCCTTGCCGAGCTCCGTCTTGGTCGGGTCCTCGGTGATGCTCTTGCCCTTCAGCACCCATTCCGTCTGGGCGCCGTTGAAGTAGCCGGAGATCGGGGCGTAGAGCGGGATCTCCTCGTTGTACAGCTTGAACGCCGCCTGCGCCGCCTCCGAGGTGAAGGGGTACTTCGGGTTCAGCCCGCTCTCGACCGGCAGGAAGCCGGACGTCTCGCACAGCACGCGGTAGTGGTCCGGCTCGTACAGCCAGGACATGAACTTGGTCGTGGCGGTGGCCGCGTCGCCGTTGTTGTTGAAGCCGACCATCATGCCGCCGGCGTTGACGTCGGAGGCCTGCACCGGCTGGGCGGGGGTCGGGACGCTCGCCCACTCGAACTTCTTGATGCTCTCGGCGAAGGAGGCGACCTGCCACACGCCGGACCAGTAGGCGACCACGTCACCGCTCTGGAACATCGCCGACGGGTCGGCGCCGCTGGTCCACACCGACTTCGGCATGGTCTTGTCGTCGTTCCAGCCGACGAAGGTGTTCACGGCCTTCTTGGTCGCGTCGTCCACCGAGAACTTGCCGGAGTCGTCCGCGTGGACGTACTTGCCGCCCATCTCGTACACCATGGCACGGAGCCGGGACGGCGACTGGTCGAAGGTGAGGGAGTACTTGGCCTTGGTCTTCTCGCGGACCGTGTTCGCCGCCTCGATGAAGTCGGTCCAGGTCCAGGTCTTCTGGGGCGAGGTCGGGAAGGCAACGCCGGCCCTCTCGAAGAGCGACTTGTTGATGTACAGGCCGGACGCGGTGACGTCCGAGGGGATGGCAAGCACCTTCCCGGAGGAGTCCTTCGCGATGAAGTTCGCGTTGATCTTGTTGGTCTTGTTCTCGGCGATGGACTTGAGGTCGATCAGCTTGGCCGACCAGATCGGGTCCAGCGACGGCACGGCCGCCACGTCGGGCAGGGAGTTCGCCTGCGCGGCGTTCTTCAGCTTCGTCGTGTAGCCGTCGTAGGGGATGTTGACGAGCTTGACGTCGACGCCCTGTTCCTTCTTGTACTGCGCCACCAGCTTCTTCCAGCCCGCGTCCTGCCCCGGAACCGTGGAGATCCAGAACGTCAGCGACTTCGAGGTCCCGCCCGAGTCGGATCCCGACCCGCAGGCCGAGAGCAGAAGGACACCTGCCGTGGCCACGGCAGCGAGGGGAACCACCCGGCGTATGCCGCCGCGGCCGAGTCGGCGGGAGCGCCGCACACCCACACTGGTCATTTTCGATCCCTTTTCGTCGTACTGGACGGAGCACGGCGCCAGCCGAGGCGGCACGGGTGCATTTTGCAGGAGATTTCGCTTTCCGGGGGCGCGGCCTCGCCCGGCCGCGTCGCCTTCACGGGTGGGATCCCCGGCCATGAGGGCCGTCGTCGCACAAGCACGCCCTCGTGCGGCTGCCGTACTTCGAGTACGGGCGGGAAGCTACCCCGAGTCGGCGTCCCGGCCGACTTAGAAAGCGCTTGTCCGGACATTGGCAGACCGAGTCGGAGGCCGTCAATCCTTAGCCCGCGCGGTCTCGGTCACGGTTTGGACTCCCCGGGCGACCGCGAGCCGCGCGGCGCCCACGACGGTGCCGGAATCCCCGACCGTGCTGCTGACCACCTCGGTGGGCCAGCTCAGCCGTGCGAGCTCGGCCCGCACGCCGGGCAGGAGCTGCGGATCCGCGCCGGTGCTGCCTCCGAGCACGATGAGCCCCGGGTCCAGGACCGCCGTCACGGCGGCGGCGAGCCGGCCCACGTCCACGGCATGGCGGCCGACGACGGCGCCGGCTGTGGCTCTGCCCTCGCCCGCGAGGGCGAAGAGCCGCTCGGTGGTGCGCGGGCACGGCCCGTCCGCGGCCTCCCAGGCCTCCCTGGCCCGGCGCAGCAGGGAGCGGGCGCCGATGTACTCCTCCAGGGCCTCCTGGCGCGGCTCACGGCCGTCGTCCCAGGGATAGGGCAGCCGGGCCAGCTCTCCGGCGGCCCCGTTCGACCCGCGCAGCACCTGGCCGCCGACGACGATGCCGAGGCCGATGCCCACACCGATCCGCAGATAGCCGAAGGTGTGGCGGCCCCGGGCGGCGCCCTCGTGCAGTTCGGCCAGGGCCGCGCAGTTGACGTTGTTCTCCAGGTGGACGGGCACGCCCGGCGGCAGCGCGACGGCCATGGCGTCGAAGACCGGGCCCGCCTTGGCGGTCGCGGGACGCATCCCGCTGCCCTGCCGGTCCCGCGCGGCGACATCGCCGACGGCTACGACGATGGAGCGCAGCGGTACGCCGTGGGGCAGCGCGTCGAGCGCCTCGCGCACCGCGTCGGCGGCGTCCTCGCGGGAGGCGGTGGCCTCGGCGAGCAGCGCGCCGTCCAGGGCGCAACCCCGGACCCGGGTGAGGGCCGGGCCGAGGTCCACGGCCAGCACGGCCCCGGCGGCCGGCCCGAGGCAGTAGACGGCGGCGGAGCGGCCGGTGCCGCTGGAGGCGGTCCCGGAGTGCGCGGCGAGCCGGGCGGCCTGAAGTTCCGCCACGGCGGAGGACACCGTCGGCTTGGACAGTCCCGCGAGGCTCGCGAGCTGGGGCCGGGTCGCGCTGCCCGCCTGGGCCAGCACGGCAAATACGGCGCTCGCGCTCTCGGTCAGGCGGGGGGCCTCCACCACGTCGAGTTCCACAGTTTCCCCCACACGGGTACAGGGCCGCGCGGCCCGCCGATCGGCTCGGCGGGCTGCGGCGATGGGATGCTCCGACGTCGCGCGTTCCCGCCCCGCGGCGGCCCGGACGGGCCTCCCGGTGGTCGAGTGCGCGATTCCTCTTGACGCACTGTACTTCGTTAGTTAACTTCCTAACGAACTTCACGGTATACGCCTGCCGTGTTCGTCAGAAGCCCGTCCCGGGGCTTCCCTAGTTCGCTCAAGCATGCATCCAGGCCCGACCATCCTTCGGTCACGGTTCGCCCGCCGTCGCAGCTCAACGCATCGACGAAAGAGGATCCGTGCAGGACTCTCCCCCTTCGCGCCCCCTTGTGGTCGGCATCGACGTGGGCGGTACCAAGACGCACCTGCGCGCCACCGCGGGCGACGACGTCGTGTCCGACCACGTCCGTGCCAGCAGCGGCTGGCGACCGCACGACCCGGCCGCCGCCGCACACTGGCTGGCCGCCCTC
Organism: Streptomyces sp. NPDC050121; assembly: GCF_044460385.1. Lineage (NCBI taxonomy): Bacteria > Bacillati > Actinomycetota > Actinomycetes > Kitasatosporales > Streptomycetaceae > Streptomyces > Streptomyces sp. NPDC050121. The sequence goes on along the minus strand of NZ_JBITJV010000013.1, from coordinate 157,241 downwards.
CTCCGTGAGGCGCTGCCCGAGGCCGCGCACCCCGCCGCGCTCGCGGTGGGGGCGCACGCCTGCGAGACCCCCCTCCAATGCGCACGGATCCGGGTCGCGCTTCAGGAACTGCTCGGCGTTCCCACCTACCTCGTGGGGGACGCCGAGTTGCTCGTTCCCGCGGCCGGGCTGGACAAGGGCGTCGGCCTCGTCGCCGGCACCGGTTCGGTGGCCGTGGGCCGGCTGCCCGACGGGGCGCCCGTCCAGGTGGGCGGCTGGGGCGCGGTCCTCGGCGACGAGGGCGGCGCCGCCGGCCTGGTCCGCGAGGCGGCCCGGGCGGTGTGGGCCGCGCACGACCGGGGCGAGGAACCCGACGCCCTCGCGCGCGGCCTGGTCGCCTCCTTCGGCGTGCCCGAGGTCCCGGCGCTCGGCGCGGCCCTGGAGAGCGCCACGGACGTCTCCGCCGAGTGGGGACGGCGCGCCCCCGTCGTCTTCGCGGCCGCCGCCGAGGGCTCCGCGCTCGCCCGGACCGTGATCGCCGAGGCAGGCGCCGCGCTCGCCGCGCTCGTCGGCCGGCTCGCCGCACGCGGGGTCCCGGTCGACGACGTGGTCGTGGCGGGCGGCACGGTGCTCGGCCAGCCGGTGCTGTACGAAGCGTTCGCCGCGGCCCTCGCCGACGCCGTACCGGGGGCCCGGCCGCAGCCGCTCACCGCGGCGCCGGTCGAGGGCGCGGTGGCGCTGGCGCGTTCACTTCTGTGAGCCGCCGATCTCACGTTCACCTGCACGCCATGTACCGGTCGCCGGGCCATCGCAGAAGAGACACAGCCCGGCCGTAGATCTTCGCTCGTACGCGTCGTCCGGCTCACAGGTCAACAGAAGGCGTACGAGCCGCACATGATCGCACCTCCCCTCTGGCCTCACGGCCGCAGAACTCAAGAGAGGTACACCCATGCCGTCATCCGCCGGGCTCAGCTCCCCCTCGGCCGTGAACAGAAGGCGCTTCCTGAAGGTCTCCTTCGGTGGCTCCGCGGCCCTGGTCGCGTCCCCGACGCTGGTCTCCTGGCTGGCCGCCGCCGACGCCAAGGCCGCCACCGCGCCGCTGCCGTTCGTCGACGACTACAAGACGAACCTGGTCGCCAACTCCACGCCCGAGACCAACGCGGCGGTGCGCATCCTCAGCGGCTTCGCGCAGGTGTGGAAGACCGGCTCCGCCTGGAACACCGGCAGTCCGCTGCGCCCGGAGACACTCCGCGCCAACATGCGCTACTGCGCCGCGATCACCGGGGCGCGCACGGAGGCGCAGGGCAAGAAGGCGTTCGTCTACGACCGCCAGCACCAGAGCTACGCGATGATCGCCGGCCTGGGCCCCCTGGCGGACCTGTACAAGGCCGGAGCCAAGGCGGTCACCTCGATCACCAGCGCGCCGGACACCACCCCCGCCACCAAGATCGACGACGCCGTGCCCGCCGGCGCGCCCGCCGGCTCCACGCTCGGCGCCGGCTCGTACACCTCCGACCTGGGCCTGGTCGCCAAACTGGTGGACACCGTCCGCGGCCCGTTCGCCTCCGGTAACCCGAGCAAGTACGCCTTCCAGTACCCGCGGCCCTGGCGCATGAACGAGAACAGTCAGGTCGTCGACACCGGGAAGACCGACACGCTCGGCTTCCCGGTGTACGACTCGAGGGTGGTCGTGGTGCCGCAGCTGCTGCGCCAGCGCAGCACCTCCCCCACGGACGACGGCGGTTTCCCGAGCGGCCACACCAACGCGTTCCACCTGGCGTCGCTGGCATACGCGTACGCCGTCCCGGAGCGGTTCCAGGAGCTGGTGACGCGCGCCCTCGAGCTCAGCCACACCCGGATCGTCTCCGGCATGCACTCCCCTGTCGACGTGATCGGCGGCCGCGTCCTCGCCACCGCGCTCGCCGCCGCCACGCTCGCCGACCCGGCCAACGCCGACCTCAAAGCGGCCGCCCGTGCCCAGGCCCTGGCCTACTTCACCGAGAAGACCGGCACCACGCCCGACACGCTGTACTCCTACGCGCACTCCGACGCCTCCGACGAGTACGCCGACCGGGAGGCCAACGCCCGCGCCGTCCGGCCGCGGCTGACCTACGTCCTCACCCGGCAGGGCGGCAACAAGCCCCTCACCGTGCCCAAGGGCGCCGAGGTGCTGCTGGAGACCCGGCAGCCGTACCTCACCGCGGCCCAGCGCCGTGAGGTGCTGCGCACGACCGCGCTGCCCTCCGGGTACGTCCTGCTGGACGGCTTCGAGCAGTGGGGCCGGATCAACCTGTTCGCGGCGGCGGACGGTTACGGCGCCTTCGACTCCGACGTCACGGTCACCCTGGACGCGTCCAAGGGCGGCTTCCAGGCGGCCGACGCCTGGCGCAACGACATCGAGGGCGAGGGCTCTCTGACCAAGCGCGGCTCCGGCACGCTGACCCTGACCGGGCACAACCGCTACCACGGCGGCACCGTGCTGGAGGAGGGCGTGCTCGTCGCCGGGCACGCCGATGCCCTCGGTCAGGGCGATGTGCGGCTGGCCGGCGGCACGCTGCGCGCGGGCGCGCCGGTGCGGGTGCGCGGCGCGTGGGCCCAGGAGTCCGGCGCGGTGCTGGATCTGACGCTGCGTGGACACCACGGGGCCGTCCTCACCGTGTCCGGGCGGGTCCGGCTCGACCGGGGCTCGGTGCTGAAGCTGCGCCTCGACGCCGAAAAGCCGCCGGCCGCGGGGACGACCGTCCCGGTGATCGACGCCTGCGCGCTGCGCGGTCAGTTCGACCGCGTCGAGCTGAACTCCGACCGCCTGCGGGCCGTACCCGTGTACACGGCAGACGGTCTGTCGGTACGACTCCTGAAGCGGTAGGGCCCCGAGTGGCGGGAGCTGATGCAGAGTGGGCCCATGAGGCCGCTCCGGATCGCTCCCGCCACCGCCCGGCCGGTGTCACCGCAGGGCGGATGATGGCGCGCGAACTGCACACGGTCCTGGAGCCCTCCTCCGACGCGGGGCCGCGAGAGCCTTCGTGGCCGGCCCGCCGGCGCCGGCTCGTCCCGCTCCTGGTGGCCGTGCTGCTCGCCCAGATGGCCGTCGCGATGGTCACCACCGCGGTGCGGCAGACGCCGACGATCGACGAGCCGGTGTACGTCGCCACGGCCGCCGACTACCTGCACGAGCACCGCGTGCACTACAACCCGGAGCATCCGCCCCTCGGCAAGCTCGTCGTGGCCGCCGGCGTGGCCTTGGCCGACCCGCACGTCGATCCCTCGTTCACCGGCACCCAGGAGGCGGCGGGCCGGCACCTGCTGTACGAGTCGGGCAACGATCCCTGGCGGGTGATGCTGTGGGCGAGGCTGCCGGTGATCGTGCTGACACTGCTGTTCGGCCTGGTGGTGTTCGCCTTCGCCCGCGATATCGCCGGCCGCGCCCCCGCGCTGACGGCGCTCGCCCTGTACGCCTTCTCCCCCGACGTCGTCGCGCACGGCTCGCTGGCGACGCTGGACGTCCCGGCGGCGGGCTTCCTGCTGATGTCGGCGTGGCTGCTGTGGCGGGCCCGACAGGGCAGGCCGCGCCTGTACCTGCCGCTCGCCGGGGTCGCGCTCGGCGCGGGCCTCGCCACGAAGATGAGCACGCTGCCCGCGATCTGTGTCCTGATGGCCCTGGCGGCGCTGTCGATGTGGGCCCGGCGCCCCCGTGACCTGCGCAGGGCTCTGGGGGCGGCGGGTGTGGTGGCGGTGACCGCCGTGGCCGTCGTCTGGGCCGCGTATCTCGTCGTCGATCCGCTGCTGCGCTGGGATCCGCGGTCGGTTCAGGTGCCCGTGGTGCACGGTCTGCGCGGGCTCCTCGTGCGGTTGCTGCCCTTCCCGGAGGCGTACCGGGACGGCATGCGGATCCAGTTCGGGCTGGAGAACCAGGCGTGGCAGGGCTTCCTCTTCGGCCATGTGTACTCCGGCTCGCGGTGGTACTACCTGCCGGTCGCGCTGGTCGTGAAGACCCCGCTCGGCATGCTCGCCCTGTGGGCGGCGGGGGCGGTCACGATGGTCGCGGTGCGCCGGCTGCGGCCCGCGGCGCCGTATGTGCTGCTCCCGGCGGCCGTGCTGCTGGCCTCGGCCGTGACCGGGTCACGGGACCTGGGCACCCGGTACGCCGTGTTCCTGCCGATGTTCCTGGCCGTGGCCGCGGGATGCGTGATGGCGGTGCGCCGGCGGTGGGCACCGGTGGGTGTGGCGGCGCTGGTGGCGTTCGTCGCCGTCAGCTCGCTGCGGACGTATCCCTACTACCTGCCGTACTCCAACGAGGCGTTCGGCGGGCCGTCGAAGACCCACCTGCGCCTGCACGACTCCAACGTGGACTGGGGCCAGGACCTGGGACGGCTCGCGGACCGGTTGCGCAGCCGGTACCGGGGCGAGCGGGTGTGGCTGGTGTACAAGGGCAGCGGGGTGCCCGCCGCCTACGGCATCGAGGCCTCCGATCCACGCCGGGCGCCCGCGAGCCGGGTGCACGGACTGCTCGTCGTGTCGGACTCCGCCGCCGCCAAGGCGAAGGGCCCGCTGGCGGAGCTGCTGCGCTCCAGCCGGCCGGTCGACGAGGTCGGGCACTCGATCACCCTGTACCGCCGGTGAACCGCGGTCGCGGGGGACGCGAAAGGGCGTCTTCGCCCTCCCTGACCGGCAGGGTCCCTGAAGTATGTTGAGTTGCGTGGAAGACAAAGGAGGCGCACCGGTGCCATCGCCGCAACAGGCACGCGCACAGGCATCCGCGATCACCTCGGGCAGAACCGGTCCGGAGACGGAGGTGTCCCCGACCTCCCGGCTCCGGGCGCTCTTCGACGGGCCCCATCTGTCCCCGGGCCAACGGCGCATCGCCCAGTATCTGATCGAGCACATCACCGAGGCGGCGTTCCTGTCGATCACCGACCTCGCGGACCGTGTCGGGGTCAGCCAGCCCTCGGTGACCCGGTTCGCCGCGGCCGTCGGCTTCAGCGGGTATCCGGCGCTGCGGGAGAGGCTCCAGTCGATCGCGCTGGGCACCCTGGCGGTCGGGCCGACGGCGGAGGTGAACCGGAGCAACGAGTTGCAGGCAGCGGTCGACGCGGAGATCGAGAACCTGGAGAACCTTCGGCGCGACTTCGCCGACCCGGACCAGGTCATCGACGTCGGCCGCAAGCTGTCGCAGTCGACGCCGCTGACCATCGTGGGACTGCGGATCTCCGCCTCGCTCGCCGAGTACTTCGCCTACGCCGCCCGCCGGGTCCACCCGGACGTACGGCTGGTGACCCGGGGCGGCAGCGTCGCCTACGACGCGCTGCTGCAGTCCCGGGAGGCGGGCGGGACCTGGGTGCTGGCGTTCTCGATGCCCCGGCACGCGCAGGAGACCCTGACCGCCGTACGGGTCGCGCGCAGCGCCGGTCTCAAGGTCGCGCTGATCACCGACCTGGCGCTCGGGCCGGTGGCCGACGAGGCCGACGCGACCTTCGCCACCGGCACCGGCTCCCGCCTGGTCTTCGACTCCTACGCGGCCCCCGGGGTGATGGCGGCGGCGCTGCTCCAGGCCATGAGCGACGCCGGTCCCGAACGCACCCAGGCCCGGCTCGAGGAGTACGAGCAGATCGCCGAAGAGCACAGGTTCTTCCTGCGTGAGTGACCGGCTCCTTCGAAAGGCCACCCCCCTCCCCCAGAAGTACACAGAGGGATCATTGCACCCATTTCGCGCATGAATGTTTTCATACTCCTTGCAAAGCCGACGGCATATATAAATACTGCTCACGGCCGCACCCGCCCGCGAAGGGCTCCCGTACGAGCACCCCAAGCCGCCGTCTCCTACCCGCGTCGGCGCGCGGGGTGTTCGGGGCATCGCTTGCGCGAGCGCCCGTGGCGGTCCCGGTCTTCCCCTGGGCCGGGACCGCCCCCAACAGTCGGACCACCGTCACGACGCCACACACCGGAAGCGATGATCATGACCCTGACGACGACGCGCATCAGCTCGGACTGGCCGTGCCAGGTCAAGACGCCCGGCAGCTACGACTGGGAGCGCTCGGCGGCCAAGTGGCTGCGCGAGCTGGTGCCCGCGCGCTACGCGAGCTACCCCGCGCTGCTGCGCCACCCGGTGCTGCTCGCCCGCCATGCGCAGATCCAGGTCCAGAACGAGGTCCGGGTCGCCCGCACCGCCCTGCAGACCGCCCGCGCCGATCTGCCCCGGCTCGGACTGCCGGAGTCGGTCATCGAGCACACGATCAAGATGTATGCGGCCGAGGTCATGCAGTTGCAGCACATCGCCCGCAGCGTCCGCGCGGTCACCCAGGCCCTCGTGGAGCAGAGCGCCGGGCGCTGAACGGGACGATCCGTTCCGGTGCGCCGAAGGGCATCACGCCTGGCGGGGGTGTTGCCGTAACACACCCCGATCGAATCCTCGTCCATGTGCCATGCTCAAGACGTGACGAGCGAACCCGCCCTGCCCGCGGAATCCGGCGGCGTGCCCGACATGGCCGCGCTGACCCGGGTCGTGGCCCGCCAACGCGCCGAGATGGACCGGCTGCAGGACCTGGCGGCCACCTCGGCCGTGCTGGAGCGTGCCAAGGGCGCGGTGATGGCACAACTGGGCTGCTCGCCGGACATCGCGCAGGAGGAGCTCGAGCTGCGGGCGAAGAACGCGCGGCGCACGCTGCTGGAGGAGTGCTGGATCACCCTCGGCGCGCTCACCCCGCCGCCACGCGCCGACCCGGAGCAGACACCGGCCGCCGCCGCTTCCGCGCGGTCGGCCGCGCCCGCGCCGGACCCCGAGGAGATCGACGCCGCCGCCCTCGGCCGGCTGGGCCGGGCCCTCGTCCGCGTCGGCACCCCGCACGATCTCGCCCGGTGCCTGCTGGAACAGCTCGGACCGGACGTGGCGGCCGACGCCGTGATGCTCTACACGCGGCTGCCCGCCGGCGGACTGACGCTCGTCGGGCACGCCGGCCTCGACGACACGCTGGCCGCGCAGTGGAGCCAGGTGCCGCCGCTCGCCGGGATCGCCGCACTGGACGCCCTCGAAACCGGCCGGCCGCGCTGGCTGGAGGACCTCCGCGAGGACGGGAAGCGGTATCTGCTGATCGGGGACCCGCCCGAGCAGTGGGGGTCGCGGGCCTGGCTGCCGGTGGTCACCGGGGACACGGCCGACGTCGTGCTCGGGATCCTGCGCCGCCGCGAGGGCGCCTTCCCGCCCCGGGTCCGCGAACTCCTGCAGGCCGTCGCCCGGTTGTGCGCGGGCCCGCTGCGCACGTTCGGCACCCGGCAGGGTCCTGCCTCGGACGCCGCCGCGGACGCGGTGCAGACGGTCTTCGACCGGCTGCCGGTCGCCGCCGTGCTGCTCGCCCCCTTGCGTACCCCGTCGGGGCGCGTCGAGGACTTCCGCATCGACGCCGCGACCGGCATCACCTCCGACGCCGTGGGCCGCAGCGGCCGCGAGCTGGTCGGTCTGCGCTTCCTGGAGTGCTGGCCGGAGATCGCCGACGAGCGGCTCTGGCAGGGCTGTCTGGACACCCTGGCCGGCGAAGAACCGTACGAGGGCGAGCCGTTCGCCCGGCAGCAGGTGGTCGCCGGGGTCAGCGAGCTCGCCACGTACTGCGCGCGGGCGGCACGGCTGCGCGACGGACTGGTCGTCAGCTGGGGCCGCCACGACCCTTCCGACCGGCAGGAGCAGCGGCTGGCGGACGTGCAGCGGCTCGGCAACCTCGGCTGGGCGACCTGGAACCTGGTCACGGGCGAGACGAACTGGTCCGCCCAGGTCTTCGCCATCTTCGCGCGTGATCCCGCTCAGGGCGTCGTCCCGCTCGCCCGGCTGCCCCGCCTCGCCCTGCCCGAGGACGTGCCCGTGCTGGCCCGCGCCATCGGGGAGCTGGTGCGGCACGGGCGGCCGTGCGACGTGCCGTTCCGGATCGTCAACGAGGACGGCATACGGCATCTGCGGGTGGTCGCCGAAGCGGTGCCGGACATGGACGGCACGCCCGTCGAGGTGCACGGCTTCGTGCAGGACCTCACCGCGCAGCGCAGCGCCGAACTCGCGCTCGTCGCCAGCGAGCGGGCCATCCTCACCCAGCACGGCGTGCTCCAGGCCGAGCGCACCGTGGCGGCCCGGCTGCAGGACGCGCTGCTGCCCCTGCCGAAGCAGCCCGTCCGGCTGGCCGGGCTGCGCATAGACATCGCCTACCTGCCCGCGCAGTCGGGCCTCAGCGTCGGCGGCGACTGGTTCAGCGCCATCGAGCTGCCCGACGGCGACGCCCTGTTCGTGGTCGGCGACGTCGCCGGTCACGGCATAGGCGCCGTCGCCGCGATGGCCCTGTTGCGGTTCACCGCCAAGGGCATGGTCATCACCGGCTCGTCGCTGACCGGCGCGCTCGCCCGGCTCAACGCGCTGCTGCTGCACTCCCGCGACCCGCACGGCTCGGCGACCATGGTCCTGGCCCGCTACAGCCCGCAGCGACGGCGGCTGAAGTGGGCGCAGGCCGGCCATCCGCCGCCGTTGCTGGTACGGGCCGGTGCGGCGCGCTACCTGGAGCGACCCTTCGGGATGCTGCTCGGCGCGACCGACACCCCCCAGTACGAGGAGGCGGAGGTCCGCCTCGAGCCCGGCGACCGGCTCCTGTTCTACACCGACGGCCTGGTCGAAAGACCCGCGGAGAGCATCGACCGGGGCCTGGAGCGGCTCGCCGGCGCCGCCGCCCCCCGCGCCGCGACCGGTCCGGCCCCGCTGGACCGGCTGCTCGCCACGATGCTGGACCCCGAGGGCCGCGACGACGTGTGCGTGCTCGACATCCAGGTGCCGCGGCCCCGGGACACCGCGCGGTAGGACCTCGGGTCGGCGCCGTGCCGTCGGGTCATCCGCCGCCCGTGCGGGACTCCAGATCACGACGGGTGTCGTCGCCGTAGACGCCGCTCTCGTCGCCGCGGATGCCGTACCAGAGCTGGAAACGGGCCACGGCCTCGGTGAGGACGGTGTCGTAACGGCCGTCGGTGGGGCCCTTGTCGTACACGTTCGGGATGCGCAGCAGGCGCCTCTGGAGGTCGCTCACCTCGGGGCCGCTGTCTCCCTCGCGCAGGGTGCCGGCGCCGTCGGGGTCGGCGGAGCCGGCCGCCGTGGCGGCCGGGGTCGGGGCGGAGCTCGCGGCGGGCGTCTCAGCGGCGGCCTCGCCTCCCCGGCCGGGCAGCAGCAGTGCACCGGCGAATCCGACGAGTGCCGCCGCGCACACCCCGATCGTGATGGCGGCCCGGCGCCGGCCCGCACCGGAGTCGGTGCGGGCGCGTGCCCGTGCGCCGTCCTGGACCGGGGCGGCCCGGGATCCGCCCCGCTTGCGCGCCGCGCTTGTGCCGCTGCCGGGCACGGCCCTGGGCCGGGGGCCGCCACGCTCGCTCGTCCAGTCCCGGCCGCCGCGGGGCGGCGGGGTGAGGGCCGGGCGTGGGCCCCGGGGCGGGAGCTCCTCCGTCTTCGCCTCGTCGACGGCCTGCCGCGCCGGCAGGGCGATCGCCTCGTAGGCGTCGGTGTCCTGGGTCAGTTCGGTCATCTCGCGGAACAGCTCCGCGAGGGCGTCGGTGTTGCGCGGTCGCAGGACCCGGATGGGTTCCAGGACCGGGCGTTCGTGCGGCTGTCCGGGTTCCTCCGGTGTCGGCACGCTCGTCTCCCTCCCGTGGGTCCCCCGGGAGGGATACGGACGCGCGGGCCGGCCGGTTCAGCCGCGCGGATCAACGGCGGGGATCAGCCGCGGGGTTCAGTCGGCGAGGAAGCGGTGCAGGGAGCGGATCGTCGCGGCGACGAAGGCGTCCCGGGCCGCCTCGTCGAGGGCGTCCAGGGAAAGGTACGGATTGAGGTCCTCCAGCTCCATCAGCAGCAGCTCGCCGTCGGGGGCGCGGCAGGCGTCGACGCGCTGGATGCCGTACGCGAGACCGTTCCAGTCGACGAAGCGACGGGCGAACTCCAGGTCCCGGACGGCGGGGGCGTACGGCTGCAGCTCCCAGCGCCGGTCGGGATCGGGGGCGTGGAGGGCGTACTGGAAGTCGTGGTCGACGTAGACGAACGACACCTCGTACACGAAGTCGACGCGGGGCTGGACCAGGACCGAGCCGTCCACCAGGGCGGGCAGGGCGTCGGAGGTGACGATCCGCAGGCCCATGGAGTCGGCGCCGGCCCTGGGCTTGACGACGTACCGGTCGGCCGCGGGCAGGAGGTGCAGGTCCCCGGGGCGGTCGACGGTGGGGATGACGGGGAATCCCTCGGCGGTCAGGTCGAGGAGGTACTGCTTGCCCGCCATGTCGGCGCGGCCCGTGAGCGGGTTGTAGACGCGTACCCCGTCGTGGAGCGCGCGCTCCCGGAAGGCCGCGTACTCCTCCTGGTAGCCGAGGACCGGGCCGCTGTTGCGGACGACGACGCCGTCGAAGGCGTGCATCAGGGCCGCCGCGTCCTTCGGATGGCACAGGGCCAGATCGAATTCCGCGCGCAGCCGCGAGGTGAGGTGGATGTCCTCGTCGCAGTAGCGGCGCCCGCGGGCCGGGTAGGCCAGGTCGGTGACATAGAGGAGACGGGGGCGGGCGGCGGGCATACGGGTCTCCTGGTGTCCGTCAAGCGGTGCGGAAAGGTTACGTCAGCGGGCTCGAGCGGGGTGCCGCGAGCGGGGGCGGGACGGCGGCGACGGGCGGGACTCCTGGTCGGCGGCGGACGGGCGGGTCGTACGATGACAGGACCGTCGTCTTCTCCTGAAGGGCTCGTCGACTCCCGTGACCACCGCAACACTTCTCGACGGCAAGGCCGCAGCGGCCGACATCAAGAGCGAACTCGCCCTCCGCGTCCAGGCGTTGAAGGAGCGCGGCGTCACCCCGGGGCTGGGCACGATCCTCGTCGGCGACGACGCGGGCAGCCGTTCCTACGTGGGCGGCAAGCACCGCGACTGCGCGCAGGTCGGCATCGCCTCGATCCGGGTGGAGCTGCCCGCCGACGCCTCCCAGGCCGATGTCGAGGCCGCCGTGCTGCGGCTCAACGCCGATCCGGCGTGCACCGGCTTCATCGTGCAGCTCCCGCTGCCCGCGCACATCGACACCCATGCCGTGCTGGAGCTGATCGACCCCGTCAAGGACGCCGACGGGCTCCACCCGACCAACCTGGGCCGGCTGGTGCTGGGCATCCCCGGGCCGCTGCCGTGCACCCCGCGCGGCATCATCGACCTGCTGCGCCGCAACCGCGTGGAGATCACCGGCCAGCAGTTCTGCGTCATCGGCTGCGGTGTCACGGTGGGCCGGCCGTTGGGTCTGATGCTGACCCGCAGCACCGAGCACGCCACGGTGACCCTGTGCCACGAGGCCACGCAGGACACCGCCGCGCACGCCCGGGAGGCGGACGTGGTGGTGGCCGCGGCGGGCGTGGCGCACCTGGTCCGGCCGGACTGGATCAAGCCGGGGGCGACCGTGCTGTCGGTGGGCCTGACCCGCACGGTCGAGGGCATCCTCGGCGACGTCCACCCCGACGTGAGCGACGTCGCCGGTTCCTTCGCGCCGCCCATCGGCGGGGTGGGCCCGATGACCCGGGCGATGCTGCTGACCAACGTGGTGGAGGCGGCGGAGCGGATCTGACGCCGGCCCCGGCCGGCTCCGGCTCCGGCTCCCTGGCACTCGGTTCCCCGTGGGCAGGGAACTGAGTGCCATCGGCGGCGTTCAGATGTTACGTTCCCGTCCATGAGCGCCACTGACAAGGCGGAGGCCAAGCCGCCCATGCGGGACGCCCTGGTCGCGGCGGCCTTCCGGCTGTTCCTGGAGCGGGGCTACGAGCAGACCACCGTCGACGACATCGTGGCGCTCGCGGGGGTCGGCCGACGGTCGTTCTTCCGCTACTTCCCCTCCAAGGAGGACGTGGTCTTCCCGGACCACGAGCGGTGCCTGGCCGACATGACCGCGTTCCTCGCCGCGAGCGGGACGGAGCACGAGCCGGTGCGCCGCGTGTGCGACGCGGCCCGGCTGGTGCTGCTGATGTACGCGGAGAACCCCTCCTTCTCGGTGCAGCGCTACCGGCTCACCAAGCGGGTGCCGGGGCTGCGCGCATACGAGCTGTCGGTGGTGTGGCGCTATGAGCGCGCCCTCGCCGAGTATCTGCGGGGCCGCTTCACCGGCCGGCCCGACGGCAATCTCCGCGCCGACGTGATCGCGGCCGCGGTGGTCGCCGCCCACAACAACGCGCTGCGTTCCTGGCTGCGTTCGGACGGCCGGGGCGATGCGAGCGCGACCGTGGACCACGCTCTGCGGTATGTACAGGCGGCGTTCGGCACTACCCGGGAAGCCCCGGCCGCTCCCATCCCTCCGGCCGCTTTGGCGGCTCCCGCCGACGAACGGCCGACGGACGAGGACGTCGTCGTGGTGGTCTCGCGGCGCGGGGCACCCCTGTGGCGGGTGGTGCAGGAGATCGAGACCACGCTCGGCCGGGACCGAATCCCGCCAGAATAGGGGTACGCAGTGCCTTTACGCTTGGCACTGAGTGCCATACGCTGTGGGCGTGCACGGTGGCACGGTGAACCGGGCACGTGCGTGCACGGGTGAGCCGCGCACGTGGATTCCGGCCGAGTGCAGGGAGTTGACCCGCGTGTACCACTACCACTCAGGAAACGCCGTCCAGCAGGCCGCCGGCTCCTCGGCGGGCGTCCTCGACCGCGCGAACGCCGACGGCGACACCATCCTCTTCCAGCGCTGCACCTGGTGCGGCACCGCCATGTACCACCGGCTGCTCTGCCCGTCGTGTCAGGGCGGCGACCTGCGCACCGAGCGCAGCGAGGGCACCGGCACGGTCCGCCACGCCACCGTGGTGCACCGCAACACCCCCGCCGCACGCAATGTGTCCCTGGTCGAGATGGCCGAGGGGTTCGTCGTCCGCGGCCGGGTCATGGGCCCGCTCATCGGCATCCACAGCGGCGACCGCGTCCGCCTGTCCACGGTCAAGGACCCGGTACGGGGCGAGCCGGTCTTCCAACTCCTCGACGAGCCTTACCGGGCCTGGCATTAGGACGGCCCGTCCACCGGACCGAGGGCCGGCAGCAGGTCGCCGACGCGTACCGGCTGTCCCGTGTCGAAGCACTGGTTCGCGGCGAGTCCCACGGCGAGGGCGAGCGCGCCGTCGCGTTCGGTGGCGGTGCTCCCGGTCCCGGCCGTGCTGCCGGTGTTCCGGGACGCCGCGGGTCCGAACAGCGCGTCCAGCATCCGGGTGTCTCCGCCGCCGTGCGCCTCGTGCCGCGCCGTGACCGGGATGTCGACCGGCGGCCGCCACAGCGGGCGCAGCGTCAACCGGACTCCGCCCGCGTGCTCGGCCGCCGTGTCTGAGTGCAGCGCACCGCTGCCGGAGGTGATGTGGGTGCGGGGCGGCTGCCAGCGGCTCTCCTCGACCTCCAGCTCCAGGCGTCCGGCGCTGCCGTTGACCATCACCCGGTAGCCCTCCCACGGGGAGTAGGCGGTGAGGTGGTACGTCATCGTCGCGCCCCGCGTGTAGCGCACCAGGACCGCCATGTCGTCCTCGATGGTGACGGGCCCGCCGAAGACGTTGCGGTCGCGGTGGTAGCCGTCGTCCCGCTCCGCGTCGAGGTACAGCGCCCGTAGGGTGTCGTCGGCCGCGAGGTCCAGCGCGAACGGGTCGTCGGCAGCCTCCTCGGCGCCGTGGGCACGGTCGTACGCGCGGCGCAGACCGTGCCGGGCGCCGGCCTCGGGGCCGTAGAAGGCGAGCCGGCCATAGCCGAAGACCTCGTCCGGCTCGTCGGCGAGCCACCAGTTGACCAGGTCGAAGTGGTGGCCGGCCTTGTGCACCATCAGTCCGCCGCTGTGCCGCTTCTCGCGGTGCCAGCGGCGGAAGTAGTCCGCGCCGTGCCGGGTGTCGAGCAGCCACTCGAAGTGGACGGAGAGGATCTCCCCGACCGCGCCCTCGGCGAGCATCTCGCGCACCCGCTCGTGCACGGGATTGAAGCGGTAGTTGAAGGCGACGGTGAGGGAGTTGCCGGTCTCGCGGACGGTGTCGAGGATGCGGGCGCAGCGGGGCGCGTCGACGGTCATCGGCTTCTCGGTGACCACACGGCAGCCCGCCTTCAGTGCGGGCACGATGTAGCGGTCGTGCGCGGCGTCCACGGTGGTGACGACGACCTGGTCGACGCTCTCCTCGATGAGCAGCTCGGCGAAGCGGTCCGGGTCCCACTCTGCGGCGGGCGGGGCCCCCGCCCGGGCCAGCAGCCGGTTGTGAAAGGCCATGCGGGTGGGGCTGGGGTCGCAGAGGGCGACGACGCGGTGGCCGGGCCGGGCGGCGAGATCCCGGGTGAAGGTCCGAGCGCGGTGTCCGGTGCCGACGACTGCCGTGCGGAGGTAGGGAGTTCGGCTCATGCAGCAGGCCTTTCCCCGGGGTCGTCCGGGCAGTCGTCCTGCTGGCCGGTTTTCTCTGCCCCTGAGGGCACAGTCCGTCCGCACAGGCAACCCACAGGGCCCGTACGGCTTCCTTCGGGACGCGAGGGGCTCCCGGTACGGACGGGGCCCCCGCGCTCCGAGTGTTGAGGAGTGGACCCTTGATCCGTGCCCGGCGCATAGGTGTCACCGCCGTGGCCGCAATCGCGGCCCTGGCGGGAACACCGGGACTGGCACAAGCCCAACAACCGTCCGAGACAAGACCGTTGACCTCGTCCACCGACAGCGGGCTGCCGCAGGGGTGGCAGATCGGCGGGCAGGGCGCCGCACGCGAGCTGATATGGCGCTCGCCCACGCCCGTTCCCTTCGGTGACGCCCGTGTGGAGTTCCACGCGGGCGACCGACTGCTCGGCGTACCGAAGGCGGCGAAGGACGGCCGCACGTTCCGGCTCTCCCTCGACGAGGCCGGCGACAGCCCCCTGAAGGACCTGCAGGTCCTCGCGAGCGGACGCCGTCTGGACGCACCCGCCGACAACTCCGCTGCGGCCGAGCGGCGTTCACTCGCCGCCGGGCAGCCCCCGGCCCGGACTCCCGCTCCGGCTCCGGCCAACTCCGTCGACCCGGGCAAGCCGGGCTCGTACCGCACGGTCAGCGGCGAGTACGACCTCGCCCCGTTGAAGCTGCCCGGCTATGCCCAGCCGATCGAGATGCAGGCGGTCGTCGTCGCGCCGAAGGGCGCCACCGGCAAGCGGCCGCTCGCGCTCTTCCTGCACGGCCGGCACACCACCTGCTACACGCCCGGCAGCGACGACCTCGACATCTCCTGGCCCTGCCCGGCGGGCATGAAGTCGATCCCCAGCTACAAGGGTTACCTGCAGGACCAGCAACTGCTGGCCTCGCAGGGCTATGTGACGGTGTCGATCTCGGCGAACGGCATCAACGGCCAGGACGCACAGGCCGAGGACGCCGGCGCGCAGGCCCGTTCCTCGCTGGTGCGCCAGCACCTCGCCAAGTGGGCCGACTGGGCCGCGCACCCGGCCACCGCCCCGGCGGCGGTGCCCGACGCGACGAAGGCCGATCTCTCCCGCGTCCTGCTGGTCGGCCACTCGCGCGGCGGCGAGGGCGTCAACCGGGCCGCCATGGACAGCCTCTACCTGGCGCCCGCCGCCGAGGACGGCTATCACGGTCCGGTCCGCTGGAAGATCCGCGGCACCGTCCTCATCGGACCGACGATCTTCGGCCAGAATCCGGTCGCCGACGTCCCGTCCGCGACGATCCTGCCCGGCTGCGACGGCGACGTCGCCGACCTCGAGGGCGAGACGTACCTCGACGGCACGCGCGGCATCAGCAGCGGCACCGCCCTGCACAGCGCCGTGTACGTGGTCGGCGCCAACCACAACTTCTTCAACACGGAGTGGACGCCCGGCAAGGCCGTGGCGCCCTCCTTCGACGACTTCTCCGAGGACCCGGAGCAGACCGACCCGGTGTGCTCCAACGGCGCCCCGACCCGGCTGACCGCCGACCAGCAGCACCAGGCCGGCGCCACCTACATCGCCGCCGCGGCCCGGCTGTTCGTGGGCGGTGACGACCGGGTTCGCCCGCTGCTCGACGGCACGGGGGTGCGCGCTCCCTCCGCCGACCCGGCCCGCGTCCTGACGCACGCGGTCGGCGCCCGTCGCACGGGCGGTTTCGTGCCCGACGGCTCGGTCAAGGTGACCGGCGGCCGGGTGTGCTGGGCGGACCCCGACCCGGCCAAGGCGTGTCTGGGCGAGGACGCCACGGGGAGGTCCCCGCACTTCGGGTGGTGGGATCTGGAGAAGGACTCCGGCAAGAGCGCGATCGCGCTGAACTGGTCGGCGCCGGGTACCCCGGCGAAGATCACGTCCACCGCTCCCGTCTCGCTCGCCGGCGCCAAGAGCCTGGCGCTGCGCGTGTTCGTACCGCCGAACACCACCGGCACCGCACTGGACGTGGCCGTCACCGACTCCGCCGGCAAGCGCGCCGCCCTCGGCCGCATCACGGCCGACGGACTGCCGGGCTCCGGCCGCACCGCCTCCTACTGGGCTCGCGAACTGCGCGTCCCGCTGACGGCCGCCACCCGCGCCGGGATCGACCTCAGGCACATCAAGTCCCTTGAGCTGACTCCGCGTTCGGGGTCCGGGCAGGCGTGGTTCATGGACGCCTGGGGCTGGGCGCCCGGCACTTCGGCGGTGAAGGCCGCCGCGCTGCCGCGCGTCGACATCGGCCGGATCACGGTCAAGGAGGGCGACTCCGGCACCCGCACCTACCACATCCCGGTCCAGGTGTCCGGACACGGCAGCGGCACCGCCCGCTTCTACGTCGTCGACCCGGCGACCGGCGAACCCACGGAGAAGCTGGTCACCGTCCGGCCCGGCAGCACCCCGATCGACCTGCCGGTCGAGGTGAAGGGTGACACGCGCTTCGGCAACGACCAGCAGACCGACCTTCTCGTGAAGGCCGTGCACGGTGCGGTCGTCGGCTCCTACCGGGGCGGGGTCACGGCGCTGAACGACGACCCCGCGCCCGAGGTCACCCTGACCCCGGTGGCGGACAAGGTGACCGAGGGCGAGACGCTGAGCTGGCGGATCTCCCTGTCGGAACCCGTCGACGTGGGCATCTGGCAGCCGCTGCGGGTGCTCCCGGTCACCGAGGGCGCCGAGCTGTCCACCAAGGACGTGGACGCGCAGTGGCTGATGGACTACGCCGGTGATCTGCCCGACCCGGAGCGCCCGCTGTCCCAGGCGAACCTGTGGGTGTGGATGGGCATCCCGGCAGGAACCACCACCACCGAATTCACCGTGCCGACGGTCAAGGACCAGTTGGCCGAGCCGGTCGAGTCGCTGCGGCTGGCGCTGACGGACGACAACGTCGAGCCGCTGCCCCCGATCCTGACGGGGACGGTGACCGACGCGTCGTAAGCCGCGCTGATCAGTCAGGGGGCTTGGACCGAGCGGTCCACGCCCCCTGACCTGTTCCCGGCGTCCGGTCGCTCACAGGGTCACGCGGATCCCGACCGTGCCGTCGAGCCCTCGCCGCAGCCGGCTGCCCAGGAGCGTCAGGCGCCCCAGGATCCCGTACTTGCGCGCGAGCAGCGTGCGGTAGCGGGCGGTGGTCTGTGCGTCGCAGATCTCGGCGGTGGCCGGGACCTGCTCACCCGTCGGCCTGCCGCGTACGTCGCAGGGGCCGACGAGGACGTCGCCGCGGGCCCGGATGCGCTTGACCTTCCAGGCGTCGGCGGCCGACCAGGCCCCGAGGGCGTCCCCGTCGCGCACCACCCAGACCGGGGTCGCGACCCCCGTCCCGTTCTTCCGATAGCTGGTGATCAGCAGGTACTTGCCCGCCCCGAGCCGATCGAGCGACGTGTCATCCATTCCCGCAGTCTAGGCACCCGGCGCTCCGGGCGTGCGTGCCCATGACCACCGCGGCGGTCGCGGCTCGTGGTCGGGCCGGAACCGCCGCATCCGACGTGCTCCTCGGGCTGAAGCCCGAGGGTCCTGGCCTGCTCGCGACTCAGCGCACGGCCTGCGCCATCCGCCGTACGCCCTCGGTGAGGATCTCCGGCGAGGTGGCCAGATTCAGGCGTACGTGCCCGGTTCCGCCCGTGCCGAAGTCCGGCCCGGAGCTGAGCGCCACCCGGCCTCGTTCCAGGAACACCGAGGCCGGATCGTCCCCGAGGCCCAGTGCCCGGCAGTCGAGCCAGGCAAGGTAGGTCGCCTCGCCGGGCCGGTGCACGACACCGGGAAGATGCTCGGCCAGGAGGGCCGCGAGCAGGCGCCGGTTCTCGTCCAGGCCGGCCAGCAGGGCGTCCAGCCAGGCCGTGCCCTCGCGCAGGGCGGCGGTGTGGGCGAGCACGCCGACATGGCTCGGCCCGTGGCCGACCTCCTCGGGCAGCAGGGCCAGGTCGGCCGCCGCCTCGGGGCCCGCGACGGCCAGCGCCGCCTTGAGGCCGGCCAGGTTCCACCCCTTGGACGCCGACATCAGCGACAGTCCGCTCTGCGCGCCGGGGACGGCGAGGTAGGGCACGAAGTCGACGCCGGGGGCGGTGAGCGGGGCGTGGATCTCGTCGGCGACGACCCGGACGCCGTACCGCCCGGCGAGCTCGGCGACGGCGGACAGCTCGCGGGCCGTGTGCACGGTGCCGGTGGGGTTGTGCGGGCTGCACAGCAGATGCGCGGCGCGTCCGCCTCCCGCGACCGCCCGCCGGTACGCCTCTTCCAGCACATCGAGGTCGAGCCGCCCGTCATCGTCGAGGGGCGCCTCGGCGATCCGCCGGTCCATGTGCTCGACGAACTGGAAGAACGGTGGATAAACCGGCGGGTTGACGACCACCGGATCACCGGGCCCGGTCACCAGCTTCAGCATCTCGACGACGCCCAGCATCACATCGGGCACGATCGCCGTCCGCTCGACGGCGAGCCCGTCCCAGCCCCATCGCTTCGCGGCGAACCCCGCCAGCGCCTCGGCGTAGGCCGTGCCCGTCGGATAGCCGGTGTCGCCGAGCGCGAGAGCCTCCGTCACCGCACGGACGACCGGCTCGGCGAGGGGTACGTCCATCTCCGCGACCCACAACGGCAGGACGCCGGCCGGATGGGTCCGCCACTTCATGCTCGTACGACATCGCAGCCGGTCGAGGGTGAGTGCGTGCAAAGGGTTCGGCTCACGGGGCGTCTCGTGCGGGATGCTGGTCATGGGGCACAAGATAGGGGGCAGTGGTATGACCTGGGATCAGGTGAACGGGACAATCGTGGCTGACGCCGCCGGAATCCTGGAGATCGCCTGCGACGAGTCGGGGTCGGACGGCGAGAATCTCACTGGCGGAAACACGGACGTGTTCGCCCATGCCAGTGTGCGGCTGTCGGTCGATTCCGCCGCCGGGCATGTGCAGGAGATCCGCGACCGGATCCGTTCGCCCGCCGAGGAGTACAAGGCGAACCATCTGCTCCGGGAGAAGCACCGGGCCGTCCTGGAATGGCTGCTCTCCACGTCCGGCCCGCTGTACGGGCACGCCCATGTGCACCTCGTCGAGAAGGCCTTCTTCGTCGTGGACCGGGCCGTCGACCTGCTACTGGGCGCCCCGGACGCGGCCGCTCCCCTCTTCCGGGAGGGGCGGCGGATTTTCACGGACACTGAGTGGCGGCAATTCCTGGAGGCCGCCAACCAATTGCTGCGCGTGCGCCACGAAGGCGAACCGGACGCACCCGTCGAGGAGTTCTTCCGCACGGTCGAGGAACTGCGGCAGCGATATGCGGGGACACCTGCGGCGGACACGCTCTCCCGGCTCTCGCAGGAACGCTCCCGCGCCTTTTCCTACCGTGCCGGAATTCGGGACGGGCCGTTCGTCCTCACCCCGGTCCTCAATCCCCTTCTCCCCTCCATCCTGCACACGGCCGCGCACTGGAGCGACCCGGGACGTCCGGTCCGGCTCGCGCACGACCGGCAGAACATGCTCACCCCGGAGCGCATCGCCTGGATCGAGGACGCGGCCCGGAAGCGGGGCATCCGGCTCGCCGGGCTGCGGCTGGTCGTCTCGCGGCTCGACGCCCGGGTGCAGCTCGCCGACTTCCTCGCCGGCATCGCCCGCAGGATCGCCTCGGACGAACTCAATGGCCACGGCGACCCTGCGCTCACCGCGCTGCTGCGTCCCTACACCGGCACGGCGGCTGTGTGGGGCGACGAACGGAGCTGGGCGCGGCTCGGCCCGACCCGGGAATCGGGAGGACGGTCGGCGCCGGTCGACTCGGCTGTCTAGATTGCTTGCCGACCGAGCACGTCGCCCTTCCTCCGCCTCCCTTCCTCCGCCTCCCTTCCTCCGCCTCCCTTCAGGAGCCCCCGCCATGACCGAGAACGCGCCGGCCGTCGACGTGGCCGCACCGTCCCCGTACACGCGCATCAACACCCGGCAGCCGCACACCGCCCGGATCTGGAACTACTGGCTGGGCGGCAGGGACAACTACGAGGTGGACCGGGCGGCCGGCGACCGGATCCGGGAGTTGCATCCGGGCATCAGTGAGTACGCCCGCGCCGACCGGCTCTTCCTGGGCCGCGCGGTGGAGCACCTGGTGACCGAGGCGGGAATCCGCCAGTTCCTCGACATCGGCACCGGTCTGCCCACCGCCGACAACACGCACGAGGTCGCGCAGCGCCTCGCCCCGGAGTCCCGGGTCGTCTACGTCGACAACGACCCGCTGGTCCTGGCACACGCCCGCGCGCTGCTCACCAGCACGCCGGAGGGCCGCACCGACTATCTCGACGAGGATCTGCGCAACGTGGACGCGATCCTCGAACACGCCGCCAGGACGCTGGACTTCAGCGAGCCCGTCGCACTGGTCCTGCTCAGCGTGGTCATCTTCATCGGCGACGACGAGGACCCCTACGCTCTGGTGCGGCGGCTGGTCGACCGGCTGCCCTCGGGCAGCCTGCTGGTGCTGTCGCACACCGTGACCAGCCCGGCGATGCCCGAGGTGGACGAGGCGGTGCGGTTCTGGAACGAGCACGGCACGCCCAGGCTGACCCAGCGCACGCCCGCGGACGTGGCCCGCTTCTTCGAGGGTCTGGACCTGCTGGAACCGGGCGTGGTGTCGTGCTCGCGGTGGCGTCCGGAGGGCACCGGGGACGGGGGCGAGCCGGAGGAGGTCGCGATGTTCGGCGGGGTGGCACGTAAACACTGAGGCGCGGCACGCAAGTGATCACTTTCGGGCTGAACGCTGCCGGGTCCCGGCGCGTATGGACAGTGAGGGCGCTCAACGACCGGAGGGCCCCGCGGTGTTGAGGCCGCGTGTTCGGGTTTCGGGAGCCATGCATGAGGCACGTACGACGACGGACCGTCCGGCGAGTGACGCGGCTGGCGGCAGTCGGCGGACTCCTCCTGGGAGGGGCCATGGTCACGCAGGCGGCCATGGCGAGCGAGCCACCCGCCACGTCGGCGGTGCCGCGCAGTGCGCCGGAGACCGTCGTCACCAATCCGGGGGCGGCGCTCGTCACGAAGCTCGGCACCGCGCGTACGGCGGGCACCTGGATCGGTTCCGACGGGCAGCCGGTCGTGGCGGTCACCGACCAGCAGACCGCCGACGCCGTCCGGGCGGCGGGCGCCGAGGCGAAGGTCGTCTCCCACAGCATGAACGAGCTCAAGTCGGCCACGGCCACGCTGCGTTCGGCGCCCAGGGTGGCCGGCACGGCGTGGGTGATGGACTACCGGTCGAACCAGATCGTCGTGCAGGCGGACAGCACCGTGTCGGCCGCCGACTGGTCGCAGCTGACGCGGACCGCCACCGGCATCGGCAGCTTCGTGCGCATGGAGCGCACCACCGGCAAGTTCACCACCCGGATCAACGGCGCGCTGCCGATCCTGTCGACCGGCGGACGTTGTTCGGCCGGTTTCAACGTCACCAACGGATCGAACGACTTCATCCTCACCGCCGGACACTGCGGGCCCACCGGGTCGACCTGGTTCGCGGACAACCAGGCCACCCAGCAGGTGGGCCAGACGGTCAACTCCAACTTCCCCGGCAGCGACTTCTCGCTGGTGCAGTACGCGAGCGGCAAGGCGGGCGACGGCGCCGACGTGGTGGCGATCGGCAACGGCAACGGGGTGAAGATCACGGGCACGGGCGACGCGGCCGTCGGACAGCGGGTGTTCCGCAGCGGCAGCACCAGCGGGCTGCGCGACGGGCAGGTCACCGGTCTGGACGCGACGGTGAACTATCCGGAGGGCACGGTCGGCGGGCTCATCGAGACGAACGTGTGCGCCGAGCCCGGCGACAGCGGCGGCCCGATGTTCTCCGACGGCGTCGCCCTGGGCATCACCTCGGGCGGCAGCGGCGACTGCAAGTCGGGGGGGACGACGTTCTTCCAGCCGGTGACGAGGGCGCTGGCCCAGCTCGGGGTGCAGCTGATCGTGGCCGCGCCGTCCGCCGCGAACAACCAGGGCGGCGCTCCCGCGGCGTCCGGCGCCCCTCAGCCGACCGCTTCGAACACCCAGGCGGCGATCGCCCCGGGCGGGACCTCGCCGGGCTCGACCACTCCCGTGACGGGCATCGGCGGCAGCACGACCCTCGCCTCCCGGCTCACCGACCCCAGGAACATCGGCCCCGGGCTGCTGGTGATCGCGGGCAGCATGGTCGCCCTCGTCGCGACCCGCTACATCCGCGCCGAGCAGGACCGCAAGGCCTACCAGCGGCACTACTCGGCGACCTGGGGCTGAGCGGGGCCGGGCCGGGAGGGCCGGGAGGACAGTGAAAAGGGCACCCGGTCAGGGTGCCCGCTTCGGAATGGGAGCCTCGGGGTCCTCGGGGAGCGTCAGGCCGCCTCGACGGGCTGGGGCGCGGCGGCCCACTCCAGGACGAGCCGCCGATATTCCTCGCGCTGCTCGACGCTCAGTGTCCCGCCCGACCGGAGCCACAGGGCCCGGATCTCCTCGTTGACCTCCGCGGCCGATCGCTCGGAGAGGGATTCAACAGTGGTGGACATGGTGTGAATCTTACGGTGTCCCAGGTGAAGGCAGCGTGAGTCATCGTGCGCGAACCGGACATACCGGACGTGTTACTGATCACGTCCATCTGTCAACCCCCACACCCGATTTCACCCCTCCGCAGCGCCCAGCACCAGCACCTGGATCGCCAGTACCGCGGCCCCCTGCGCCCAGTCGTGGAAGTCGGACACCTTGGTCTCCAGCGCCACCGGGGCGGCCAGCGGATGCCGGTGGGCGCGGATGGTGGCCTCCACCGTCGCCCCGCCCACGTCCATCAGACCGACGCCCTCACCAGCGAGCAGGATCTTCTGCGGCATGACGAAGTTGGCGATCTGCGCGACCAGGGCACCCAGGGCGCGGGCCGCCTCGTCGACGACCCGGGCGGGCATGGACTCCCCGGCTGCGGCCAGGGCGAGGATCTCCTCGTAGGTCCGCTCCCGGCCGGTGGCCGCCTGCACCTGGTAGCGGATGTTGGGGATGGTCAGCAGCGAGACGGCGCTGCCGCGCTCGCCGTCGGGGGTGAGCGGGCCGTGGGGGTTCACGATCCAGTGCCGGCCGAAGTCACGGTCCTCCTCGGCGCAGGAGACCCGCTTGCCGCCCAGGACCAGGCCGTAGCCGATGCCCGCGCCGATGGTGAGGACCACGAAGCGGTCGAGGCCACGGCCCGCGCCGAACCAGGTCTCCGCCTCCACGAGCGCGGCGACGTCGTTCTCGACGACCACCGGCAGCCCCGTGCGTTCCTCGACCAGCGCGGCCAGCGGCACGCCCCGCCATCCCAGGAAGCGTGACTCCCCGACCACCGTGCGGTCCTGGACGAGCCCGCCCACCCCGATGCCGATCCCGGCGAGGCGCGGGTGGGCGCCGGCCAGCTCGTCGGCCATCTCGCCCAGCACGCCGACGACCCGGTCGGGGTCGTGCGAGGCGAGCGGGCGGTCGTGGCGCGCGACGATGTCGCTGCGCAGGGTGGTGACGACGCCGTACACCATGTCCTCGGTGATCTTGAAGCCGAGGAAGGAGCCGGACTCCGCGACCACGTCGAGCGGTTGGGAGGGGCGGCCCTGCCGCGACTCCGCCGTGGCGCCCGCCTCGGGCCTCTCGACCAGCAGGCCCGACTCGATCAGCGGTTTGGTCAGCCGGGTGAGGCTGCCCGCGGAGAGGTTCAGCCGCCGCGCGAGGTCGGTGCGCGACAGCGGGCCGTGGACGAGCACCTCGATCGCGACCGAGCGCTCCCCCGAACTCAGCGGCAGCCAGCCGGCCGCGGTACCTGTGGTCATGAGGGTCAGACTCCCACACGATTTCTTTTGTCTTGGAAGTATCCAGGTCACTATAGGTGCAGACCTGACCACCGGAAAAGATGTTTGCGCACCTCTTGACGCATGGATTCTTCCGACCCAAAAGTAAGTGGCGCCGAGAACGAGCCGCCGCAGACGAGGGAGTCTCCCGATGACCATCGCCTCCAGCAGTCCCCCGTCGCACCGTGAAGGGCGGGGTGACGGCCGGCTCGCCGCGCTGTTCCTCGCCCCGGCACTGCTGGGGTTCGCGGTCTTCCTGCTCTGGCCGACGGTGCGGGGCGTCTACCTGAGCTTCACCCGCTTCAACCTGCTGACGCCGGCGGAGTGGGTCGGCCTGGACAACTACGTGCGGATGGTCCACGACCCCATCTTCTGGGACTCACTGAAGGTCACCGTCGAGTACGTGCTCCTCAACATCGGCGTGCAGACGGTCGCGGCCCTCGCCATCGCCGTGCTGCTGCAACGGCTGACGCAGTCGGCGGTGCTGCGGGGCATCGTGCTCACCCCGTATCTGATGTCCAACGTCGTCGCGGGCCTCGTCTGGCTGTGGATCCTCGACACCCAGCTCGGCATCGGCAACGAGATCGTCACGGCGCTCGGCTTCGACCGGATCCCGTTCCTGGCCGACGAGACCTGGGCCATCCCGACGATCGCCATGATCAACGTCTGGCGGCACGTCGGCTACACCGCGCTGCTGCTCTTCGCCGGGCTCCAGGCGATCCCGAACGACGTGTACGAGGCGGCCAGGGTCGACGGCGCGGGCGAGTGGCGGATGTTCTGGCGGATCACGATGCCGCTGCTGCGTCCGGTGCTGGCGGTGGTGCTGATCATGACCGTGATCGGGTCGTTCCAGGTGTTCGACACCGTGGCGGTGACCACGGCGGGCGGTCCCGCGAACGCCACCAACGTCCTCCAGTACTACATCTACGGCTCCGCCTTCGGCCGCTTCCAGTTCGGCTACGCCTCGGCGATGTCCGTCGCCCTGCTGGTCGTCCTGAGCGCGATCACCGTCCTGCAGTACCGGCTCACCCGGGCCGGCCGGACCGACCTCGGCTGACAGGAGACGCGGACATGGCTGTCGCGACGACAACGGCACCATCACCGGCCACCACGACGACCGGCGCCCGGCCAGTCCGGCGCAGGATCTCCCTGGGGCGGGCCGCCGCCTGGGCCGTGATGGGCCTGATCGTGCTCATCACCCTGCTGCCGTTCTACTGGATCCTGCGCACCGCGCTCTCCTCCAACGCGGGCCTCAGCGCCGACCCGGCCAATCCGCTGCCGGTCGGCCTCGGCACCGGCGGCTTCGAACGGGCCCTCGGACTGCAGTCCGCGAAGGAGGCGATCGCGCAGGGCGGCGCAGGCGGCGGGCTCGACTTCTGGCGCTATCTGCTCAACTCGGTGTTCGTCTCGACCCTGATCACCGGCTGCCAGATCTTCTTCTCGGCGATGGCCGCCTACGCCTTCGCCCGACTGCGCTGGCGGGGCCGGGACAAGGTGTTCGGCCTGTTCCTGGCGGGGCTGATGGTGCCGACCATCTTCACGCTGCTGCCGAACTTCGTCCTCATCAAGCAGCTTCACCTGGTGGACACGCTGTGGGGCATCGCACTGCCCAGCCTCTTCATGACGCCGTTCGCGGTCTTCTTCCTGAGGCAGTTCTTCATGAACATCCCCGGGGAGATCGAGGAAGCGGCCCTGCTCGACGGCGCCGGAAAGGTGAAGATCTTCTTCCGGGTGATCCTGCCCATGGCGTCGACGCCGGTCATCACGCTGTCCGTGCTGACGTACATCACCTCCTGGAACGACTACTTCTGGCCGCTGATGGTCTCCTACAGCGACAGCTCGCGCGTGCTGACGGTGGCGCTGGCGGTCTTCCGCGCGCAGACACCGGCGACCGGCGTCGACTGGTCAGGGCTCTCCGCGGCGACGCTGATCGCCGCGCTGCCGATGCTGGTGCTCTTCGCCTGCTTCGCCCGCCGCATCGTCAGCTCCATCGGCTTCACCGGGATCAAGTGAGGGAACAGTGAACCGACTTCGTACGCTCACCGCGCTGGCCGGGGCGCTCGCGCTGTCCCTGGCGACGGGCTGCGCGCAGGGCGGCTCCAGCGGGGCGTCCGCGCGCACGGTGACCTACTGGCTGTGGGACGCCAACCAACTGCCCGCCTACCAGGCCTGCGCCAAGGGGTTCGAGCGGGAGAACCCCGGACTGGACGTCAGGATCACCCAGTTGGGGTGGAGCGACTACTGGACCAAGCTCACCGCCGGGTTCATCGCGGGCACCCAGCCGGACGTGTTCACCGACCACATCCAGAAGTTCGGCCAGTTCGCCGATCTGAAGGTGCTGGAGCCGCTGGACGACCTCGGCATCGAGAACTCCGCCTACCAGCCGGGCCTGGCCGCCAACTGGATCGGCCAGGACGGCCACCGCTACGGCGCCCCGAAGGACTGGGACACCGTCGCCCTCTTCTACGACGCGAAGTCGGCGAAGGCCGCCGGGCTCACCGCCGGGCAGCTCGACGACCTGTCCTGGAACCCGAAGGACGGCGGCACCTTCGAGAAGGCCATCGCCCGCCTCACCGTCGACCGCAACGGACGGCGCGGGGACGAGCCGGGCTTCGACAAGAACCATGTGAAGGTCTACGGACTGGCCAGTCAGGGCGGCGGCTACGGCGACGGCCAGACCCAGTGGAGCATGTTCACCGCCTCGGCCGGCTGGAGTTACACGGAGAAGGCGCGCTGGGGCACCCACTACCAGTACGACAGCAAGACCTTCCAGTCGGTCGTCAAGTGGTACTTCGGGCTGGCGAAGAAGGGGTACATGGCCCCGTTCTCCGACTACAACGTGCAGTCCAACCAGGGCAACACCCAGGTCGCCGCCGGCAAGGCGGCCGCCACCTTCGACGGCGCCTGGATGATCTCCACCTACCACGGCTTCAAGGGCAAGGACATCAAGACCGCCCTGACTCCCGTCGGTCCGACCGGCAAGCGGGCCACGATGATGAACGGCCTCGCCGACTCCATCACGAAGGGCGCCCACAACAAGGCGGGCGCCCGGAAGTGGGTCGCCTACCTGGCCTCCGACGCATGCCAGACCGTCGTCGGAAAATACGGCGTCGTCCTCCCCGCCACTCCGGCCGGTACGCAGGCCGCCATCGCCGCCTACAAGAAGCAGGGCGTCGACGTCTCGGCGTTCACGGAGCCGGTCGCCGACAAGAAGGACTTCCGGACCTTCTCCTACCCGATCACCAACTACGCGGCGGACGTCACGGCGCTCATGCAGCCTGCCATGGAGGACATCTACGGCAACGGCAAGCCGGTGAGCAGCCTCGACGAGACCAACAGCCAGATCAACCTGATCCTCGACCAGTGAATCGACTTCGGAAGGGCACGCCACCCATGACGTTCTCCCTCGGCATCGTCGGCGCCGGGCAGTTCTCGGGCCAGTTCGCCAAGCTGTTCCTGGCCCATCCCGGCGTCAGCGACGTCCATGTCACCGATCTGCTGCCCGAGAGGGCCGAGCGGCTCGCCGCGGACGTGGGCCTGACGGGCACGTTCCCCTCGTACGAGGCGATGCTCGAGTCACAGGCGGTCGACGCGGTCGCCGTCTTCACCCAGCGCTGGACGCACGGCCCGCTGGTCCTTCAGGGCCTGAACGCGGGCAAGCACGTCTACTCCGCCGTCCCCATGGCGATCACCACTGCCGAGATCGCGGCGATCATCGACGCCGTCAAGGCGACCGGACTGACGTACATGATGGGCGAGACGAGCCAGTACAACCCGGCGACCGTGCACGCCCGCAACCAGATCGCCGAGGGCGCCTTCGGGCGGCTCTTCTACGCCGAGGGCGACTACGTCCACGACATGGACCTGGGGTTCTACGAGGCCTATCAGTACAGCGGCGGGGCGGACTGGAAGGCGACCGCCAGCTATCCCCCGCTGCTGTATCCGACACACTCGGTGGGCGGGGTGCTGGGCGCCTGGCAGACGCACGCGGTGAGCGTGTCCGCGATCGGGGTGGTCGACGAGCGGGGCGACGGCGTCTTCGACAAGGAGGTGAGCCGGTTCGGCAACGACTTCTCCAACGCCACCGCGCTGTTCGAGGTGGCCGGCGGCGGCTCGTTCCGTACGAACGAGTTCCGGCGGGTCGGCTATCCCTCACACATCCGAGAGTCCCGGTTCCGCTTCTTCGGTACGGAGGCGAGCATGGAGCAGCTCGCGACGGTGGCGCTGTGGCAGGACAAGAAGGGCGTGAAGGACATCAGTGAGCTGCTGGAGCCGAAGCCCACGCTGTCCCCGGACGACCCGTCGCTCCAGCACATCGCGCCCGATCTGCGGGCCGCGTTCACCTCGGGTTCGGCGCCGGTGCACGACCGCGCGCGCCTGCCGCGGGAGTTCGACGAGCTGCACAACGGGCACGAGGGCAGCCACCACTTCCTGGTGGACGACTTCGTGACGGCGGTCAACGCGCGCACGCTGCCGTCCGTGAACGCCTGGGTCGCCGCCCGCTACACCCTGCCGGGCATCGTCGCGCACGAGTCCGCGCGGCAGGGTGGGGCGAGGCTGGAGATCCCGGACTTCGGGGACGCGCCCGAGGCGTGACGCCCGGCAACGCCGGGCGCCTGCACTGCTTCGGTGGCCTCAGGTGCCCGGCTTGCGGCCGTAGACGAAGACGTCGTCGCCGTTCTTCAGCAGGGACCAGTACTTCTTGGCAGTCGTGCTGGTCATGTTGACGCAGCCGTGCGAACCCGGCGGGTTCCACATGCTGAGACCGACGGAGTGGAAGGCCTGGCCGCCGTCGAAGAACTGGCTGTAGGGCATGGGGACGTTGTAGATCGTCGAGACGTGGTCGATGTCACGCCAGTAGATCTTCTTCAGACCGGTGCGGGTCTCGTACCCGTTCCGGCCGGTGCGCACCGGGACGGGGCCGTAGACGAGCCTGCTGCCGTCCTGGATCCAGCTGAGCTGGAGCGTGAGGTTGACGCAGGCGATGCGGCCCTTGTTGGTGGGGCACGCGCCGGACTTGTTGGGGTTGTTGCCCACCGCCTTCTGCTTGTTCATGAGGTCCATCACACCCCAGGTGACGGGCCCGGCGTAGCCGATGTTCGGGGTGATGCCGTGCTTGTTCTGGAAGGCCTGGATGGCCTTGCAGTCGGCGGTCGACTGCCTGCCGTCGACGGGCCGGCCGAGGAACTTCTCGACCTGCTTCTGGTACGGCCCGGCCTGCGTCGAACAACTCGCGGCCTGCGCCGGCGCGGCGCCCAGCGCGAGCGTCAGCGGTGCGACAAGGCCGGTGACCCCGAGCACGACGGCCCCTCGTCTGCGTATGTCCCCCATGGTTGCCCTCTCCCTGGCGCGATTGCGGCGATCTCGTCAACGTAGACCGGTGTCCGGGGGTAGCGGTTGTAGTCCCGCACAGCCTGTGACGAAACAGTGAACTTCCTGTCCGCCCAAGCGCCCGACGGGCGGCTGGGAGGCCCGCGCTCAGCGGTAGCCCGTCGTGTCCGCCGGTTTCCCCGCGTCCTGCACCTCGACGAGGTAGCGCCACGCGTCCGGCCTGCTGCCGTCGAGGTCGGTGAAGCCGTACTCCGGGGCGAGACCGCCGCTGGAGAGGGACCGTCCGTTGTGGCGGGCGACGTCGGGGTCGGCGGCGAGGGCGGCGACGGCGCGGCCGACGTAGCGGGGTGTCTCCGAGATGGCGAAGTGGGGGACCCGGTCCAGGGCGTCGCGCCAGTTGTCCTCACGGACGCCGAAGTGGTCGAGCATCAGCTCCGAGCGCAGCCAGCCGGGGGTGAGCGCGACAGCGGTGGCGCCGCGCGGGCCGAGTTCATGGCCGAGGGCGAAGGCCATGCGCAGCACGGACGCCTTGGCGAGGTCGTAGAAGAAGTTCACGCGGTAGGTGTCGCGGTTGTACTCGGCGGTGCCGTCGGTCATCTCGACGACCAGGCCGCCCGGGTGGCGCAGCAGCAGCGGCAGGGCGTGGTGACCGGTGATCGCGTGGGTCTCGACGGCGAGCCGGAGCAGCCGCAGCCCGTTGTCGAGGTCGTGCTCCCAGAGGGGGGTGTCCCACTCGTAGAGGTTCTCGCCGCCCCAGATGTCGTTGACCAGGACGTCGAGGCGGCCCTGTTCGTCCGCGACGCGGTCGACGAGGGCGCGCACCTGTGCGGGATCGAGGTGGTCGGTGGGGACGGCGATGCCGTGGCCGCCCGCCTCGGTGACCAGGTCGGCGGTGTCCTCGATGGTCTCGGGGCGGTCGTACTCGGAGCGCCGGTCACGGGTGGTGCGTCCCGTCACATAGACGGTGGCGCCGGCCGCCCCCAGCTCCACGGCGGTCCCGCGCCCCGCGCCCCGGGTCGCCCCCGCGACCAGTGCGACCTTGCCTTCCAGCGGCCCGGACATGTCCGGCCTCCCTGCCTCGAACGAATGGTGTCGCTACGAGGGTCCCGGGAAAGCCGGACATCTTCTGTCGCCTTTCTGCGGTGCTCACCCGGCCGGGCGCAGCCGGTCCTCCAACGCGCCGTCGTCCGCCACGAACCACAGCTGGCCGCCCTGGTTCGCCTCGTACACGAAGTCCCGCAACGCGGAACTCTCGGCGACGTGCGGGGAGATGTCCCCGACGACGGCCAGCCTCAGCCGGTAGTTCGCGAACTTCTGCACGACAGCGCCCGCGACCCCCGACCGCAGTTGGAAGAACGCGTCCCCGACCCGTTCGGCGGGCACGGCGACGAGTGTGGCGTCCTGGCCGAACGCGTCGCCGATCAGGTCGAGGGCGGCGCTCTCCCCGTCGAGCGGTGGGCCGTCGGGGGCGCACCGCAGGACACGGGTGTCATGGAGGGTCACGAGTGCAGTGGTCATGCCCGTGATCGTAGGGCGGGCCGGCGCACCGGCGCTGCTGTGTTTCCTGCCGGGCATCGGGGCCGGGTCAGTGGCCGCGGGCGATCCACTCCTGAAGGTGGGGCGCCTCCGCGCCGATGGTCGTCGCGTCGCCGTGGCCGGTCAGCACCTTCGTCTCCGGTGGGAGCGCGAGCAGCCGGTCCCTGATGGACGTGATGATCGTCGGGAAGTGGGAGTAGGAGCGTCCGGTGGCGCCGGGGCCGCCCTGGAAGAGGGTGTCGCCGGTGAACAGCACGCCGAGCCCGGGCTCGTACAGGCAGACCGCGCCGGGCGCGTGCCCGGGGGTGTGCAGGACGGTCAGGTCGGCGCCGGCGGCCTCGATGACCTGGCCGTCGGCCAGGTGGGCGTCGGGCTCACGGTGCGGATGGGTGAGCTTCCACAGCGGCAGGTCGTCGGGGTGCAGCCAGATCGTGGCGCCGGTCGCGTCGGCGAGGGCGGGCGCGGCGGAGACATGGTCGTTGTGGGCGTGGGTGCAGACGATGGCCGTCAGTCTGCGGTCGCCCACGGCGGCCAGGATCGCGTCGGCGTCGTGGGCGGCGTCGATGACGACGACCTCGTGGTCGTCGCCGACGAGCCACACGTTGTTGTCGACGTCCCAGGTGCCGCCGTCGAGGGTGAACCGGCCTGAGGTGACGAGGTGTTCGATGCGCGCGGTCATCACAGCACCACCACCGAACGCAGGACGTCTCCGTGGTGCATCCGCTCGAACGCCTTCTCCACCTCGTCGAGCTGAATCGTCTCGGTCACGAACGCCCCCAGGTCCAGGCGGCCCTGCAGGTGCAGGTCGATCAGCATCGGGAAATCGCGGGAGGGCAGGCAGTCGCCGTACCAGGACGACTTCAGCGACCCGCCCCGCCCGAACACGTCCAGGAGCGGCAGCTCGAGCTTCATCTCGGGGGTGGGCACGCCGACCAGGACGACCGTGCCGGCGAGGTCGCGGGCGTAGAAGGCCTGCTTGTAGGTCTCCGGGCGGCCGACCGCCTCGATGACGACGTCGGCGCCGAAGCCGCCGGTCAGCTCGCGGATCGCCTCGACCGGGTCGGACTCCTTGGAGTTGACCGTGTGGGTGGCGCCCATCTTCCGCGCCGTCTCCAGCTTCCGGTCGTCGATGTCCACCGCGATGATCTTGGCCGCGCCGGCCAGGTTCGCCCCGGCGATCGCCGCGTCACCCACGCCACCGCAGCCGATGACCGCGACGGTGTCGCCCCGGCCGACGTTGCCGGTGTTGATCGCCGCGCCGATGCCCGCCATCACGCCACAGCCCAGCAGACCGGCCACCGCCGCCGACACCGACGCGTCGACCTTTGTGCACTGCCCGGCCGCCACCAGCGTCTTCTCCGCGAACGCCCCGATGCCCAGTGCCGGAGACAGCTCCTGACCGGTCGAGGCCAGCGTCATCCTCTGCTTGGCGTTGTGGGTGTCGAAGCAGTACCAGGGCCGGCCCCGCAGACACGCCCGGCACTGTCCGCACACCGCACGCCAGTTCAGGATCACGAAGTCGCCGGGCGCGACGTCGGTGACGCCGTCGCCGACCGACTCCACGACACCGGCCGCCTCGTGGCCGAGCAGGAAGGGGAACTCGTCGTTGATGCCGCCCTGCTTGTAGTGCAGGTCGGTGTGGCAGACCCCGCAGGCCTGGATCTTCACCACGGCCTCACCGGGGCCGGGGTCGGGGATCACGATCGTCTCCACCCGCACCGGCTCGTTCTTGCCCGGCGCGATCACTCCGCGTACTTCCTGCGGCATGCTGTTGCCCCTTTCTTCGGCGGTCATCCGTCCCGGTGCCGACCCTACGTGTGACTGATCGGTAAGCGCATGGGCGGCAGGGCCGACGCGTGCCCTGAACATGTGCCCGCGGCCACACCCCGCCTGCGCCGACGTAGCCTGAGGGCTTCGACCCGACCTCCGAGGAGCCTTGTGACCATCGCGGAGACCGCCGGCGGCCGGCCGCCGTGGCGACTGTTGCTCGATTATGTGCGGCCACACCGCTGGGCCCTGCTGGCGGGTGCGGCGCTCTCGCTCGTCACCGGCGCCACCGGGCTGCTACTGCCGCTGGTGGCACGGGGGTTGATCGATGACCTGGGTCATGACCGGGCGATAACCGGGGCGTTGCTGGCACTGACGGCGCTGGTGGTCGCCAACTCGGCGCTGGGCGCGCTGGGTTCGTATGTGCTGCGGCGCACGGCGGAGTCGGTGGTGCTCGGTGCCCGGCGGGCGCTGTCCTCGTATCTGCTGCGGCTGCGGATCCCGGCCGTGGACCGCAGCGAGCCCGGCGATCTGATGGCCCGCATCACCTCCGACACGACGCTGCTGCGCGAGGTCACCACCGACTCGCTGGTGGGCCTCGGCACCGGCGGTCTGACACTCGTCGCCACCGTCGTCATGATGGGCCTGGTGGATCCGGTGCTGCTGGGGGTCACGCTGGCCGTGATCCTGGGCGCGGGGACCGTCCTCGGGGTGATCGTGCCGCGCATCAACCGGGCGAGCCGGCGCGCGCAGGACGCGGTCGGGGTGATGGGGGCCTCGCTGGAGCGGGTGCTGGGCGCGCTGCGCACGGTGAAGGCGTCGGGCGCCGAGCTGCGCGAGGAGGCGACGCTGCACTCGGCGGCCGAGGAGTCCTGGCGGCAGAGCGTGCGCGCCGCCAAGTGGTCGGCGGCGGCGGGCAACACGGCGGGCCTGGCGATGCAGACCGCCTTCATCACCGTCCTCGCGGTGGGCGGAGCCCGGGTCGCGACGGGCACGATCGAGGTCGGCACGCTGGTGGCGTTCCTGCTGTACGTCTTCTATCTGATGTCGCCGATCCAGCAGGTCGTCGGGGCGATCACCCAGTACCAGACGGGTTCCGCCGCCCTGAGCCGCATCCAGGAGGCCCTGCACCTGCCCGCCGAACCGGCGTCCCGCCCCGCACCGCTCCCCTCCTCCACCGCCGAACCGGCCTCCCTCGCCTTCGCCGACGTCCGCTTCCGGTACGCCGACGACCTGCCGTACGTCCACCACGGGGTGACGTTCGCCGTGCCGGCCCGGGGCATGACCGCGTTCGTCGGACCCTCGGGAGCCGGCAAGACCACGGTGTTCTCGCTGATCGAGCGGTTCTACGACCCCGAGTCCGGCACGATCACCCTCGACGGCCGTGGCCTCGGCGACTGGGAGCTGTCCCAGCTGCGCTCCTCCATCGGCTATGTGGAGCAGGACGCTCCCGTGCTGTCGGGCTCGCTGCGCGACAACCTGCTGCTGGGGAACGCGGAGGCCGACGACGACACGGTGCGCCGTGTGCTGAAGACGACCCGCCTCGACGCTCTGGTCGCGCGGCTGCCGCAGGGGCTGGACACGCTGGTCGGGCACCGCGGGACGAAGCTGTCCGGCGGCGAGCGGCAGCGCGTGGCCATCGCCCGTGCGCTGCTGCGCCGTCCGCGGCTGCTCCTGCTCGACGAGGCGACGTCCCAGCTGGACGCGGTGAACGAGGCAGCGCTGCGGGACACCGTCGCGGACGTCGCCCGGACGACCACGGTCCTCGTCGTCGCGCACCGGTTGTCGACGGTCACGATGGCCGACCGGATCGTCGTCATGGACGCGGGCCGGGTGCGGGCGGTGGGTACGCACCGTGAGCTGGTGGCGGGCGACCCGCTCTACGCGGAGCTGGCGGCGACCCAGTTCCTCGCGACGGTCGAGTGACCCGGAGGCCGAAACGCGGGTGGGGGCCGTCCGGACGTCCGGACGGCCCCCAGCGGGGAAGAGGTACGCCACTCAGCCCTGGATCCCGGGCAGCAGCCCAGTGACGGTGGCGACGAGATCGGTGACCTGGTGCAGCTCGTTCAGCTGCTCGAGCCCGCTCACCTTGTTGAGCTCGCCCAACTGGCCAGGGGGGCCGCGAGGCCCGTGACCCCGGCGGCGGTTGCGGCGATGCGTCGAGTGGAGATCACGCCCTCAGGGGCGCCGTGGGCGGGCCGGCGGACACGGGTGGGCGGCCGCGCTCACCCGACAGGTGGAGCGGACCGGCTGCGCTTGCCGAGCCCGCCGTGCCGGAGGAGCCTCGAAGTGAGGGCCCGGCGTTCCGTCCTCCCCTCGGCCGCGGCCCTTCGAGGAGGTCACCATGGGCACCACGGCAGGCTCCGCATTCGACACCGAGACCCTGCGCAGGGGCGTGGAAGGACAGTCGGCGGCGGCGCTGCTGTCGCTCTACGCCGACGACGCGGAGCTGCGCGTCGTCGACCACAACACCCAGCCCAGCAGGCCGAAGGTTCTGCACGGCCGGGACGAGATCGCCCTGATGCTCGAGGACGTCTACGGCAGGGACATGACCCACAAGCTGGAGGAGTGCATCGTCCAGGGCGATCGCGCCGCCTACAGCGAGTCCTGCCAGTACGCGGACGGCGTGCGCGTGCTCGCCGAGTCGATGATCACCCTGCGGGACGGCAAGATCGTCGAGCAGACGCTGATCCAGGCATGGGACGAGTAGGAAGGAAAACCGGTGAGCCGCAGGGCCAGGTGCCCTGCGGCTCGGGGCGTCAGGTCAGGGTCCACTTCTGGTTGTCGGCGGTGCCGCAGGTCCACAGGACGATCGGGGTGCGGTTGGCGGTGCCCGCCCCGTTGGCGTCGAGGCACAGGCCTGCGTTGACGTTGGTGATCGTGCCGTCGCTGTTGACGTTCCACTTCTGGTTGTTCTGGCCGTTGCAGTCCCAGATCACGACCTTGGTGCCGTTGGTGGTGCCCTGGTTGTAGGCGTCCAGGCACTTGTTGCCGTACACCACGAGTTCCTTGCGGGAGGTGTACGTCCATGCCTGGTTGGAGCCGCCGTTGCAGTCCCAGATCTCGGCCTGGGTGCCGTTGGTGATGGTGGTGTTGTACATGTCCAGGCAGCGTCCGGACTGCTTGCCGACGACCAGGGTGCCGTTCATGCCGGGCAGCGGCTTGACGGTGATGTCGGCGAGGGTCGGCGCGTTCGTGAACGTGAGGGTGTTGGCCGACCCCTTCGACAGGGCGACCTGGAGGCTGATCGTGCCCTGCGCGGAGCCCGTGGGCGGGAAGGAGACGGTCGTCGCCGTCTGACCGTTGACCTTGAGGGTCGCGCTGCGGGCGGTGGCGGCGGTGTTGGTGTAGGCGACGTCGACGACCTTCAGGCCGGTGTTCCCGGCGACCACGCCGGAGAAGCTCGACGTGCCGGTGTACGTGCTGCCCGACGCCTCGGTGCCGCCGGTGACGGTGAGCATGACGGAGCCGCCCGCCGGGACGTTCGCGGTGTAGCTCGTGCCGGACGAGCCGAGGTCGGCGCGCGCCCACAGGTCACGGACGGTCGCGGAGGCGTTGGTCAGCCCCAGGTCGGACCAGCGGACGGTGATGTCGGCGGCGGCGGAGGTGCGGTTGAGCAGGACCACGGCCCGCTTGCCGGTGCCGGCGAGGACCTTGCCGTACACCTGGAGGCCGCTGCTGTCCTCGGCGACCTTGACGCCCTGGAGGCCGCGCGGGTCCTGGTCGACGGCGACGACCTCGGGGTTCTTGAGGATGTTCGCCGTCTCGGTCGTCATCGTGCTCAGGTCGTTGCCGGCGAGGAGCGGGGCGCCGGAGATGGCCCACAGGTTCATGTGGGTGCGATTCTGGGCGGCGGTGAAGCCGTTCATGCCGACCATCAGCATGTCCGGGTCGTTGTAGTAGCCGGTGTGCTGGACGGTGGGGTGCACGTTGCGGTCGAAGTTGGTCAGCAGGTTGGTCATGGACGGCTTGTTGCCGAACAGGATGATGTCGTCGTTGGTCCGCCACATCGCGCCCTGCCCGGGCGCCCAGTTCCAGGGGTTCTGCCGGCCCCAGTTGCACAGCGACAGGGTCATCGGGCGGCCGGTGGCGGCCGTGGCCTTGGCGATGGCGTCGCTGATCGACTGGTACGTCGTCGCCGCGTCGAGGCCCTCGGCGTCACCGCCGCACCAGTCGACCTTCACGAAGTCGAAGCCCCAGGTGGAGAACTGGGTCATGTCCTGCTCGTAGTGGCCCTCGCTGCCGCTGCCCGGGGCGGCGGGGCGGCCGGTCGGGAAGTAGTAGCCGCAGCCGTCCTTGCCGGCGTCGGTGTAGATGCCGGCCTTCAGACCCTTGCTGTGGATGTAGTCGGCGATGGCGCTCATGCCGCCGGGCCACTCGGACTGGTCGACGGTGATGTTGCCCGCGCTGTCACGGGTGCCCTGCCACCAGCCCTCGTCGATGTTGATGTACTTGTACCCGGCCGCGGGCAGGCCCGCGGCGACGAACACGTCGACCTGCTGCTTGATGACGTTGTAGTCGATCTTCGCGGCGAAGCTGTTCCAGGAGGCCCAGCCCATCGGGGCGGCGGGCACGGCGATCTGCCGCGAGGTCGCGGCCTCGGCGGGGCCGGGCTGGGCGAACAGCAGGGCCGCGGTCGCGGTCAGCAGCAGGGCGAGCACGCGTGCGGCGGCGGATCTGCAGCGCCGGACGAGGCTGGAGCGGGGTGGGGGAAGCATGCGGCGGCTCCGGAATTCGAACTTCGAAATATCGAACAAAGGTCGGCGAACCGAACGTATTGCGCGCCGAAAGTAGGGCCACCCGAGAGGGAAGTCAACGGCTGCGACAGAAGTGATGTGACCGGTCACGAAAGTTGGCCGCCACAGACGAAGTGGCCGCTTTCGTGGGGTCGTTCACCCACGACCGGGCCCAGCGCCGCCATACTGTCCGTCGTGCGAGTGGCGATCATGACGGCGGGATCCCGGGGCGACGTGGCCCCCTTCACCGGGTTGGGGCACGCTCTCGTGCGGGCGGGACACGAGGTCACCCTGGTCACCCACGCCCGGTTCGCGCCGCTGGTGGCGGGCTCGGGCGTGGGTTTCCACGCGCTGCCCGTCGATCCGCGGGCCGAGTTGGAGTCCGAGCGGGGCCGGGGTCTGCACCGCAGCACCACCGGCCCGGGCAAGTTGCTGCGCGTGGCCCGGATGGCGCGGGCACTGGTCGGGCAGATGACTGACGACATCCTGACCGCCGCCCGCGCCGGCGACGTGCTGCTGCTGTCCGCCTCGGTGGCGCCCCTGGGGCACACCATCGCCGAGGGCCTGTCCCTGCCGAGCCTCGGCCTCTACCTCCAACCCATCGCCCCCACAGGGGAGTTCGCGCCGCCGATGCTGGGCGGCGGCTCATGGGGAGCGGTCGGCAACCGGCTCGCCGGGCACGGTGTCGGGATGGCCGTCGAGCAGATCTTCGCGCCCGTCCTGCCCACGGTGCGGGCCCGGCTGGGACTGCCCGCCGCCTCCCGCCCCGGCGCCGCGCTGCGGGCGCGGCAGCGGCGCGGCTGGCCGGTCCTGCACGGTTTCAGCCCGCTGGTGGTGCCCCGGCCCCGGGACTGGCGGACCGAACTGGAGGTCACCGGGTACTGGTGGCCGTACGACCGGGAGAGCCGACTCCCGCCTGCGCTGCGGACGTTCCTCGACGCCGGGGCGCCGCCGGTCTTCGTCGGCCTGGGCAGTGCGACCGTGCCCGACCCGCGACGGCTGAGCGGCGAGATCGTCCGGGCGCTGCGGCGGGCGGGGCTGCGCGGGGTGATCCAGCGCGGCTGGGCGGGCCTCGCGGCCGACGGCGACGACATGCTGACGGTCGACGAGGTGCCGCACGCACTGCTCTTCCCGGAGACGGCCGCGGTGGTCCACCACTGCGGCGCGGGCACCACGGCGGCCGGTGTACGGGCCGGGGTGCCCGCGGTACCGGTGCCGATCCAGTTCGACGAGACCTTCTGGGCCGACCGTCTGGTCTCCCTCGGGGTGGCCCCGGCGTCGCTGCCGCTGCGCCGGCTGACCGCCGACGCCCTCACCGCAGCGCTCGTGCGGGCCACCCGCGAGCCCGAGTACCGAGAGCGGGCACGGACGGTGGGGGGCCGGGTGCGCGGGGAGGACGGCGTGGGGCGGGTGGTGGAGGCGGTGGCCCGCCTGTCACCCGACCGTCCCGACGCCACCGGCCAGGACGGGCCCTGAGGCTTCCCCAGGTCGTATCCGCAAAGTAGCGCCGCCTGCCCGGAAGCCAGGCGGGACTTTGCGGACAGAACAACTAGGGCTCCTCGGGCGCCCAACCCGGCGGGCGGAGTATCCCCAGCAGTTGGCGGACCAGTTCGTCGACGACCTCGTCCAGGGTCGCGTCCACCCACCCGGCGCTCCAGTCGTGGAGGAGGCCGTTGACGCTGCCGATGAAGCCCGCCGCCGCGAGCCGGTAGTCGCGCGGGGCCGCCTCGCCGCGGGCGGCGGCCGCCGTCGCCTCGGCGCAGATGAGGTCGACCCAGCTGGCGCGGCGGGCCAGACGCTGCTCCTCCAGGCGGGGACTGACGCCGACGATCTCGACGAAGGTGATCCGGATGCGGCACGGGTCCGCCGTGACGTTGCCCGCGTAGGCGTGGAAGATCGCCGTGACGCGGTCGACGAGCGGCAGGTCCTGCGCGACGGTGAAGGCGGCCATGACCGCCTCCTCGGCCCAGGCGTTGACCTGGAGGTGCAGCGCCGCCAGGACGTCCTCGAGGGTGCGGAACTCCTCGTAGAACTGTCGGGTCGACAGGCCGGCCGCCTCGCTGAGCGAGGCGACCGTGGTGCCGCGGTAGCCGGGCGTGCCCCCGAACAACCGCAGTGCCGCGTCCAGAAACCTCCCGCGCCGCTCGGCCTGCCGCTGCTCGGCGGTCTTGCCGCCGTATCTGCCGGTCGGCGTCCTGAGCCTGCCCGTCACTGACCCTCCCTCGTCGCTGCGTGCTCCCCCGCCGCCAATTTTGTCGTGCACGGCCTCTTGTGGCGAAGGGCACCCCTTCCTTACTTTCCAGTAAGTCAACTTTGAACGCGCCCGTGTTCAGATTCGGGCCGGGTGCTTCGCCCTGCCCCGTACCTTCCGCCACCCCCAGAGGAGAGAGCAGCCATGCCTGCCTTCAGAACCAGGCACCTTTGCTCCGTAGCCGCCGCCCTCGTCCTGACCGTCACCGCTCCCGCGACCGCCGCCACCGCCACCGCCGCCTCCGACGCCTCGACCGCCGCCGCGCTGCGCGAGGTGCTCTTCGTCGGCAACAACTGGGAAGGCACCGCGGACGTCATCAAGTCCAGCGGGGACTTCGCCAAGGTCGGCCGGATCAACGTGATCCCGGACAAGAACGCCCGGATGGCGGAGATCAACGCCGATCCGATCAAATGGATCTACTTCACGGCCATCCGCAACGGCGTCGGCGAAGGCCATGACCAGTTCGTCGACGACATGTACACCACGCCGGACGGCTCCTCGGTGGTCGTCTCGCGACCGAGTTTCGCCGACGTCGTCTCCATCAACCTGGCCACCGGAAACATCAACTGGCGTTTCCCCGTGTCGGGTTACCGCTCGGACCACATGGCCGTCTCACCGGACGGCAAGCGGGTCGCGGTCTCCGCGTCGATCTCGAACACGGTGCACGTCCTGGACATCGTCACCGGCAAGCAGGTCGGCTCGTTCAAGACCGGCGACAAGCCGCACGAGAACATCTTCACCAAGGACGGCAAGTACATCTACAACATGTCGATCGGCGACGTGAACACCTCGATGGACGCGCCGTGGCAGGACTTCACCAAGGGCGACCGGCGCATCACCGTCGTCGACGCGAACACCTACCAGCAGGTCAAGATCATCGACATGCGGCAGCGGCTGGACGCGATCGGCCTCAAGGACTACTCGGACGCGGTGCGCCCGGCGGTCTTCTCACCGGACGAGTCCAAGCTGTACTTCCAGGTCTCGTTCTTCAACGGTTTCTTCGAGTACGACCTCGCCTCGGACCGCATCACCCGCACGAAGACCCTGCCGAAGAACCCGGCGACCAGCGACGACCGCACCACGTTCGTCAACGACTCGCGCCACCACGGCCTTTCGATGAGCCCCGACGGCAGCAAGCTGTGCGTCGCCGGCACGATGGACGACTACGCGACGATCGTCAACCGCAGCACCCTCCAGGAGGGCCCGCTGGTCACCGCCTCCAAGCCCTACTGGGCCACGGTCAGCGGCGACGGCAAGGACTGCGTGATCTCCGAGAGCGGCGCCGACCAGGTCACCGCGATCGACTTCGCCACCGGGCAGAAGGTCGTGTCGGTGCCGGTGGGCGACCACCCGCAGCGGGTCCGGCTGGGCCATGTCGCCGCCGACTGGACGGGGACGGGTAGCTGACTCCTGGTCAACCGGCGTACTGCTCAACCGACGTACTGCTCAACCGCCTTGAGCACCGCGCCCGCCCCGTCCTCCGTCGCCATACGCTCCGCGGCGGCCTGGGCGGAGCGGGTGTATGCGGGATCGCGGACGGCCCGGTCGAGGGCGTCGGTGAGCAGTTCGGCGGTGAGGGACCGGAACGGCAGGGGTGCGGTGGCGGCGCCGAGCGCGGCCAGCCGCCGCGCCCAGAACGGCTGGTCCGCCGTCACCGGCACCGGTACCGCGGGCACCCCGGCGCGCAGTCCTGCCGCCGCGGTGCCCGCTCCGGCGTGGTGGACCACCGCGGCCGTCCGGGGGAACAGCAGCGCGTGGGGCATGTCCCCGACGGTCAGGACGTCGTCGTCGCCTTCGGCGGCAAGCCCGGCGCTGCCGCTCTGCAGGATGCCGCGCAGACCGGCGGCGCGCAGGGCCCGTACGGCGATCTCGCTCAGCCGCTCCCCGTGGCCGGCGGCCATGCTGCCGAAGCCGACGAACACGGGCGGCGGACCGGCCGCGAGGAAGTCCTCCACCTCGGGGGTCAGCCGCTCGGCCGGATCGGCGTACGGCCACCAGGGGCCGGCCACCTCCAGGCCGGGGCGCCAGTCGCGGGGGCGGGGCACCAGGGCGGTGCTGAAGCCGTGCAGCACCGGCCCGCTCCTGACGGCGGCGGGTCGCGGCGGGCGTCAGCGCGGGCAGCTCCAGGCGGTGGCGCAGGGCGGAGACGGCCTGTGTGTACAGGCGGTCGGCCATGCGCAGGGCGAGGCGGCCGGCGGCGCGGTTGGCGGGACGGCCCAGGGAGCGGGCGCCGGTGACGACGGGCGGGAAGTCGCCGGTGGGCGTGGTGGGCTGGAGGTAGACGCCCAGGCCCAGAAGGCCGCTCGCCTCGGTGAGATGCCAGCCGAGCGGGGCGGTGGTGGTGGA
Source organism: Streptomyces sp. NPDC050121 (assembly GCF_044460385.1). Taxonomy (NCBI): domain Bacteria; kingdom Bacillati; phylum Actinomycetota; class Actinomycetes; order Kitasatosporales; family Streptomycetaceae; genus Streptomyces; species Streptomyces sp. NPDC050121. Next base: position 115,136 of record NZ_JBITJV010000013.1, on the reverse strand, counting down.
CAGCAGGAGCAGCTCGGGGTCGCTCGCGGTCACCGCGTCGGCGAAGCCCTGCCCCAGTTCGGTGATGAACGCGGCGGCGGTGCGCAGGAGTGCGCGTCGGCCGTCCGCCTCCCCCTCCGGGCGGCCGGGCAGGCCCCGGAACCCGAGCCCGGCCGCATGTACCAGCGGTGCGTGGGCGTCCGTGGCGGCGAGGGTGACGTCGTGTCCGGCGCGGTGCAGGTGCGCTCCCAGGCCGGTGTAGGGGGCGATGTCGCCGCGGGATCCGGCGGCGGCGATCAGGATTCTCAAGGGTTCTCCTCGGCGGTGGTGCGGGCCGCGTTGGCGTGGACGGCCTTGCACAGGTAGGCGGCGAGGCCGGGCCGTTGCTGCGGCGGAGGCACGACGAGGGCGAAGGCGCGCGGATCGGCCGCGAAGTCGTCGGCGACGCGCCGGTGCATGGCGGGCGGGCAGTCGGTGAACCACCGGGTGACATGGCGGCGGTGTTCCTCGGCCAGGTCCATGGCCCGCTCGCCGTCGGCCGGCTCCTCCGCTTCGAAGGCGTCGAGGAGCTCGGCGCGCCAGTCGGCGGCCTCGGCCATCAGCCTGCGCCAGTCCTCCTTGGTGTGGGCGGCGGCGCGGGCCATCGCCTCGCGCTGCCCGGCCGAGTCGGCCCACTTCAGCCGGGCCTCGGTGGCGTAGCTGAGGTCGAAGGCGATGTCCCCGAAGACCTCGAACCGCTCCTCGGGGGTGAGGCGTACCCCGGTCTGCTGGACCTCGATGGCCCGCTCGGCGACCTCCGCCAGCCGCTGGAGCCGGGCGATCTCCTCCCCCAGCCTGCGCTGCCGGGCCCGCAGGTGCTCCAGCGCGTTCGCCTGCGGGTCGGTGAGGATGGTGGCGATCTCGTCGAGGGAGAAGCCGAGTTCGCGATAGAAGAGGATCTGCTGGAGCCGGGCCAGATCGGCGTCGTCGTAGAGCCGGTATCCGGCCCGGCTGCGACCGCCGGGCTTCAGCAGCCCCGTGCGGTCGTAGTGGTGCAGCGTGCGCACCGTCACTCCGGCGAAGGCCGCGACCTGTCTCACGGAGTACGTCATCCACCTGCCCTTTCGTCGAGGTCAAGCCTCAACCCTGACGCAAGGGGAGGGTCAAGCGGCGGGCGGCTACCCCACCTTCTGCGCCGCCCACGCCGACAGTTCCGTGCGGGCGGCGGCCAGCAGGGTCGCGGAGGGGGCGGTGGCGCCGTTGGTGACCAGGGCGTAGTGCACGGTGCCCGAGTCGGAGGCGCTGAGCAGCAGGCGTCGGCTGCCGGTGCCGCCCGGCTCCGGGGCCGCCGCGATCTTTGTGCCGGTTGTGTAGGCCGCCGGCCCGTACACCGTGCCGAGGTCGGAGACGACCGTGGTGGTGGCGGTCGGGAAGGAGGCGGGCAGGTGCAATTCGGTGGGGGCCGTGCCGCCGTTCGAGCGCCACACCAGCAGCCCGTACTGGCCGGAGCCGACCAGCTGTGCCGTGTTGGGCAGGGTGCTGGGGACCGGGTTCCAGGTGAGGGTGGTGGAGCCGTCGCGGGAGCGGTCCTCGTAGGTGAAGGCGACGGAGGTGCCGGAGGTGGCGCTCGGGTAGATCCGGTCGAGGAGACGGGCGTCCTGACGGAGGGTCGCCGTGCCGCTGTCGTCGAGGCGCACGGCCGAGAGGTCCTCGTCGTTCCAGCCGTCGCCCGAGGTCTGCACCTTGTCGGCGTTGGCGTTCATCAGTTCGTGGTGACGGCCGTTGTAGATGTCCCACTGCCACTGCGAACCGGACAGGACCGGGCCGGAGGTGGCCGGGGTGCTCCACCAACTGGCGCCCTTCACCCGGGAGTCGAGGGCCTGGTACATCGCCTTCAGGACGGTCGGCGCCTTTCCGGCGGTCGAGCCGTTCAGCGGGTGCCCGAACTCGCTGACGATCGCCGTCGTGCCGAGCGCCGAGGCGCGGTCACGGACGTTGCCGAAGTCGGTCACGTACTGGCCGTTCTCCGCGTTGCCCCACATCAGGATTCCGGAGATGGCCTTCTGGTCGTAGAAGTGGGTGTTGAAGACATAGCGGGAGCCGAGCGTGCCAGCGTCGAGGAGGCCGCCCTCCTCCTTGCTGACGTTGCCGTTCCAGAAGAGGTTCGGCTCGACGAAGGCGGGCTTGTCGCTCCAGCCGGCCGCGTCCATCCGGGCCCGGAACTTCACGTAGAACGGCCACAGCACGTCGCGTTCCCAGGTGCGGCTGTTCTGACCGGAGTCGTACCGGCCGGCGTAGGGCTCGTTGTAGGGGTCGAAGCCCAGGACGCCGGTGAACTCCTCGGTGGTGAGGTTCGCCTTGACGTACGCCATGGTCTTCTGGGCGGTGGCCAGGAAGTAGTCCTGGAGGCCGTAGTCGTTGTGCCAGAAGTCGTACTGGGCGGCCTTCACCGCGCTGTTCTGGGTGATGTTCTGGCCCCACATGAAGCAGATCCCGCAGGACTCCGCGGGGTAGCCGCCGAGTGTCACCGCCCATGCGGGGGCGCCGTCGCCGGTGTACCAGCTGCCCGAGTTGAACAGATGGCGGGAGTACAGGTCCTGGTGGAAGTCGGGGTAGACCCGGATGCCGGCGTCCAGGAAGGCCCGCATCTGCTGGGTGGCGGCGGCGAGGTAGGCGGTGTCGACCTGGCCCTTCACCGGTTCGGCGTAGGCCCAGGAGAGCAGGAAGCGGACGGAGTTGCCGCCGCCGAGGGCGCGCAGGGCCGTCGCCGACTTCTTGGCGTCGGCGACCGAGGCGAAGGGCAGGCCCTTGTTCTCCGCGAGTTTGGTCTCGCCGGAGACGTTGTAGCCGCGCAGCACGACCTCGCGGCCGTTGCCGTCGACGAAGCGGCCGCCCGACACGGTGAGCGCCGTGCCGTCGAAGGAGAGGGAGTCGGGGAGCGTGGCGGCGGCGGTGGCGGTCGGAGAGCCCGCCACCGTCAGGAAGCCACAGAGTCCGCAGAGGACCACCAGAACAGCGAGCAGACGAGCCCGGGCATTCGGCATGTCCACTACAGTCCGGTGATTTCCGGACACCGTCAATACCTTCTGACCCCCCAGTAAGTTCATTCCCCGTCAGCTCAGTTGGACACCCGACCCGTCACGTTCAACAGATAGTCCTTGCGATTCAGCGGATTGTGGTCCGTGCGCGGCCGCTGGGGCGGGGTGCCGTGGGTGACGGGCGCGTAGTGGTCGAAGCCGCTCTCCCACTCGCCCTCACCCCGCGTCAGCCCCGGAATCCTCTGTTCGAGGCCGTGCACCCGCGCGGCCGGCACCACCCCTTCCAGCACGCATCGCGCGCCCCTGGTGTCCGTCGTGCGCGGTACGGCACGCAGCGCCGCGAGCACGGGCAGCAGCGCGCCCAGGGTGTCCGCCGGGGCCTCGACGCGGAAACGGTGCATCGGCTCGTACACCCGCGTCCCCGCCCGGCGCAGCGCCTCGGTCAGGACCAGTGGGGTCAGGCCGCGGAAGTCGTGACCGGTGCTGGACATGCTCTTGTCGAAGCCCTGGTGGGCATGGCTCTGGCGGGGCCAGTACCCGGAGTGGGTCATGGTGACGGCGCAGTCGGTGACCTGCCAGCCGTGCAGCCCCTGGCCGAGGGTCTCGCGGACGGTGTCCTCGACCGCCTTGAAGAACGCGTACGGCATCGCGCCCAGCTCCACCTCCAGGCCGAAGGTCACGCCGCTGCCGGGCGCGGCCGGCTCGACGCGCAGACCGACGGTGGCGAGGAAGGGGTTCGCGTCCTTCTTGATGAACTCGGCCGCCGCCCCGGCGCCGGCCGGGCGCTCGACGCACAGCGGTGTCGTCTCGCGGAAGGTGACGTGCAGGCCGTACTCGTCGGCGAGGGTCGCCTCCACGACCTCCTTCTGCACCTCCCCGTACAGCGACACCGACGTCTCCTGGCGGACCTCGTCGTGACGCAGGCCGATCAGCGGGTCCTGTTCGGCCAGCCGGGTGAGGGCGACGTGCAGGGAACGCCGGTCGGTGGCCGGACCGGGCACCACGACCGTCTCCAGGGTCGGCGGCGCGAAGAAGTGGCCGTGTTCCTTGCGGGGTGCGCCGAGGCTGTCGCCGACGCGGACGTCGGCGAGTCCCCACAGCCGGGCGATCCGGCCCGCGGACACCGCCTCCCGCCGTACGTCCGTGCCCTGGTCGAAGACGCTGATCGCGGTGACCTTGCCGGTGCCGGCTCCGTACGAGACCTCGTCACGGGTGCGCAGGGTGCCGGAGAACAGACGGGCGTAGGCGATCTTCTCGCCCGCCGGCCCCCGCTCCACCTTGAACACCGTGCCGGAGAGCTGGCCTTCGGGGTCGCCGTCGGCGACGGGCAGCAACTCCCGGATCCCGGCGATCAGTTCGGGCACCCCAGCACCGGTCGTCGCGGAGCCGAAGTGGACCGGGTGGACGAGGACGTCGCGGGTCTGGGCGAGCAGCGCGGCGCGCACGCGCTCCGGTGTGACGGCGCCGTCGACGTACGCCGACAGAAGGTCGTCGTCGTGCTCGGTGAGGACGTCGAGCCCGGTGAGAACGCCGAGCTCGGGCACCCGGCCGAGGCGGAAGGCGGCCTCGGGCGTGCCCAGTTGCGTGACGGTGCCCGTCGGGACGACCGGCGCGGACAGCCGCTCGGTCAGTTCCCGCAGGACGCCCTCGTCGCGGGCGCCGCGCCGGTCGATCTTGTTGACGAAGACGAGGGTGGGGATGCGCAGCCGGCGCAGGGTCCGCATCAGGATCCTGGTCTGCGCCTGGACGCCCTCCACGGCCGAGACGACGAGCACGGCCCCGTCGAGCACACCGAGGACCCGCTCCACCTCGGCGATGAAGTCCGGGTGGCCGGGGGTGTCGATCAGGTTGACGGTGACGTCGTCGACCCGGAACGAGACGACGGCCGACTTGATGGTGATCCCGCGCCGGCGCTCCAGCGCGAGGGTGTCGGTCCGGGTGCTGCCCGCGTCGACGCTGCCGAGCTCGTCGATGACGCCGACCGAGTGCAGCAGCCGCTCGGTGAGGCTGGTCTTACCGGCATCGACATGGGCGAGGATTCCGAGGTTGAGCAAGTGCACGACGTGTCATGTCCTTTGAAATGGGGGTCATTCCTTCCTGGGGGGACATGAACGAAGTTCGCATCTCTGCTCCTGTTTCCTGCGGTGCATCTTCCGGGGCGGTACCCGCGCAGTGCAGCAGAGCGGCGGGCGGAGCGGCAACGGATTAACGTTCAAACATGCGCGAGATTCTCCCGGTGCTGAACGGGTGGTACGCCCGCGGTGTGCCGTTCGGGCTGGCCACCGTGGTCGCCGTCAGCCGCAGCGCGCCGCGCGATCCGGGCGCGGCGATGGCGGTGGGGCCGGGCGAGGAGGTCGCGGGCAGTGTGTCCGGGGGCTGTGTGGAGGGGGCGGTGTTCGAGCTGGCCCAGCAGGTGGTGGCCGACGGGAGCGCCCGGTTGGAGACCTTCGGTTACAGCGCCGAGGACGCGTTCGCCGTCGGGCTGACCTGCGGCGGCGAGATCACCGTGCTGGTGCGTCCCGTGACGCCCGGCCTCGATCCGTCGTTCGGGGCGGTCGCGGCCTCGGTCGCCGCGGGTGAGCCGGTGACGGTGGCCACGGTCACCGACGGCCCGGCGCCGCGCGGGGCCGCCCTCGTGGTCTGGCCGGAGCGGACCTCCGGCACGCTGGGCTCGGCCGGTCTGGACGCGGCGGTCACGGCCGACGCGCGCGGTGAGCTCGCCCTCGGCGTCACCGGAGTCCGGCACTACGGGCCGCGCGGCCAGCGGCGGGAGGACGCCGTCTCGGTGTTTCTGCACTCCTTCGCGCCGCCGCCGCGCATGCTGGTGTTCGGTGCGATCGACTACGCGGCCGCCGTCGCCCGGATCGGCGACTTCCTCGGCTACCGGGTCACGGTGTGCGACGCCCGCCCGGTCTTCGCCACCCCGAAGCGGTTCCCGCCGGGCGTGGAGGTGGTGGTGGACTGGCCGCACCGGTATCTGCGCGGCACGGACACCGACGGACGCACGGTGATCTGCGTGCTGACCCACGACCCGAAGTTCGACGTGCCGCTGCTGGAGGTGGCGCTGCACCGGCCGGCCGCCTACATCGGGGCGATGGGCAGCCGCCGCACCCACGACCAGCGCCGTGCGCGACTCGTCGAGGCGGGACTCACCGACCGCGAGCTGTCCCGGCTGCGCTCGCCGGTCGGGCTGGACCTGGGGGCCCGTACGCCCGAGGAGGTCGCCGTGTCGGTGGCCGCCGAGATCGTCGCGCTGCGCTGGGGCGGCAGCGGTGCTCCGCTGACGGCGACGGCCGGGGCGATCCACCGTGCGACGGGAGCTCAGGCGCCGTCCGCCCGGTAGTCCGCGATGATCTGCTCCAGGTGGTGCAGGGCCGCGGTGACGCGGGCCGGGTGGGCGCGGAAGAACGGGTCGTCGGGGACGGGCAGCGACCCGGCGAGGGCCCAGCCCCGGGCGCGTGCCCAGGTGGCGTCGTCGGCGCCGACCGCCTCGCGGAACACCGGGCGGGCCTCGGCGGGCAGGAACTTCCACGCGGGCTGCAGGTCCACCGCCGGGTCGGCCACGGCGAGCGTGCCGAAGTCGATGACCGCGCAGACGCTCCCGTCGCGCAGCAGCAGATTGCCCGCGTCGAGGTCGCCGTGGACCCACACCGGCGGTTTGTGCCAGGCGGGGGCGGCGAGCGCCGTCTCCCACACCCGCGTGAGCGCGCCGGTGTCGATCAGACCGGCCTTCCCGAGCGCCTCGATCTTCGGTCGCACCCGTGCCTCGTGGGCGATCGAGTCGCGGTCGTCGCCCAGTGGCACGCCCCGGAAGGCGTTGCTCTGCTCCGGGCCGGGTCCGCCGGTGGGGTCGGCGCCCTGCAGGGCGGTGAGGAAGCCGGCGAGGTCGAGGGCGGTGCGCACCGGGTCGGCCAACGCCTCGGGGGTGGCCGTCTCCCCGTCCAGCCAGCGGTACACCGACCACGGGTAGGGGTAGCCCTCGCCCGGGGCGCCCTGGGCGACCGGTTCCGGCACGGGCAGTGGCAGGAGCGGCGCGAGGCGGGGCAGCCAGCGCTGCTCCCGGGTGACCTGCCCGGTCCAGTGCGCGTAGCGCGGGAGCCGTACGGACAGCTCGTCGCCGAGCCGGAAGGTGGCGTTGTCCATGCCGGACTTCGGGACGGGGGTGATGGGGAGGCGGGCCCAGTGCGGGAACTGCGCGGTGAGCAGACGGCGCACGAGCGTGGTGTCGATCAGCACGTCCTCCATGACAGCGGGAGGCGACGTGCGGCGTCCAGCGAATTCGGAGTCCGCCGGATGGGCGGGAAAGGGAGGTGTGAGACGCGCGCAAAGGGGTAGGCGCCCACAACGGACAGGCATGCATGTCCTCTGTCCTTCGTCTCACGAAGGAAGGAGGTCCGTTGAAGCAACGCACACTCGCAAGTCCCGGGCCGCCTCCGGCCGCATCTGCCGGGGCGGCCCGGCTCTGCGTGTGTGTCCGTCCCTCGCGGCGTCGCGTTCAGCGCGGCGGCAGCCGGTGCAGGACGACGTCCGTGAGCCGGCCGTCGGCCGCGACGGCCGTCAGGTAGGTGCAGTGCGGCTGACGACGGCGGTCGGTCGGGGAGCCCGGGTTGAGCAGGCGCGGTCCGCCGGGGGCGGTGGTGTCCCAGGGGATGTGACTGTGACCGAAGACCAGGACGTCCAGGCCGGGGAAGCGGGCGGCGCAGCGGGCCTCACGGCCCTGTGCGGGGCCCGTGTCGTGGACGACGCCGAACCGCAGTCCGCCCAGTTCGGCGTAGGCGACCTCGGGCAGCCGGGCGCGCAGGCCGGGCCCGTCGTTGTTGCCGTACACGCCGACGAGTCGCCTGCTGCGGCTCTCCAGCAGGTCCAGGGTGGCCGTGTCGACCCAGTCCCCGGCGTGGATCACCACGTCCGCGTGCGGGAGTTCGTCGAGCAGCGTGGCGGGGAGCGCCTTGGCGCGCTTGGGGAGGTGGGTGTCGGCCATCAGGAGGAGTCGCACGCCGTCAGCCTACAAAGGCGGTCAGAAGCAGGACACAAAGGCGACCTGAGTGGCAAAGTCGACAATTCGGGTTAATTGTGATGAGTGGTGCGTTGGTGACGGAGTTAGCATCGGGCCACACGCACCCGCCGTCCCGCGCACGGCAAGCGATCCAGCAAGGGGGCCAGGAGCCCGATGCCGGTCAAGGTCAGCGTCATCGTCCCCGTCCACAACCCCGGTCCCGCCATCGAGACGTGCATCGCCTCGCTGCTGCGGCAGTCGCTCCCGCCGGACGCCTACGAGGTGATCTTCGTCGACGACGGCTCCACCGACGCCACCCCGGCCCGCCTCGACGCACTGGCCGCCGAGGACCCCCGCGTCCGGGTCATCCACCAGGAGAACTCCGGCTGGGCGGGCAAGCCGCGCAACGTCGGCATCGACGCTTCCCGGGGCGAGTACGTCATGTTCGTCGACGACGACGACCACCTCGGCGACGAGGCCCTGGAGCGGATGTACGCCTACGGCGTCGCCCACGACGCGGACATCGTCGTGGGCAAGATGGCCGGCCAGGGGCGCGCGGTGCCGGTGGAGCTGTTCCGCACGAACCGTCCGCACGCCTGCGTCGAGGACACGCCGCTCATCGACAGCCTGACCCCGCACAAGATGTTCCGCCGGGCGTTCCTGGACCGTACCGGCCTGCGCTTCCCCGAGGGCCGGCGGCGGCTGGAGGACCATGTCTTCGTCACCGAGGCCTATCTGCGCGCCGGCAACGTCTCGGTGCTGAGCGACTACGTCTGCTACTACCACGTCCGGCGGGACGACGCCTCGAACCTGAGCCTGCGGCGGTTCGACCCGGCGGGGTACTTCGAGCACCTGCGCGAGGCCCTCGACGTCGTCGAGCGCTACACCGAACCGGGTGCGCTGCGCGACGGGCTGTTCCGGCGCTGGCTGCGGGTGGAGATGGTCGAGCGACTGCGCGGACGACGCTTCCTGGACCTGCCCGAGGGCTACCGCAAGGAACTGTTCGAGGAGATCCACAGGGTCGTCGTCGAGCGGTTCGGGCCCGGGGTGGCGGCGCCGCTGCAGCCCACCCAGCGGGTCGTCGCCGCACTGGCCGCCGAAGGCCGCTACGACGACGTCGTCGCGTTCGCCGAGTGGGAGGCGGGCGTCGGGCTCGCCGTCGACCCGGAGAGCGTCGCCTGGCACGACGGCGTGCTGCGGATCGACTTCGCCGCCGAACTCACGCACGACGGCGGACCGATGACGTTCCCGTCCGCCGGTGGTTCTCCGCGGTGGCCGCCGCGGGACGTCGCGGAGGCGGTGCGGTGGCTGGGCACGGACACCCTGGGCCGCTTCGACCGGGCCGTGCCCGACCTGCTGCTGCGGGAGCGGACCAGTTCCGCGCAGTACTTCCAGCCGGTGGAGGTGGTCCGGGAGACGGTTCCGGCCGCCGGGGACGGCAGTCTGGTGCGGCTCGTGCTGCGGGCGACGGCCACCGTGGATCCCGCGACCGCGGTGAGCGGCGGTCCGCCCGGCGAGGGCCTGTGGGACGCGTGGGTGCGGGTGGGCCTGGGCGGCTGGACCAAGGAGCTGCGGCTGGGCCCGGCGCCCCGCCACGGCCGTCCCACGCCGCCCGCCGGGGTCGTCGCCGGCCGGGTGGTGCTGCCGTACTGGACCGACCGGCACGCGAGTCTCGCGCTGGACGTCGGCCACGCGAGCGCGCGGCTGGGCCTCGGCCGGGTCGCCGCCGAGGACGTCACCCTCGCCGGGGACCGCCTCCGCGTGGTGCTGCCGCTCCACGTGCCCGAGGCCGTCGATGTGCTGCTGCGGCTGACGGGGGTCAAGCGCGGCGGCTCCCGGGAGGTCTTCGGGACGCTCTCGCCGGGCGGGCGGCTGGAGGTCGCCCTGCCGGGCGGCGCCCCGGTGGGCCGGACCTGGCTGACGACGGTGTGCCTCACCCCGCAGCAGGAGGGGGCGCGCTTCCATCCGCTGCCCTTCGCCCTGCACGTCGCCTCGGACGGTCTCCTCGTGGTGCCGTCGCCCCAGCCCGGCGGAGCGAGGCGCCTGGCCCGCAGGGTGCGACGCGCGCTGTACCGGGCGCTCGGAAGGATCACGACGCGCGGGAGATGACGGCAGGCGGCCGGGTCAGTGCTCCAGGAGCAGTTCGCTCCACACCTGTTTGCCGCCGCTGACCGGCACCGTCCCCCAGGCCTCGGACACGGCTTCCACGAGGAGGATGCCGCGCCCGCCGGTGGCCTCCCAGCCGAGGTGGGTCGGCTTGACGGGGGTGCGGGGCGAGGCGTCGGTCACGGCGACCCGCAGCCGCTGGTTGATCAGGGTGATGTCGAGGCGGACCTGGCCGGCGGTGTGCACCAGGGCGTTGGTGACGAGCTCGGAGACGACGAGCAGGGCGGTGTCCATCAGGTCGTCGGTGACGCCCCAGGCGCGCAGGGTGCGCCGGGTGAAGCGGCGGGCGTGCCGGGACGCCTCCGGCACGCGCCACACGGTCCAGCCGTCGCGCAGCGGCTTGACGGCCATGCCGTCGTAGCGGACGAGGAGCAGGGCGATGTCGTCGCCGCGGTGGGCGTTGCCGAGCAGGGCGTCGGCGACGAGGCCGAGGTGGGCGGGGTCGGCGAGGGACAGTTCGTGGGCGAGCCGGTCCAGGCCGGTGTCGATGTCCAGGTCGGCGGACTCCACGAGCCCGTCCGTGGTCAACGCGAGCACGGTGCCGGGCAGCAGCCGCAGCGGCGTCATCGGGAACTCGGCCTGCGCCCCGACGCCGAGCGGCGGGCCGCCGTCCGTCTCGACGATGTCGGTGGAGCCGTCCGGGTGACGCAGGACGGGCGGCGGGTGCCCGGCCCGTACGCACCAGGCGGTGCCCTCCTCCATGCCGACGTCGACATAGCAGCAGGTCACGAAGAGGTCGGTCTCCAGTTCCAGCAGGAGCCGGTTGGCGTGGGCGACGACCACGTCCGGCGGGTGGCCCTCGGCCGCGTAGGCGCGCAGGGCCGTACGCATCTGGCCCATGAGGGTGGCGGCGCCGGCGCTGTGGCCCTGGACGTCGCCGATGACGAGGGCCACATGGTGGTCGGGCAGCGGGATCACGTCGTACCAGTCGCCGCCGAGTTCCAGCCCCGCGGTGGCGGGCAGGTAGCGGGCGACGGCGGTGGCGCCCGGGAGCGGGGGCAGGCGGCGCGGGAGCAGTTGGCGCTGGAGCATGCCGACGAGTTCGTGTTCGGCGTCGAAGGCGCGGGCCCGCGTCAGGGCCTCGCCGGCGAGGCCGGCGGAGGCGGTGAGCAGGGCGCGCTCGTCGGGGCCGAAGTCGTGCGGTTCGTCCCAGCCGATCAGACAGGCGCCGGCCGTGCGGCCCCCGGCGGCCAGCGGCAGCACGGCGAGGCCGCCGGGGCCCACCTCGGCGAGGGCCGGTTCCAGGGGGGTGCCGGCGGGCCAGATCCGGGCGCGGCCCTCGCGCAGGGCGGCGGCGAGGGTGGGCATGGTCCGTACCGGCGCGTCGGGCCATTCCGAGCGCCACTCCAGCTGCCACAGCTCGGGCCAGTACTCCGGTTCGGGCGGGTCGAGGACGGTGACCACGAGCCGCTCGTTCTCCAGTTCGGCGAGCGCGATCCGGTCGGCCCGCAGCGGCCCCCGCAGGGCGGCGACGACGGCCTGGCCGACGTCGCGGACGGTGCCGGCGGTGGCGAGCGCCGCGGCCAGCCGCTGGACGCGGGCGACCTCGGTGACCTCGTCGCGCAGGGTGGAGACGTCGGCGACGGTGCCGAGGAGCCGCGCCGGGCGGCCGTCGCCGCCGGGCAGCAGACGGCCGCGCAGTCTGAGCCAGCGCGGCGGCTCGGCGGGCTGGAGCACCCGGAACTCCAGCTCGCGGTCGCCGACCGACAGGTGGTCGGCCTCGACGACGGACATCAGCGAGGGCAGGTCCTCGGGGACGGTGAGCCCGAGGAGGGTCTCCACCCGGCCGTCGAACTCCTCCCTGGGCAGGCCGAACAGCTCCAGGATGCCGTCGCCGACGTCGACGCGGCCGGTGTCCATGGCCAGGCTGAAGACGTTCGCACGCGACGCCTCCCCCTCGGCGGGGGCGGCCGGAACGGGGAGGGCCGCAGCGGGTAGGGCCGGAACGGGAAGGGCGACGGCCTCGGCGACGAGCTGCAGACAGCTGCGGTCGTCGGCGTCGAAGCCGCCTGGGCGCTCGCTGACGGCGAGCAGACAGCCGGCCCCGGCCGGACTCCCGGGCCCCCCGCCCACGGGCAGCGCGGCCAGATGCACGTCCCGGGCCGGCGTCCGTGGTGCCTCCGCGCGGTCGGAGTGCTCTCCGGGTCCCCGCCACACCGGCCGCCCGGTGCGGTGGGCGTCGGCGACCGGCGAGCGCCCGGCGAGGGGATAGCTCTCGCGCAGCCCGTACAGCGTCCGCGGGACTCCGGCGGACTCGGCCAGACACAGCAGCTCGCCGTCCTCGCCGGGCGTGTAGACGGCGGCCAGGGCCGCACCCGCGAAGACGAGCGCCTGTTCGAGCGTCCGCCTTACCCGTTCGGGTGAGGCGGGATCAGCCGTGATCGTTTTCAGGGCGATTTCGGCACGCACGTGTCCCGTCCTACGCTCTGCGGACCCCTCACTGACCACGTCCGCAATTACAGCGCCTACGAGCCCCTGGCGCAGCCCCTGCGTCCGATCCGTGAAGGCGACAGGGGGCGGACGGGGAACGGGGCCGTGGAGGCCTACGCCCAAAAGGGGCCGAACATGTTCGGCTGAGTTTGCGCACTGCCGGCGATCGACTGTGCACGGGAATTCAGCTCGCCGTGCGCGTCGCGCCGCCAGGGGGCAGATTTGGAGCCTGGGACCCGTGCGGCGCCGGGCGAGGGCGCGTCCTGCGGATCGGCCCCGGCCCGAGCTGCGGCGTCCGGCCGATGCCGGGTCGCCCCGCGGCCCCCGGGCGACCCGGGAAACACGCCTTGGGAGGTGGTCGCCGTGCCCGAGCAGACGTCCGGTCAGGCTCCGGCGGCCGCGGCCGCGGCCGCGGCCGCGGCGGCGCCAGTCGGCCGGCCGCTGCTCTCCCTGGCGCTGACGTTGATGATGGAGGCCGTCGGGGCGCACTCCGGCGCCGTGTACCTGCGCCCGGGCGACGAACCGATGCTGGAGATGGCGGTGATGGCCGGGCTGCCCCGGGCGTTCGCGGCGCCCTGGGAGCGGGTGGGGCTGAACGCGCCGATCCCGGTCGCCGAGGCGGTGCGCGAGCGGCGACTGGTGTGGGTGGGCGGGGAGGAGGACATGGCCCGCAACTACCCGCGGATCGCCGTCGTCCTGCCGTATCCCTTCGCGCTGGCCGCGCTGCCGGTGGCGACGGCGTCCCGGGTGTACGGCGCGGTCTTCGTCACCTGGCCCGGCTCGCACCCGCCGGAGCTGTCCGACCGGGAGCGCCAGGAGCTGACGACGGCCTGCGAGCGGCTCGCGCTGCGGCTGGAGCGCGCCGCGGCGCAGCACCGCTCGGTGCGCGCCGAGTCGGATCTGCTGGTCTCGGGCCCGCTGGGCGGCGTCTCCGACACGCTCGGCTCGCTGGAGGCGGCCCGGATGGTGGCCCGGCTGCCGTACGGGATGTGCTCGCTGGACCTGAGCGGGCGGGTGGGCTTCGCCAACGCCGCCGCGTCCGAGATGCTCGGCGTCCCGGTGAGCGGGCTGCTGGGCACGCAGCTGTGGGCGGCCGTGCCGTGGCTGAACGATCCCGTGTACGAGGAGCGCTACCGGGCCGCGCTGATCAGTCAGGACGCCACCTCGTTCGTGGCGCTGCGCCCGCCGTCCGAGTGGCTGTCGTTCCGGCTGTATCCGAGCACCACGGGGCTCAGCGTGCGGATCAGCCGGGCCCGGTCGGTGACGGAGACGCGCTCGTCCGAACCCCGGTCCGTGGACGCGCCGACCCGGCTCGTGTCGATGTCGCAGGCGCTGAGTCTGGCCGGGGCGCTCACCGAGACGGTGAGCGTGCAGGACGTGGTGCAACTGGTCGCGGACGAGATCGCGCCGGCGGTGGGCAGTCAGGCGCTGACCCTGCTCGGCGCGCGGGCGGGCCGGCTGCACGTGCTCGGGCACCACGGGTATCCCGACCCGCACGCCGTGGAGCAGTTCGACGGGATGCCGCTGACCGACCCGGCCCCGGGTGCGCGCGCCGTCGCGCACGGCGTCCCGGCGTTCTTCGACTCCCGGCAGCAGCTGGAGCAGCTCTACCCGGCCCGGCGGAGCACTCCGGACGGCTTCGCCGCCTGGGCCTTTCTGCCGCTGATCGCCTCCGGCCGCCCGGTGGGCGCCTGTGTGCTGGCCTACGCGGAGCCCCATCCGTTCTCCACACACGAGCGCGCGGTGCTGACCAGCCTCGCCGGGCTGATCGCGCAGGCCCTGGACCGGGCGCTGCTGTACGACGTGAAACACCGGTTGGCGCACGGGCTGCAGGCGGCGCTGCTGCCGCCGTCGCTGCCGTCGCTGCCCGGCATCGAGGCGACCGCCCGCTATCTGCCCGCGACGCGGGGCATGGAGATCGGCGGCGACTTCTACGACCTGGTGCCCTCGCAGCCGCTGCCGGCGGCCGTGATCGGGGACGTGCAGGGGCACAACGTGACCGCTGCCGGGCTGATGGGGCAGATCCGTACCGCGGTGCGCGCGTACACGACGGTCGGGCAGGAGCCCGCGGAGGTCATGCGCAGCACCAACCGGCTGCTGATCGACCTCGGTTCCGAGCTGTTCGCCAGCTGCCTGTACCTGCGGCTGGACCCGGCCCGTGGGCGGGCGGTGATGGCCCGGGCCGGGCATCCCCCGCCGCTGCTGCGCCGGGCGGACGGCCGGGTGCGCGTCCTGGACCTCGCGGGCGGCCCGCTGCTGGGGATCGACGCCTCGGCGACGTATCCGACGACCGAGGTCGAGCTCGCCCCCGGCTGTGTCCTCGCCCTCTACACCGACGGGCTCGTCGAGACGCCGGGGGTGGACATCGAGGAAGCGGTGACCGATCTGGCGCGGCGGCTCGGCGGGGCCGGGGACCGTCCGCTGGAGGAGCTGGCCGACGAGCTGGTGGGGCACTACGCGAGGGCGGAGGAGCGGATCGACGACGTGGCGCTGCTGTTGCTGCGGGCGCTGGGGGACGACGGCTGACGGGGCGTCGCCGCCCTCGTGGACGCGGGAGCAGGAGCAGGAGCAGGAGTGGGAGACGTGAACGGTCCGACCCCCGCCGGAGGGTCGGACCGTTTCATGGGGTGATGCGGTGTCAGTGCGACTCGTTCAGCCCCGAGCCGTTCTGCAGGCCACCGTTGCCGGTCTGGTCCTGGCCGCCGTTGGCGTTCTGGTCCTGGCCGTTGCCGGTCGCGTCCTGACCGCCGTTGGCCGCCTGGCCTCCGTCAGCGGCCTGACCGCCGTCGGCCGCCTGCCCGCCGTTGGCGTTCTGGTCCTGGCCGTTGCCGGTCTGGTCCTGGCCGCCGTTGGCGTTCTGGTCCTGGCCGCCGTTGGCGTTCTGGTCCTGGCCGCCGTTGGCCGCCGCGCCGCCGCCCTGAATGGCTTCGCCCGTGTTGTCGTCGATGCCGTCACCGTTCTCGTCCACGGCGCCCGCGCCCGCGTTACCGCCGCCGGCCCCGGCGCCCGCACCGGCGCCGTCGCCGAGGGTCGCGCCGACCGCCGTCAGCGCGGTGGTCACCGGCTGGAAGAAGGTCTCGCCGCCGACGGTGCAGTCGCCGCTGCCGCCCGAGGTCAGGCCGATCGCCTGGCCGTCCTGGGTGAAGAGCGAGCCGCCGCTGTCGCCGGGCTCGGCGCAGACGTCCGTCTGGATGAGGCCGGTGACGGTGCCCTCGGGGTAGTTCACCGTGGCGTCGAGGCCGAGGACCTGCCCGGCCTTGAGTCCGGTGGTGCTGCCCATCCGGAAGACCTGCGTGCCCACCGTCGCGTCGGCGGCCTGGCTGATCGCGACGGTCTGCTGACCGGTGTTGACCTCGCTGGGCGCCTGCGTGTTCGGGTCGTCGTACTTCACAAGCGCGAAGTCGCCGTCGCCGGGGAAGGTGGCCTGGTCGACCGTGGCGATCGGCTGGCCGTTCGCGGAGTCGGACCACTGCTTCTCCGCGACCCCGCAGTGACCGGCCGTCAGGAACGCCGGGGAGCCGTCGCCCGCGGTCACGTTGAAGCCGAGGGAGCAGCGCGCTCCGCCGCCGAATATCGCGTCGCCGCCGGAGACCAGGGGCTTGAGGGCGCCGGCCGACTTCTTGATCGTGGCCATGCCCGAGCCGAGGGTCTTCACGGTCGACTCGATCTTGTCCCACTTGTTGCCGGTGACCGTGGAGTCGGCGGTGACGAGGATCTTGTTCGTCTTCGGGTCGACGGCCCAGGAGGTGCCCGGGATGGTCGCCCTGGTCTTCAACGTCTGTGCGGCCGCCTTGAGTTCGGCCGTGCTGTTCTCCACCTCGCGGACCTTGGCGCCCGCCTTCTCCGCTTGCGCGACGACGTTGTTCTTGTCGCCGGAGACGTTCGTGACGTTGACGACCAGCTGCTTGCCGTCGGCGTCGTAGTAGGAACCGGCGAAGGCGTCACCGAGCAGCTTCTGGAGCTGGGAGGCGAGTCCCGAGGCATCGCCCGCCTTCAGGGTCTTCACCGAGGCGGCGTTGTTCGAGCCGCCGTCCTGGGAGGCGTTGGCCTGGGGGAGGAGGATGGCCGCCGCTCCGAGCGCCGCCACACCGCCGGCTGCGACGATGGCCTTGCGCTTCGTAACTCGCTTGTGACTCAAAAAACTCGACCTCCTGGGGGGCGGGGTCTGGCTGCCGGGTTCGGCAGCTCCGTACAGCGGCGCCTGGTTGGCCATCAGTACGCAGGGGTCGCATGGTGCGTTCAATCGCGATTGCCAACTTTCTTTGCTGAACCCTGAATCGGCCATGACCTGCGTCCGACGTCGCGGCCCGGGGAACAATCGCCCATATGACGATGACGACCGCCGAAGCCGACAAGATCCTTTCCGACAACTTCGCACCCTGGGTGCTGGCTCTGGGGCTGTCCGTGGAGGCCCTGGGCGAGGACCGGGCGGTTCTGCGTCTTCCCTGGTCACAGAAGCTGGCGCGGGAGGGCGGAGGGCTCTCGGGGCAGGCGTTGATGGCGGCCGCGGACACGGCCACCGCGATCGCCGTGTCGGCCGCCCGCGGGGCCTACGGACCGATGACGACGGTTCAGCAGTCGACGTCGTTCCAGCGGTCGGTGGCCGATTCGGATGTCCTGATCCAAGCGGTGCTGACGAAGCTCGGCCGCCGGACGGCGTTCGCCGACATCACCATGACGGCCGAGCGGACGGGCGAACTGGCCGCCCGGGCCGGCACGGTGTACGCCCTGCTGGGCTGACCCACTCCGAACACTTCCGGAGTTACACCGTTCGTAGTCGGTCGGCGACGATCCGTTCCGATCGGAGAGCGGAATTCCTGCTTCAGGGAATCTGCACATCGACTGCCCAAGCGGGTCACCGGAAGCAGGGGTTCTGCACAACTCGCCGACCCCGGCCACGCCATTGAGACGGGAGTGTCGGATTCGCCGCGAGGGGGCGCGGCGCTCATCCGAGCGAATCCCGCCTGCCGTGTGAAGAAGTCGCCGACAAGCCGTGGGCGCACCTGCACGCTTTAACGTTCCTGTGACGCAAGTTCCCAGGTGGGACGGGGGATTGATTGGCTGCGCCGGCCGTAAACCTGCTTTGATCCATCGCACCGCAGGGGCCGCACGGCTTCCGGAAACGGGTGCCCGGCACCAGCGGTCGCGGCCGTCATCTGTCCCCAGAGGGGGCCGCTCCCCCTTATGAGATATCCATGTGAAGGGAAGTTCCACCATGAACTCCACCCCCCAGGTTGAGACCGTCGAGATCTCCGACGCCGAGCTGGACAACGTCTCCGGCGGTCTGTCCCTGAACGCCCTCGGCACCGTCACGGGCCTGGTGGACGGCGTCGCCCCGGTCTCCGGCCTGGTCGACACGGCCGTCGGCACCGTCGAGGGTGTCACCGGCCTGAACACGGCCCCGGTCACCAACCTGGTCGCCGGTCTCTGATCGCACCTTTGTGACCCCTTGAGTCCCGGAGCCGTCCCCCGGCTCCGGGACTCATCGGTGCCCTGACACTCCCGAGGTAAGCCCCGTGCAGTTCCGCCAACAGGCCCTCGCCAAGCTCCAGTCGCCGGAGGAGCTCGACCTGCCGGTGCGTTTCGCGCGCCCCCAGGGCTGGCTGGTGCTGTCCGTGACCGTGGTCGTCATGGCGGCCGCGTCCGTGTGGGCGGTGACCGGCTCGGTCGCCTCCACGGTGAGCGCGCCCGCCGTCCTCACCCACGGCGAGGGCAGCTACATCCTGCAGAGCCCCGCCGCGGGCCAGGTCACCGCCGTCCTCGCGAAGGAGGGCCGGCGACTGCCCGCGAACTCCCCCGTGCTGAAGGTACGCACGGCCCAGGGCGACGCCGTGGTGCGCACGGTCGCCGCGGGCCGGATCACCGCGCTCGCCGCCACCATCGGGCAGATCATCTCCACCGGCGCGAACGTCGCCGCGGTGGAAAAGGTCGCGGGCGCCGACGACCCGCTGTACGCCACGGTGTACGTCCCGGCGGAGAACGCGGCCTCCATACCGCAGGACGCGGCCGTCGACCTGACCGTGCAGACCGTGCCCTCGCAGGAGTACGGCGTGCTGCGCGGCCATGTGAAGTCGGTGGACCGCGCGGCCCAGTCGGCCCAGCAGATCGCCGCGTTCCTCGGCGACAGCCAGCTGGGCGGGCAGTTCACCAAGGAGGGCCGCCCGGTGGCGGTGCTGGTGAAGCTGGACAAGTCGGCGGGCACGAAGAGCGGCTACAGGTGGTCGTCCGCGGACGGACCGCCGTACGCGCTCACCTCCATGACCATGGCCACCGGTTCGATCCGGCTGGCCGACCAGCGTCCCGTCGATTGGCTGCTCCCGTGACCGCCACCGAGCAGACCCGCGGTCGGCGGCGGGCCGCGCCGCCCCGGCGCACGGTCCCCAAGGCCAGCGTGAAGACCGTCCGCACGCCCACCGTGCTCCAGATGGAGGCCGTGGAGTGCGGGGCCGCCTCGCTCGCCATGGTCCTCGGCCACTACGGCCGGCACATCCCGCTGGAGGAGCTGCGCATCGCGTGCGGCGTCTCCCGCGACGGCTCGCGCGCCAGCAACCTGCTGAAAGCGGCCCGCAGTTACGGCCTGACGGCCAAGGGCATGCAGATGGACCTGGCCGCCCTCGCCGGGGTGCGCACGCCGGCGATCCTGTTCTGGGAGTTCAACCACTACGTCGTCTACGAGGGGCTCGGCCGGCGCTTCGGCCGCCGGGGCGTGTTCATCAACGATCCCGGCAAGGGCCGGCGGTTCGTGCCGATGGAGGACTTCGACGGCAGCTTCACCGGTGTCGTGCTGGTGCTGGAGCCGGGCGAGGACTTCGAGCGGGGGGGCCGCAAGCCGGGAGTGCTGGGCGCCATGCCGGCCCGGCTGCGCGGCACCGCGGGCACCCTGCCGGCGGCCGTGCTGGCGAGCCTGCTGCTGGTTGTGGTGGGCGCGGCGGTACCCGCCCTCAGCCGGACCTACATCGACATGTTCCTGATCGGCCGGCAGACCTCCCTGCTGACCGTGCTGTTCGCGTCGATGGGCACCTGCGTGGCCCTCACGATCGCCCTCACCTGGCTCCAGCAGGCCAACCTCCACCACGGCCGGATCATCTCCTCCACGCTCTCCAGCGCCCGCTTCCTGCGCCATCTGCTGCGGCTGCCGGTGACCTTCTTCTCGCAGCGCAGCCCCGCCGACCTGGTCCAGCGCCTGCAGTCGAACGACGCGGTCGCCGAGACCCTGGCCCGCGACCTCGCGTCGGCGGGCGTGGACGCGGTGGTCGTCGTCCTCTACGCGATCCTGCTCTACACCTACGATCCGCAGCTGACATACGTCGGCATCGGGGTGGCGCTGCTCAACATCGTCGCCATGCGGATCGTCATCCGGATGCGCGCGACCCGGACGGCGAAGCTGCGCGCGGACAACGCGCGGCTGACCAACACGGCGTACACCGGGCTGCAGTTGATCGAGACGATGAAGGCGACCGGCGGTGAGGACGGCTACTTCCGCAAGTGGGCGGGGCAGCACGCCACCACACTGGAGGAGCAGCAGCGGCTGGGCGTGCCGAGCGCCTGGCTGGGCGTGGTCGCGCCGACGCTCGCCTCGCTCAACAGCGCGCTGATCCTGTGGATCGGCGGCATGCGGGCCATCGAGGGCCATATCTCCGTGGGCCTGCTGGTCGCGTTCCAGGCGCTGGTCACCCGCTTCACGGCGCCCCTGAGCCGTCTCAACGGCGTCGCGGGCCGGATCCAGGACTTCGCGGCGGACGTGGCCCGGCTGAAGGACGTGGAGAACTTCCGCGCCGACCCGCTCTACGACCGCCGTTCCGGCGGGGACTCCACGCGCCGGCTGCACGGTCATGTCGAGCTGGAGAACATCACCTTCGGCTACAGCCCGCTGGACAAGCCGCTGCTGACCGGCTTCGACCTGACCGTCGGCCCCGGGCAGCAGGTGGCGCTGGTCGGCGGCTCCGGCAGCGGCAAGTCCACGGTGTCCAGGCTGATCTCCGGCCTGTACGCGCCCTGGGAGGGCGTGATCCGCATCGACGGGCAGCGGCTGGAGGACTTCGCGCGCGGGGCGCTCGCCTCCTCCGTCTCCTTCGTCGACCAGGAGGTGTTCCTGTTCGAGGGCTCGGTCCGCGACAACGTGGCCCTGTGGGACCCGTCGATCCCGGACGACGCCGTCGTCGACGCACTGCGCGACGCGGCGCTCCACGACGTCGTCATGCGGCGGCCCGGCGGCATCCACAGCAGGGTCGAGCAGGACGGCCGCAACTTCTCCGGCGGGCAGCGCCAACGCCTGGAGATCGCGAGGGCGTTGGTGCGTCGGCCCAGCATCCTCGTGCTGGACGAGGTGACCAGCGCGCTGGACGCGGAGACCGAGCAGGTGGTGATGGACAACCTGCGCAAGCGCGGCTGCGCGTGCGTGGTGATCGCCCACCGGCTCAGCACGGTGCGCGACAGCGACGAGATCGTCGTGCTCCAGCACGGCACGGTCGTGGAGCGCGGGCGGCACGAGGAACTGGTGGCGCGCGGCGGTTCGTACGCGGCCCTGGTCAGGGAGCGTTGAGATGACGGCCGTACCCGAGGGCGACGTCGTGCTCGCCGCACTGGGGCAGTTGGGCTCGCGGATCGACTGCGCGGGCTTCAGCCGCCTCGACCTGGAAGGCCCGCAAGTGCTGTGGCTGGTCGCGTCGGGCGCCCTGGACCTGTTCGCGGTGGACGCCGAACAGCAGGGCCACTGGCACCACCTGGGCCGCCTGGAGGCGGGGTCCCTGCTGCTGGGCCCGGTCGCCGGTCCCCAGCACACCCTCGTCGCCCGCCCGTTGCGCGACTGCGTGGTGCACCGCATCGGCCTGCGCGAGCTGTACCAGCCCGCGAGCACCCAGACCTGGTCCTACGACGAGTACGGCAACCCCCAGTACGTGCCGCCGACTTCGAGCCCCCTGGAGTACGCGCTCGCCCTCGGCGTCGGCCGCGGCCTGTCGATCCTCTTCCAGGCGCCGATGGCCGGCGAGCGGGCGGCGGAGCACGGGGGTGCCCCCGTGCGAGCGCATTCGAGCATGGGGGACGACGACGACGTGTTCTGGATGCAGGTACCGCCGGGCAGCGTCCAGTACGGCCGGTTGTACGGCGCGGAGGCGGCCGCCGACCTGCTGATGGACCCGTCGGTGTGGCAGTCCATGGTCGACCAGCAGTACCGGCTGCTGACCACCCTGGACCGCTGGATCGAGCAGCTGGAACACACCCACGAGACCCGTACGGCCGCCGGGATCAAGGCGGGTGAGGCGGTCCGCGCACAGGCCGACCGGACGCTGCTGGCGTCGATCGGCAAGAAGTCGGGGCAGCGCACGACGTCCGCCGACGCCGACGCGACGTTCGCCGCCTGCAGGCTGGTCGCCCGGGCCGCCGGGATCACCCTCGCCGAGCCCGCCGAGATGGGTGCCGACAGCGACCGCCTGGACCCTGTCGAGCGGATTGCGCTCGCCTCCCGGGTGCGCGCCCGGGCCGTCCGTCTCGACGGCCGCTGGTGGCGGGACGACGTGGGCCCGCTGGTCGGCCACCGGGCCCTGTCCGGCGCGCCGGTCGCCCTGCTGTGGCGGCGCGGCGGTTATGTCGCCGTGCATCCCGCGACCGGGCGGGAGACCCCGGTCGAGAAGGCCAACGCGGAGGAGTTCGAGCCGCGGGCCGTGATGTTCTACCGCCCGCTGCCCGACCGCACGTCGGGCCCGCTCGGCCTGCTGCGGTTCAGCATGCGCGGCACCGCAGGGGACCTGAGGAACCTGCTGCTCAGCGGGCTGGTGACGGTGGCGATCGGGGCGCTGGTGCCGATCGCCACCGGCAAGGTGCTCGGCGAGTTCGTGCCGAGGGCCCAGCAGGGGCTGATCGTGCAGGTGTGTCTGGCCGTGATGGTCAGCAGTGTGGTCGCGGCGGCGTTCATGCTGCTGCAGAACCTGACCATCCTGCGTCTGGAGGGCCGGATCGAGGCGACGCTCCAGCCGGCCGTGTGGGACCGCCTGCTCCGGCTGCCGACGAAGTTCTTCGCGGAACGCTCCACGGGCGAGCTGGCCAGCGCCGCCATGGGCATCAGCGCGATCCGCCGGCTGCTGGCGGGGCTCGGGCCGTCGGTGGCGCAGTCCGTCACCATCGGCGCGATGAACCTGGGGCTGCTGCTCTGGTACAGCGTGCCGATGGCGTTGGCCGCGATCGGCATGCTCGTCGTCATCGCGTCCGTGTTCCTGGCGCTGGGCCTGTGGCAGGTGCGCTGGCAGCGGCGGCTCGTGGTGCTCTCCAACAAGCTCAACAACCAGGCGTTCCAGACCCTGCGCGGGCTGCCGAAGCTACGGGTGGCGGCCGCCGAGAACTACGCGTACGCGGCCTGGGCGGCGCAGTTCGCGCGCAGCCGGGAACTCCAGCAGCGCCTCGGCCGGATCAAGAACCTCAACACGGTGCTGGGCTCGGTGTACCTGCCGCTGTGCTCGCTGCTGATGTTCATGCTGCTGGCCGGTCCGGCCCGCGGTGCGCTGTCGGCGGCGGACTTCCTCACCTTCAACACGTCGATGACGATGCTGCTCACCTCGGTCACCTCGCTGACCGGCGCGTTCGTGTCGGCGGTGGCCGCGCTGCCGCTGTTCGAGGAGATCCGGCCGGTGCTGGAGGCCACGCCCGAGGTCCGCACGGGGAACACCCGCCCGGGCCCGCTGACGGGCGCCCTCGAGGCCCGGCGCCTCTCCTTCCGCTACTCCGACGACGGTCCCCTCGTCCTCGACGACGTCTCCTTCGAGGTGCGGCCGGGCGAGTTCGTGGCGATCGTCGGCCCGAGCGGCTGCGGCAAGTCGACGCTCCTGAGGCTCCTCATCGGCTTCGACAAACCGGTCTCGGGCAGTGTGCTGTACGACGGCCAGGACCTGGCCGCGCTCGACCAGTCGGCCGTGCGCCGGCAGTGCGGGGTGGTGCTCCAGCACGCCCAGCCGTTCACCGGCTCCCTGCTGGACGTCATCTGCGGCACCGAGGCCTACACGCCGGAGGAGGCGATGGCGGCCGCCGAGCTGGCGGGGCTCGCGGAGGACATCAAGCGCATGCCGATGGGGCTGCACACGATCGTCTCGGGCAGCGGGTCGGTCTCGGGCGGCCAGCGCCAGCGCCTGATGATCGCCCAGGCGCTGATCCGCCGGCCGCGCATCCTGTTCTTCGACGAGGCGACCAGCGCCCTCGACAACGAGACGCAGCGCACGGTCATCGAGAGCACCCGCAAGCTGAACGCCACCCGGGTCGTCATCGCGCACCGCCTGTCGACGGTGATGGACGCCGACCGGGTTGTCGTCATGGAGAACGGCAAGGTGGCCCAGCAGGGCCCGCCCGCCCAGCTCCTCGCGGACACGGGCGGACGCCTCCACGAGCTGGTACGACGGCAGTTGGCCTAGGGCCTCAGTCGGGGTCGTCGGGGTGGGGGTCGACACCGGGGACGGGTGCGCCGTGGGGGAACCCCGCCTCGACGCAGGCGTGGTAGTACGCCTCCCAGGAGCCGGTTTCGGCGGTGGCGGCGTCGGCCCTGGCGTCCAAGGCGGTCAGGCACACTTCCCAGCCGGCGGCGTTGCGGGCGGCGGTGTCCGCGCTCTGCAGTACGTCCGTGAAGGTGAGGCGGGTGCGGTCGCCGGCCATGGCCTCCAGGTCGAAGCGGAGTTCGTCGCCGCCCCACGCGATGGACAGCCGGCGGGGCGCGTCCACGGCGAAAACCCGGCCGGTCGACTCGGGCAGATCGGGGTCGCCGCTGAACCGGATCGTGCCGCCGGGACACAGCTCGATCTCGACGCGGGACGGGAACCAGTGGGCCAGTTCGCCGGAGTCGGTGACGAATTGCCGGACCCGGTCGGCCGGATGGTCGTAGGTGCGGGTGAAGCGGACGGCGGGGCGGCCGTCGTCCAGGGTCGGATACGTGCCGGTCGGGTCGGTCGGCATGGCGGATCGGTCCTGTCTCGTCAGGAACTGGCGGCGCGCATGTCCGGACTCTCGCTAGCGAAACTTTGCCGTTTCGCTGAAACTCGTCTAGCCTCGATGTGTACGAAACCGTTTCGTTTACGTGTACTTTGCCTTCACGTCCCTGGAGTGGTTCCCCATGTCCTCGAAGACCTTGACGGACGGCACCCGCACGGGTGCCGAACAGCAGCCGTCCGCACCATCCGCCAAGAAGTGGTGGATCCTCGCGGTCGTCGCACTGGCCCAACTGATGGTGGTGCTGGACGCCACCATCGTGAACATCGCCCTGCCCTCCGCGCAGGCGGACCTCGGTTTCTCCGACGGCAACCGGCAGTGGATCGTCACGGCGTACGCGCTGGCGTTCGCCTCCCTGCTGCTGCTCGGCGGCCGGATAGCCGACCTCTTCGGTCGTAAGACGGCCTTCCTGGTCGGCGTCGTCGGCTTCGCCGCCGTCTCCGCACTCGGCGGCGCCGCGACCAACTTCGAGATGCTCGTCACGGCCCGCGCGCTGCAGGGCGCCTTCGGCGCGCTCCTCGCACCGGCCGCGCTCTCCCTGCTGAACACCACGTTCACCGACGCCAAGGAGCGCGCCAGGGCGTTCAGCGTCTACGGCGCCATCGCCGGCGCCGGCGGTGCGGTGGGCCTGCTGCTCGGCGGCATCCTGACCGACGCGCTCGACTGGCGCTGGACGCTGTACGTCAACGTGGCCATCGCCGTCCTCGCCTTCGCGGGCGGCTGGCTGCTGCTGTCCAACCACCGCGACGCCGAGAACTCCAAGCTGGACGTGCCCGGCACCGTCCTGGTCGCCGCCGGTCTGTTCTCCCTGGTGTACGGCTTCTCCAACGCCGAGACGCACGACTGGGGCTCGGCGCAGACCTGGGGCTTCCTGATCGCGGGCGGCGTGCTGCTCGCGGCCTTCACCTGGTGGCAGACACGTGCCGCGCACCCGCTGCTGCCGCTGCGCATCCTGCTCGACCGCAACCGCGCGGCCTCCTTCTTCGCCGTGCTGATCTCCGGCGCGGGCATGTTCGGCGTCTTCCTCTTCCTCACCTACTACCTGCAGCTCAACCTCGGCTTCAGCCCGACGAAGACGGGTGTGGCGTTCCTGCCGATGGTCGGGGCGCTCATGGTCGCGGCGCAGGTCGGCGCGACGGTCCTGGTCCCGCGGCTCGGCCCGAAGGCGGTCATCCCGCTGGGCTTCGCGATCGCCGCGGGCGGCATGGCCTGGCTGACCGGGATCGACGTCGGCTCCCACTACCTGAGCGCGGTGCTGCCGCAGCTGGTGATCACCGGTATCGGCCTCGGTCTGGTCATGCCGCCCGCCATGCAGATGGCCACCGGCGGGGTCGCCGCCGAGGACGCGGGTGTGGCCTCCGCCACTGTCAACGCCATGCAGCAGGTGGGCGGTTCGATCGGCACGGCCCTGCTGAACACCCTCGCCGCGAGCGCCGCGACCGACTACCTCGCCGGGAAGGACCCGACGAACAAGCTGGTCCAGGCGCACGCGACCATCGAGAGCTACACCACCGCCTTCTGGTGGTCGGCCGGGTTCTTCACGGCGGG
Organism: Streptomyces sp. NPDC050121; assembly: GCF_044460385.1. Classification (NCBI taxonomy): domain Bacteria; kingdom Bacillati; phylum Actinomycetota; class Actinomycetes; order Kitasatosporales; family Streptomycetaceae; genus Streptomyces; species Streptomyces sp. NPDC050121. The sequence continues at coordinate 89,036 of NZ_JBITJV010000013.1, read as the reverse complement.
CGCGCTCATCGCGTTCCTGCTCTTCCGCCGCGGGGTGCCGCAGCAGGACGCCGACGCGGCGCCGGTGATCCACATGTGACGGGTCCTCGGTTCAGAGCCGCACCGGGGAGAGGGGCCGCCGTCCACGAGGGACGGCGGCCTCTCTGTGCCGCGCGGGGAAGTTGAGACCGGCGCCCGAAACAGGGTGCGCGGCCGGAGGTTTACGCCTGGGTACTCGACGGTCCATGAGAATCAGCGTGCTGGATGTGGGGTCGAACACCGTGCGGCTGGTGGTGGCGGACGCGGCGGGCGGGGTGCCGCTGCCGGTGCACACGGCGAAGTGGCGGCTGAGACTGTCCGAGCAGGTCGGGCCCGGTGACCCCATCCCCGACGAGGCCGTGGAACGGCTCGTCAGAGCCGTCGCCGCGGCGGTCAGGACCGCGGACCGGTGGGGCGCGGCGGGCCCGCTGGCCTTCGCGACCGCCGTGGTGCGCGCCGCCCCCAACCGCAGCGAGGTGCTGCGCGCGGTACGCGCCCGGACCGGCGTCGCGCTGAGCACCCTGCCGGGCGAGGTGGAGGCCGAGCTGACGTTCCTCGGCGCCCGCCGCTGGATGGGCTGGCGGTCGGGACCGCTCGCCCTGCTGGACATCGGGGGCGGTTCGTTCGAAGTGGCCTTCGGCCGGGGCCGGCTGCCGGACTTCGTCGCCTCGCTGCCGCTCGGCGCGGGCCGCCTCACTCACGACTTCTTCGCGGACCACGACCCGCCGCCCCCGGAGCTCGTCCGCGCGGTCCGGCGCAGGATCCGCCACCAGCTCAGGGACGTGGCCGCCCGGATCCGCTGGGAGGGTCCGCGCACGGCGGTGGCCACCTCCCGCACGTTCCAGCAGCTGGGCCGGCTGTGCGGGGCGCCGCCCGGACGGCACGGCCCCTTCATGGACCGCACCCTGCGCCGCCGCGACCTGGGCGAGGCCGTCGACACGCTGGCCGCGCTGTCCACCGCCGAACGCGCCCGGTTACCCGGCATCTCCGCGCCGCGCGCCGCACAGAGTCTGGCCGGTGCGGTGGTCGGGCACACGGCGATGAAGCTGACCGGGCTGACCGCGGTCACCGTCTGCCCGTGGGCGATCCGCGAGGGCGTCATGCTGCGCCACCTGGAGGACGGCCCGTCCTGGTGGGCGGACCTCACCCGGCTCCCCGACGAGGACGCGCCCCCGGATCCGCTCCCCCTGCGCCTGGCAAAACACTGAGCACCTGACTCGTCGAGCGACGTGACCGATGGTGTGACGGATATGGATGACCGGCGGCCGCGCACGAACCTGGCCGACTCAGCGGCCCCCTTGGAATCGGTCATCTAGGCTGGCGCGGTGACTGAGGAGCAGGAGCGGGTGCGGCCGTCGGGAGTGTGGGCCACGGCGGTGGGGGTGGCCAGGGTGCGGGCGCAGGAGACCGAGCGGGAGAACGCGTTGTTCCGCGACCCACTGGCACAGGCCTTCGCCACCGCCGGCGGCCTGGGGCCCTCCTCGCCGCCGCCGCCGGGTGACGAGGCCGCGCGACGTCGCCGGCTGGGCGTGGCGTTCTCCATCGTCATCCGGACGAAGTTCCTCGACGACCTGTTGCGGCAGGCCTCCGCGTCCGGAATCCGGCAGGTCGTGCTGCTCGGCGCCGGCATGGACAGCCGGGCCTTCCGGATGGACTGGCCCGAGGGCACCCGGCTGTTCGAGGTCGACACCGCCGCGCCACTGGACTTCAAGGCTTCGGTGCTGCGCCGGGAGCGGGCCGTCGCACGCTGCGAGCGGATCACCGTCGCGGTGGATCTGCGTGAGGACTGGCCGGGCGCGCTGGCCGCCGCAGGGCACGACCCGGCGGCGCCGACCGTGTGGATCGCCGAGGGACTGCTGATCTATCTGCCCGAGGACGCGGTGGAGTTGCTGCTGGCCCGGATCGGCGCGCAGTCGGCGGCAGGCAGTCGGATGGGGCTGACGTTGGGCTCGCGCGGGGTGATCGAGCGCTTCGGCGCGGACGCCGTGCCGGGATCGGCGGCGTCCCTGTGGGTCTCGGAGATGCCCGACGACCCGGTGGGCTGGCTGGCCGGGCACGGCTGGGAGGCCACCGGCCACACCCTGCGCGAACGCGCCGCCGCCTACGGCCGCCCGATCAACACCCCGCCACAGGGCGAGGAACGGCCCGGCGGACTGATCTCGGCGGTCCGCCACTAGAAGCGGCTCTCCCGGTTCCCTGGGTGATCGATTCCAGGTGTGACGGACGGCGTGTTCGCCTTGTCCTCGGGCTCGACCTGGGCGACCGCGGCCGGGCGCCGCAGCAGGTCGCCTGTCAGGCGTGTCGACCTGTCGGCCCGTGCATCGCCACATGAGCCCGGAGGCCGGCGGGCGGCCCCACTCCGCCCGTCCGGCCTCCGGGTGCGGGATCGCGTGGTCCCGTGTCAGGGGCTCGCACTCCCCACGTCACGAGCCTCTCTCGGCGTCCACGGGGGGCCACCCGATCCCGGTCTCAGAAGGTGAAGAGGCTGCTCCCGGCAGCGTTCTTCACGCAGGCGTTGGCGAAGGTGCGCTCGTAGGAGACGCGCTTGCCCTGCCAGACGCCGTCGACGGTGACGACCACCGGGTCGTACTGCTTGGTGCACTTGGCGTCGCCCGGGGCCGCCAGGGCGTCGAAGTCGCCGTCGGCGGCGCGCAGTTCGGCGCAGGCGAGGGCGGCGGCGGGGTGGGTGCCGGAGGGGGTCGGTGCGCAGCTCAGGGTCACGGCCCTGGCCGCGTCGACGGTGGCGGCGCTGCCTCCGTGGCCCAGGGTCAGCACGAGGGCCGACGGGGCGTAGAGGGAGGTCGGCGCTGCGGCCGGGGCGGCGAGCGCGGATCCGGTGAGGGATCCGCAGACGGTGGCGGCCGTGAGGCCGAGGGTCGCTGCCCAGCGCGCGGTGTTCCGCATTGTGTGCATCCTTCCGCTCGATTCGGGGGTGTGCCGGTCCGACTCGGTCGGTGCCGGACGCGGCGAGCGCGAGTCTGCCGAGTCCGCCGCCGAATATCACCTCGACCCCATCGGTTTCAGTAACCTTGCGTATTGAATCAGTGGCGTGAAGTCACGGAATTTGAACGGTCCAACGCCGGAAGCAAGCGCTTCATGATCCCTTCGGTCCGCTCGATGACCGGTTTTCATAGCTTCGTTAATCGGCCTGAAACATTCCGCTCCGGCCCCCGGCCCACCCCGCCCCTCCCCCCATTCCGCTCTCGGCGGACTCCTGGGCGATCCCTTGTGTTCACCTGCCTGCGGAGTAATGGTGATTACATGATTACGACAGAGCAGAGAGAGAAGCTGAGGGGCTGGTTCGCGGGCCGGCTGCCCGACGACCTCTTCGAGGAACTGACCGAGGTGACGGTCGACCGCGAGGAGATCACCGTGATCGGCCGCGTCCCCGCACCCCGGCTGACCGAGGACGCCCCGGCCGCCGAGCGGGAGGCTGCCGTCTCCGCCCGGATCCAGGAGTTCCGGGAGCGCACCCGCGAAACCCGGATGGCCGTGGCCCGCGACGCCGAGCACCGCTTCCGGCGGAAGGTGTCCTGGGGTGTGGTGTGCGACGGGGAGCGCGCCCTGTTCACCCATGTGGCCGCGCCGGTCATGACCCGGCTGCGGCAGCCCGAGCGCCAGGTCCTCGACACGCTGATCGCCGCGGGCGTGGCCCGCAGTCGCAGCGACGCCCTCGCCTGGTGCGTCAGGCTGGTCCAGCGGCACACCGACGACTGGCTGACCGAACTGCGGGACTCCCTCGAACACGTCCAACGGGTGCGCGCCCAGGGACCGGACGCAGATCAGGACACGGAGCAGGACACCGCCCAGGAGGACAAGGGGGTGGCGGATCCGCCCGCTCATGACGCCGAATAAGGACGAGTGGGAGGTCCCGGGACAGGCCCTCACCGCCCCGAACCTACCCACCGGTATCGTCGCCCTGCTACGCACGCTCGACCACGGGACGACGAGAGGCGGCACGGACGGATGGCCAAGCACTGGGCGGACTTCCAGTACGAGATCTACCTCAACGGGATGACGGGCGCGGTCCCCCGGCTGCCCACCGATCTGACCCGGCTGGAGGAGCTCACCGAGCAGCGGCTGGGGCCCGGTCCGGTCGGCTATGTGGCGGGCAGCGCGGGGAACGGCAGCACTGCGCGGGCGAACCGCGCGGCTCTGGAGCGCCGCCGGATCGTGCCGCGCATGCTGCGGGACGTGCACGAACGCGATCTGTCGGTCGAGGTGCTGGGCCGCTCACTGCCCGCCCCGCTGGCCCTGGCCCCGGTCGGCGTGCTGTCGATCATGCACCCGGAGGCGGAGTCGGCGGCGGCCCGGGCCGCGGCCGCGCTGGGAGTGCCGTACATCCTGTCGTCGGCGTCCAGCACGCCGATCGAGCAGGTGGCCGAGGCGATGGGCGACGCCGAGCGCTGGTTCCAGCTGTACTGGTCCAAGGACCGGGAGGTGACGCGGAGTCTCCTCGGCCGGGCGAGGGCGAGCGGATACACCGTGCTCGTCGTCACCCTGGACACCCCGCTGCTGGCATGGCGGCCGCGCGACCTCGACCAGGCCTACCTGCCGTTCCTGCACGGCGTCGGCACCGCCAACCACTTCACCGACCCGGCCTTCCGCGCGGGCCTGGCCAAGCCGGTGCACGAGGACCCGAACGCGGCCGTGCTGCACTTCGTCAGCCTGTTCGCGGACCCCGGAAAGACCTGGCCGGACCTGGCGTTCCTGCGGGAGAACTGGGACGGACCGATCGTCCTCAAGGGCGTCCTGCACCCGGACGACGCCCGGCTCGCCGCCGACGCCGGGATGGACGGGGTGGTGGTCTCCAACCACGGGGGTCGGCAGGTGGCCGGTTCGGTCGCCGCCGCCGACGCGCTGCCCGGGGTGGCGCGGGCGGTCGGCGACCGGCTGACCGTGCTGTTCGACAGCGGGGTGCGTACCGGCGACGACGTCTTCAAGGCACTCGCCCTCGGCGCGCGGGCGGTCCTGCTGGGTCGGCCCTACGTCTACGGGCTGGGCCTGGACGGACAGCCGGGCGTCGAGCACGTGATCCGCTGCCTGCTCGCCGAGTTCGACCTCACCATGGCTCTGTCCGGCCACGCCACCCCGGCGACGGTCGGCCCGGCGGACCTCGTCGAGGACGCCGGATAGCCCTGGCGGAGTCTGTCGGCCGGGCGCAGGTCGGCCGGGCACCCCGCGCGTGGCAGGTCGTCGTGCCCCGCGCAGCCATCGCTCACCTCGACACCGCGCGCCGACCGGCCGCCGCTCGAGGGCCGACGCCTGACGCGCGGATCGGCCGGGCTCGCGGGCCGGGCCCCGGCGGCACTCCCCCAGGGCCTTCGACCGCGGTGCCGTTGGGCGACCGGCTCGCCGGCGGCCCGTGGGCAGCGCACCCCGCCTAGGGCCTGTCCGGCGGATCATGCCGCAGACGCGGGGGATGGCACGCCCTCCCCCGCTCACCTGCATCGATCAGGCACCGCTGCTTTCCTGCGACTTGACCCGCCGGACAGGCCCTGGCGGGGGGCGGCCCTCAGGCGGTTCCGTCCGAGAGGTCGACCGGCTGGGCCGACGGAGGTGCGTCCGTGCCGGTGACCGCGAGGGAACCAGGGGTGGCGGTGGCGACGTCGGTCAGCCAGCGCTGGCCGGTGGAGTGGTCGCGGACCTTCACGACGACGTCGGCGCCCGGCTCCGCGCCGGCCGTCGCGAGGGCGAGCGCGTCGTCCCAGCGGGGCAGCAACTCGCCCTGCACGGTGAGGTCGTAGCGGACGTCCTCGCCCCGGGAGTTCTCGGCGTCCGCGCACGCGCCGAGGATGACCACGCCGGCGTCCGCGTGGGAGTCCACGCACAGCTCGGGGTGGGCCGCGCTGCGCAGCTGCCCGTCGTCGCTGTAGGACCACTGCTGTGTGCCGTCCAACGAGCAGTCCGCGAGTTCGACGGCGGCGCCCGCCTCGGCCTGGCCCCGGACGTCCAAGCACAGGTCGGACGCGGCGTTGCGCAGCCTCGTCTGCCGTGGTGCGCTGGGCAGTTGGGCGGTGCCCGGGGCCGTGGGCGAGGCGGTGGTGGCCTGCGAGTCGGTGCCGGGGGCGCTGCCGCTGGTGGAGGCGGCCGGGTCGGCGCCGCCGCTGTCCGACCACATGCCGGCCGCGAGCAGGGTGGTCAGCAGGCCGGCCGAGGCCAGTCCGACGCCGGTGAACAGCGCGCGCGGCGACCGCCCCGCCCCGGACTCCCGGCGGCGGGGCGAGGGGATGCGCGAGAGCAGGTTGCCGCGTCGGCCGCGGGTGCCGCCGCCGCGGTGCCGGGCGGAGCCCTTGAGGCGCACGGTCTGCTGCTTGCTGCGGCCGGGCCGGGTGTCGTGGTAGCGGCGGGCGCCCCAGCCGAGCACCGCCTCGGCGAGCAGCACGCCGAGGGCGTTCTCGAAGTGGCCGAGCTGTTCGGCGGCGGAACGGCAGTACCGGCAGGCGTCGAGGTGCTGGCGCACGTCGGGCAGCAGGTCGCCGCCGCGGCGGATGGGGCCGTCGAGGAGCCGGTTGTAGAACCGGCAGTCCTTGTTCGGCGCGAGTTCCCGGTGGGCGCGGACGACGCCCTCGCGGAGCTTGTCCCGGGCCTGTTCGAGGGCCGCGGACACGGTGTCGGTGTCCATGCCGAGCAGCCCGGCGGCGACGGTGATCTGCTCGGCCTCGACCTCCACGTGCCACAGGACGCAACGGGCGACCGCGGGCAGGCCCTGGAACGAGCGTTCCGCCAGCACCCGGTTCTCCGGCGTCATGGACTTCGCGCTCCGCATGCCCCGGGCCCCGGCCGGCTTGCGCAGCACCGGCAGGACGCCGGACAGCCCCTCGTCGGCGGACCACAGCCGGGCCATGTCCCGCACGGTCACCAGCAGTCGGGGACGCAGCGCGGTGCCGGGCTCGCCCAGTTTGAGCCGGTCGAAGACCTGGTGGAAGGCGGCCGCGGTGATCATGGACGCGACGCTCCCGGAGGAGGCGAGGCAGATGACCGCGTACTCCTGCACCGGTCGCCAGTGCCGGGCGATCAGCAGGGCGGTGGACTGGGCGACCTCGCTGTCCGCGCCGCCGCGTATCCCGGCGGCGAGGGACTCGTCGGATTCTCCTGGGCCCCCGCCCGGCGGAGGGTAGGGCGGAAGAGGAGGCTGAGCGGTGGGCACTGAGCGAATTCCTTTGGTACGTACCTGTTCGGTGCGGCAGGGAGCGCGAATTCGCCTCCGCCGACGAACGCAGGGGACCCGGCCATGACCCCCCGCACGGGTGGTTCACCTTTGCACAACTAAGTCGCGCACAACAAGGCGGCAGCTGAAGCTGCCCTTTGTTGAAAGAATGTCGATAAGCAATGCCATGCGCCCCGTGTGAAACACGCACACGCAGCAGAGCGACGCGCACGCTCCCGGCCCATCGGGCCGCGTAGTTGGCTGAAACCCGGCCACTCCTCGGAAGGCCCCGCGCAGGACGGCGGCACTCCTGCGCGAAACGGCCGCCGGCCCTGCTCCTCCCGCCCTCGGCCGGCGGCCCACCGCTCCGTGAGCGGCTATATCTGCCAGGAGCGCAGCCGGTCCGCCGCGCCGTAGACGTCGGTCTTGCCGTCGATCAGATCGCGGGCGAGGTCGACGAGCGCCCCGTAGGGCGGATCGATGCCCACCCCGCTGGTGAACATGTACGCCACCGCCGTCGCGCAGGCGAAGCGGGCGTTGGCCGAGGGCAGGGGCTTGAGCAGGGTGAGCGTGTGCAGCAGCGCGGCGGCCCGCCAGGCGGGGTCGGAGTCCACGCCGAGCTTGGGCGGATCGACCCGGTGCCGGGCGACGGCGGCGACCAGCGCCGAGAAGTCGTTGACGGTGGGCTGCTCGGGCAGGACCTCTTCGTGGCGCTGGAGCAGCCAGGGCACGTCGATGTGGATGACGGCTGTCATCGGTCAGGCGACCCGCCCCTCGCCCCTGGTGGAGCGTTCGTCATCGGGGAAGGCGGCCGCGAACTCGTCGGCATGGGACGCGAAGAACGTACGGAACGCCTCCGCGCCCTCCTGGAGCGCCCGGTGCCGGGCGATGTCGGCCGCGGCGGCCTCCCGTACGAGTGCCTTCATCGACGTGCCGCGTTCCTTGGCGATCTGCCGCAGGTCCTCCAGCTCGCGATCGCTGAATTCCACATTGAGGGCTGGCATGCCCTTCACGGTACCGCGCGGGTACTTACTCGTAAATATCCCCAGGTCAAACCAATGACCACGCGGTACCGGAGGGTGTCCATCCCCTGTCCGACCCTGCACGATCCTGACCGGATTCGCGCCTATCCCTGATCTGCCACGAAGGACGCCATACGGGCCAGCGCCGCGTTCCAGTTGATCGCGGTCTCGTTCGTCGACCAGGACTGGATGTCGTCGATGTAGCAGAACTGACCCACGCACCCCTGGAGCTTGCTCTGCGCGTAGGGGTCCTGAATGCTCGAGTTCGGGCCGCCCGCGAGGGTCCCCGCCGGGGGTTGCGGAAGGCTCGCATCGAGCTGGTGGGCGTACCAACGGCTGTGCTGGTGATGGGAGTTGACCTCCCCGTAGCCGGTGACGTACGACAGGTTCAGCGCGTTGCGGCCGAGGACGTAGTCCATGCTCTGAACCGCCGCGTCACGGTACTTCGAGGCGCCTGTGATGTCGTAGGCGGTGGCGATGACCACGGCGTTGTTGAGGACCTGGTGGCTGGAGCCCCAGTCGTAGCGGTTGCCGTCGGGCGCGTAGGGCATGCCGTACGGCTGTGACGCGAGCGTGGCGAGGTACGTGTCGGCGCCCCGCACCACCGAGCGACGCACCCTGTCGAGGCCGGGGAGCTTGTTCGGGACGGTCGCCAGGTCGAGGCGCCCGGCGGCGGCGGTGCGGGACCAGTCGAAGCCGTAGGGGAGGAAGAGGTCGGCGGTGTGCAGCGGGGAGGTGAGCACCTGGTCGGCGAACTGCTTCTCCCCCGTGGTGAGATACAGCTCGGCGGCCGCCCAGTAGAACTCGTCGGTCGCGTTGTCGTCGTTGTAGGCGCCGCCGCCGGTGCCGTCATTGGGGTCGGCGTAGACATTCGGATGGGCGAGGGCCGCAGCGAAGGCCTTGCGCGCGGCCGTCAGCGCCTTCGCCGCGAACGCCTTGTCATAGGGCCGGTACAGACGGGCCGCCTGGGCGGCCGTCGCGGCCAGGTTGAGGGTCGCCGTGGTGGTCGGCGGGTGCAGTTCGCGCTGCTGCGGGTCGTCGTTCGGCAGCAGCGGCAGGCCCGTCCACTGCGCGTCGTGCACCTTGTGGTGGGCCATGCCCGCGAGGGGCGGCCCGTCCGGCACCTGCATCCTCAGCAGGAAGTCGAGCTCCCAGCGGGCCTCGTCGAGGATGTCGGGCACCTTGTTGCCGCTCTCGGGGAGGGCGAGGGCGCCGTCGCCGAGCCGGGCCGGGTGTCCGGTACGGGCGAGGAGGGAGCGTTCGTAGGTGCTCAGCAGCTCCCAGGTCGCGATGCCTCCGTTGACGACGTACTTGCCGTGGTCGCCGGCGTCGTACCAGCCGCCGGTGACGTCGAGGCTGTAGTCGCACACACCCGGCTGGCAGGGGACGTCGAGGTCGCCCTTGTTGGGGGCCACGCCGACATGGCCGGCCGGCCTGCCGTAGCCGGGGCGGAGGTCGTCGCGGATCGCGATGCCGCTGCGCTGCGTGTAGTAGTACTTCACCGCGTCCAGGCCCAGCCGTTGATAGGCGGCGCCGCCGATGTCGAACGGGCGGCTGGTCTCGCCGTCGGCGACCAGGGTGAAGCCGGCGCCGCGCTTGCGGTAGGCCCCGAAGTCGATGGAGTGGACGTGCTGCCCGGAGGACACGTCGAGGCCGCGCGGCACGCTCCAGCCGTGCGCGACCGTCGCCCCGGCGCTGTTCTTCAGCTGCCAGGGCAGCTTCGCGGTGGCGTCGGTGACCAGGGTGGCGTTCTTCGGCCCGGCGGGCAGATAGGCGACCTGGTTGACGCGCACGCGTGGCCCGGTGTCGGGCTCGTACACCTCCGGCGGCACCCCGCCCAGCAGCGACACGTCGTCCAGACAGAACCGCCAGGGCTCGGCGCTCCCGCCGACCTGGAAGGCGACCTGCCCCTGGGCGCTGTCGACCGGCGAGGTGAACGTGTAGGAGTACGAGTCCCCCGACGCGCTGAGCACCGGGGTCGCCTCGTACCAGGTGTCGTACGGGGACACGCCGAGGCCCACGATCGCCCGCACCACATGCCCCTCGGGCACCCCGGAGGCGCTGAAGGAGAACCGGTACGACGACCCCTTCACCAGGGTGATCGCGTTCTGGCCGACGGCGGAGTCCCAGCGGTTGACGGTGCCGCCCGGCACGTCCGCGCACAGCTTGCCGTCGGTGAGGCCGGCGGTGACGTTGCTGGTCCACCACGGGTCGGCGCTCGTGTCGAAGCCGCCGTTCCTGACCTGCTCGACCTCGTCGGCGCCGGCCTGCTGCACGGGCAGCGCGGTGAGCGCCGCGCCCAGCAGGGCCGCGAGGGACAGCAGGGCGGTTCTGCGTCGTTTCACGTCCAGCTCCTCGGGGAGATGCGGGACGCTTCCCACGAGGTGCGTATGGGAGCGCTCCCAGGGAGGGGTCGGAAGACATGCTTGTTGGATTCATGACACCCCGTCAACGGTCCGGACGAGATGAGCGCGAGAAGTCCTCGGGGCCGTTGTCAGTGGTGGGTTCTAGTGTGGGTCGTCCGTGGACCGACAGGTCGACTCACAGGAGGTATCCATGACGACCCTCGCCGACCGGCCCCACACCGCACTGCTGGTCATCGACGTCCAGAACGGCGTGGTGGCGGGCGCGCCCCGGCGCGAGGAGGTGATCGCGAACATCGACACCCTGGTCGACGCGGCGCGCGCGCAGGAGGTGCCGGTCATCTGGGTGCAGCACTCCGACGACGACCTCGTGCGCGGCAGCGAGAGCTGGGAGTACGTCGAGGAGCTGGTCCGCCTCGACAGCGAGCCCCTCGTCCACAAGAGCTACCAGGACTCCTTCGAGGAGACCGAACTCGAGGCGGTACTGGCCGAGCGCGGGGTGGGCCGGGTCGTCGTCACGGGGGCGCAGACCGACGCGTGCATCCGCTCGACACTGCACGGCGCCCTCGTGCGGGGATACGACGTGACGCTGGTCGCCGACGCGCACACCACGGAGGACCTCACCCCGTACGGCGCACCCGCGCCGGAGCAGGTGATAGCCCACACCAACCTGTACTGGGCCGGGCAGAGCGCACCCGGTCGCAGCGCGGGCACGGTGGACACGGCGAAGGTGTCGTTCGAGGCGGCCGACGCGGGCTGAGGCGGGGCCGCCAAAAAGGCGGTGCTCGGGTGCGGTGGCGCCCGAGCACCGAAGGATCCGAGGCGGCCCTCCGGTCAGCCGCTCATGCCTCCAGCCTGCTGATGCGGACCGCCCCCTGGACCGTGCCGGGTGCACCGCTGGTCAGCTTCAGCCGCAGCCTGGAGCCGCGGACCGGGTCGAAGGTGAGCGCCGTGGGCGCGTCCGAGGCGGTGGCCCAGTCGACGGCCGCCCCGGTGACGGGCACGTACCGCGCGCCGTCCCAGATTTCGGCCTCGATCGACGCGGGCAGGCTGTGCGTGGCGTCGACGGTGAAGGACACTTCCGCCCGGTCGAAGTCCCGGGTGCGCCCGTAGTCCACCGCCACCCAGTCCCTCGGCCGGGCCCCGCCGAAGGCGGGCAGCAGGGCGGTGGCGGCCTTGGCGAAGGCGTTGGACCAGCCGGTGGCCGGGTCGCCGTCCAGCAGCGCGGCGGGCAGGGTGTCCGGGCGGCCGGAGTAACTGGCGTCCGCGTACGGGTAGGTCAGGGGCTCCGGGTGCTCGGGGGCGAAGGCCGCGGCCGGGGTGGCCGCTGCCGAGCGGGCGTGTGTGGTGCGCACGGTGGCGGTGCCCTTGCGCAGGCCGTCCACGCGTGCGGTCACCTTCAGAGCGCCCGCCCCGGTGCCGGAGCGCACGATGGCGAGGGCCTTCCCGTGGAAGGCGGTGCGGGTGCTGGCCTGGTAGCGCTCGGCGCTCTCCTCCCGCCCGTTGTCGAGTCCGGCGAGGGAACCGCCGGCCACCTGGAAGGAGATGAGATGCTCGGCGTCGGGCACGACGGTGCCCCGCGCGTCGACCACGTCGGCGGTGACGAAGACCAGGGAACGGCCGTCCGCCGGAAGGGATGTGCGGTCCGCGGTGAGCCGTACGGCGTGCGGGGCGCCGGCCGTGCGCAGCACATCGGTGGCGATCGTCCTGCCGCCCCGGCGGGCCACCGCCTTCAACTCGCCCGGCGCGTAGGGCACCTTCCACGTCAGGTGCAGCTTGCCCGCGCTGCCGTTCGGGCTGGTGTAACTGCCGGGGTAGGGGCCGGTGGTGAAGGTCTTGTCGTCGCCGGGGGCCTCGGTGGTCTCCAGGTAGGTGCGGCCGTCGAGGGTCCTCTTCGTGTCGAACTTCCGTACGCCCAGGGACTTTCCGTTGAGGTACAGCTCCACCGTGTCGACGTTGGAGTACGCCCATACCTCGACCGTGTCGCCGGCCTCGTGGTTCCAGGTCATCGGCACCAGATGGACCATGGGCTCCTCGACCCACTGGCTGCGGAAGAGGTGGTACATGTCCTTCGGGAAGCCGGCCGTGTCGACCGCGCCGAAGAAGGAGGCCTTCACCGGGAAGACGTTGTACGGCGTGGGCTCGCCGATGTAGTCGATGCCGGACCACAGGAACTGACCCATGAACCACTTCCGGTCGCGGTCCTTCTTGTGCCCGTACTCGCCGCTCATCGTCCAGGAGGCGAGGTTGTTGTCGTAGGACGAGGTGGCCCGCTTGCCGGGGGTGTGGTTCTCGCCGGTGTTGAGGTGCTCGGGCTCCTGGTAGGCGCCGCGGGTCGAGGTCTGCGAGGACGACTCGGACTCGAAGAGGAACAGGTGCGGGTAGGTGGCGTGCAGGGCGTCCACGGACTTGGCGGTGTTGTAGTTCAGGCCCAGGCCGTCCAGCTTGGCGAGCATCAGGTCGGCGGCGGAGCCCTTGGCGGGCGGATTGCGGTACTTGTCCGAGCCGATGATGAGCGGCCGGGTGTCGTCCACCGCGCGGATCGCGGCGATGATGCGGTCCGCCATGGCGAGACCGGCGGTGGAGGTGGAGTCGGTGATCTCGTTGCCGATGGACCACAGCAGGACGGCGGGCGAGTTGCGGGCCGCGAGCACCATCTCGGTGGCGTCCCGCTCGCACCACTCGTCGAAGAACCGCCCGTAGTCGTACCGGGTCTTGCCCGTCTTCCAGCAGTCGAAGGCCTCCACCAGCATCACGATGCCCAGCTCCTCGCAGACCTGGATCATCTCCGGGGAGGGCGGGTTGTGGGAGGTGCGGAAGGCGTTGACGCCCATCGCCTTCATGATCGTCATCTGGCGGCGGATGGCGTCGATACTGACCGCGGCCCCGAGGGCGCCCAGGTCGTGGTGGAGGTCCACGCCCTTGATCTTGGTGTAGGCGCCGTTGAGGTGGAAGCCCTCGTCGGGGTCGAAGCGGAAGGTGCGGATGCCGAACGGCGTGCGGTAGGTGTCGGTGCGCTCCCCGGCGACGCGCAGTTCGGTCTCCAGGGTGTAGCGGTACGGGGTCTTGAAGTCCCACCGCCGTGGATCGGCCACCGTGAGTTCGTGGATCCCGGTGGCCCGGTCGGCGACGGCGACCGTGGAGGACGTACGGGCGACGGTGCGGCCGTTCGGGGCGAGGATCCTGGAGACGACCTCGACGTCGGCGCCCGTACCGGACGCGTTCACCACCGAGGTCTCGACCCGGACGACGGCCCGTTCGCCGGTGACCTCGGGGGTGGTGACGTACGTGCCCCAGCGGGCGACGTGCACGGGCTCGGTGACGACCAGGCGGGCCTCGCGGTAGATGCCGCTGCCGGAGTACCAGCGGCTGCTCGGCAGCCGGTTCTGCACCTTCACCGCGAGCACGTTCTCGGTGACGCCGTCGGTGTGCAGCAGGCCGGTCAGGTCGAAGGCGAAGCCGGTGTAGCCGTAGGGGTGGTGGCCGACCTCGGCGCCGTTGCAGTAGACGGAGGAGTCCATGTAGACGCCGTCGAACTCGACCGAGATCCGCTGGCCGGCCTGGGCGGGCAGGGTGAAGGCGAGGCGGTACCAGCCCAGACCGCCGGGGAAGAAGCCGGTGCCGCTGGTCGTGCCGTTCTGCGTGGTCGGGGTCTGCTCGATGCTCCAGTCGTGCGGCACCGCGACCTCGCGCCAGGCCGAGTCGTCGTAGCCGGGGGCGGCGGCGTCCGCGTACTGCCCGGTGGGGTCGGTGATCCCGCCCGGGTTGACCAGCGCGAAGCGCCAGCCGTCGCGCAGCGCGACCGTGCGGCGGCCCAAGGTGCGCGCGGCGGCCTCGGCGGCCTGCGCCGGTGGGCCGAGGAGTGCTCCGGCGGCCGGTGCGGCCGTGGAGGCGAGAAGGACCGATCTGCGAGTGACCGTCATGGCCGGCTCTCCCTCATCAGGAACCAGAAGTACTCACAACTGATCGTTAACAAACAGAATCTGACGACGGGCCACTCATGCCCGTCAAGGGGCCCGGAGGTGTCCTCCCGCCTCATGCGTCCCCGGGCTCCCTGCCATGACATGGGCCGGTTTTACCCCTTGACCTCGGCGGAACAGCGCTGTCTCTTCGGGCCGTGGGGGTTCCCGTCCGTGCGCGCGGCGGACGCACTAGGCTGGACGGAAGTGTCCTGTCCGTTCACTGTGCGTGTGCGTGTCCGCGATGGAGTGGCGAGATGAGCCCGGAGTATCCGTTCGACGAGGCCGCGACGGCCCGGGCTGTGGTCGACGACGCCGGCACGCTCGTCGGATGGAACGAGGGCGCGCGGACCTTGTTGGGCTGGTCCCCGGCCGATGTCGTGGGCCGGCCCGCCGCGGAACTGCTCGCCGGCGACGCGGTCGTCCCCACCGGCCCCCGCTGGGACGGAACGGTGACTTTGCGCCACCGTGACGGCCGTCCGGTACGGGTGTGGCTGCTCGCCCACCACTCCGAGGCCCGGGACGACGACCCGGGGCAGTGGCTCGTCGTCACCCCGCTGGTCGGAGGCGGCCCTGAGTCCCCCGACGGCCCCCTCGCCACCGCGGCGCTGGTCCAGTCGCCCTGTGCCGTGGCGGTCTACGACGAACGCCTGCGGCTCAGCCATATCAACGAGGCGATGGGCGAGGTGATCGGGCTGCCCGAGGAGCGGATCCGGGGCCTGCGGCTCTCCGAGATCGGCGGCCGGCCGCAGAGCGCGGAGCTGGAACAGCACATGCTGCGCGTGCTCGCCAGCGGCCGGGCGCAGGACGTGCAGATGTACACGAAGACCGGCGGCGAGATCCGGGCGCACGCCTGGCTGGCCCGGATGGCGCCGGTCACCGACGCCGCCGGGCGGGTGCGGGGCGTGTGTCTGGCCGCCCACGACTTCACCGACAACTACCTCGCCCGCGAGCGGCTCCAGCTGGTCAACGAGGCCAGCGTACGCATCGGCAGCACCCTCGACGTCACCCTGACGGCCCAGGAGCTGGCGGAGGTCTGCGTGCCCGCCCTCGCCGACTTCGTCAGCGTCGACCTGCTCGACCCGCGGGACGGCGGCGACCCCCCGAGCCTTTTCGACCCGCCGTTGAGCCTGCGACGCGCCGCGCACCACTCGGTGAACCCCGGCAGCCCGGAGGCGGTGGCCAAGCCCGGAGAGGCGCAGGACTATCCGACCGGGTCGCCGCAGGCCGACTCGCTGGTCGCGGGGCGCACCATCGTCGGCTCCGTGGCGGGCGGCGGCCTGGACGCGTGGCTCGCCTGGGACCCGAGACGCGCCGCCCGGGTGCGGGAGGTCGGCATCCACTCCACGATGTCCGTGCCGATCCGGGCACGGGGCGTGACACTCGGCGTCGCCGTCCTCACCCGGTTCCGCCGGCCGGACCCGTTCACCCCCGACGACATGCTGCTGGCCGAGGAGGTCACCGCCCGGGCCGCCGTCTGCATCGACAACGCCCGCCGTTACTCCCGGGAGCGTGAGACGGCCCTCGCGCTGCAGCGCAGCCTGCTCCCACGCACCCTGCCGCGCACCGCCGCCGTCGACGCCGCCTCCCGCTATCTGCCGGCCGCCCGCGCCGGGGTGGGCGGCGACTGGTTCGACGTGATCCCGCTGTCCGGGATGCGGGTCGCCATGGTCGTGGGGGACGTCGTCGGACACGGCGTGCAGTCCTCGGCCACCATGGGCCGGCTGCGCACCGCCGTGCGCACCCTCGCCGACATCGACCTCGCCCCCGACGAACTGCTCACCCACCTCGACGACCTGGTCGTCCGGCTGTCGGAAGAGGCCGGGGTCGAGGGCAACCCGGGCGAGGTCGGAGCGACCTGCCTGTACGCGGTGTACGACCCGGTGTCGCGGCGCTGCACCCTGGCGCGGGCCGGGCACCCGCCGCCCGTGCTGCTGCGGCCGGGCGGGGCGCCCCGCCGGATCGAGCTGCCCGCCGGTCCCCCGCTGGGCCTGGGCGGGCTGCCGTTCGAGTCGGTCGAGCTGGAACTGTCCGAGGGCAGTGTGCTCGCCTTCTACACCGACGGCCTGATCGAGTCCCGTGAGCGGGACGTGGACGCCGGTCACCGGCTGCTGAGCCAGGCCCTGGCGGCGTACTCGGACTCCCTGGACGAGACCTGCGACCGGATCCTGCACTCCCTGCTCCCGCCCGGCGGCGCCACCGCCGACGACGTGGCGCTGCTCCTCGCGCGCACCCGGGGCCTGCCCGCCTCCCAGGTCGCGACCTGGCACATCCCGGCCGACCCGTCGCTGGTCGCGCCGATCCGCAAACAGGTCGTCCACCAGCTCGGCGACTGGGAACTGAGCGACGCGTCGTTCACGACCGAGCTGGTGGTGAGCGAGCTGGTCACCAACGCCATCCGGTACGGCTCCCACCCCATCCGGCTGCGGCTGATCCATGACGCGGCGACGCTGATCTGCGAGGTCTCCGACAACAGCCACACCGCCCCGCACCTGCGTCGGGCGAAGACCTGGGACGAGGGCGGCCGGGGCCTGCTCCTGGTCGCCCAGCTCACCCAGCGCTGGGGCAGTCGGCACACCCCCGAGGGCAAGACGATCTGGGCGGAGCTGAGCCTGTTCGACGAGGAGTGAACGGGCCCGCACACCACTTGACGGGTGTTTTACCCGCCCGTGTTTTCATGGACGGACACCCGGACCAGTTCGATGGGCGGGCACCACCGCACCCGCCTGCTCCCGGAGAACTCCCCTGAACGCCCCGCTCGCCGAAACGTTGTCCGTCGTCCTGCTCGCCGCCGCTCTGGGGTGGGCCGTACTGCGTCCCGCCGGACGGTCGGAGGCCGTCGTCGCCGTTCCGGCCGCGGCCGTGGCGGTCGCCCTCGGGGCGGTCTCGCCGGGGCACGCGCTGGCGGAGGCCGAGCGGCTCGGGCCGGTGATCGGCTTCCTCGCGGCGGTGCTGGTGCTGGCCCATCTGTGCGACGTCGAGGGACTGTTCACGGCGTGCGGGGCGTGGATGGCCCGCCGTGCCGCGGGGCGGCCTCGGCGCCTGCTGGTCGCCGTGTTCGTGCTGGCCTCGGTGGTCACGGCCGTGCTCAGTCTGGACGCGACCGTGGTGCTGCTGACGCCGGTGGTGTTCGCCACCGCCGCCCGCATGGGGGTCCGCGCCAGACCGCACGTCTACGCGACCGCGCACCTGTCGAACACGGCCTCGCTGCTGCTGCCGGTCTCCAACCTCACCAACCTGCTGGCGTTCGAGGCGAGCGGGCTGAGCTTCAGCCGGTTCGCCGCGCTGATGGCGCTGCCCTGGGTGGTCGCGGTCGGCGCCGAATATCTGGTCTTCCGGCGCTTCTTCGCCGACGACCTGCCGACCGCCGAACCCGCCCCCGACGACGGCCCGGCACCCGAGCTGCCGCTGTTCGCGCTGGTCACCGTCGCCTGCACGCTCGCCGGGTTCATTGTGGCCTCCGCGGTCGGGATCGAACCGGCGTGGGCCGCGTGCGCGGGAGCCCTGGTGATGGCGGGGCGGGCGCTGGTGCGGCGGCGGGTGACGCCGGTCGCCGTGGTGCGGGCCGCCGCGCCCGGGTTCCTGGCGTTCGTGCTGGCGCTCGGGATCATCGTGCGCGCGGTGGTCGACAACGGGCTCGCCGGCGCGCTGCGGCATGCCCTGCCCGACGGCTCGGGCCTCCTCGCCCTGCTCGCCGTGGCCGCGGTGGCCGCCGTCCTGGCGAACCTGATCAACAACCTGCCCGCGGTACTGGTCCTGGTGCCGCTCGCCGCCCCGGCCGGGACCGGGGCGGTGCTCGCGGTGCTGCTCGGGGTGAACATCGGCCCGAACCTGACGTACGCGGGATCGCTGGCGACGCTGCTGTGGCGGCGCGTGGTCCAGGCACGTGAGCAGCGGGTCGGTGTCGGCGAGTTCACCCGCCTCGGCCTGCTCACGGTGCCGGCCGCGCTGGTCGCGGCCGTCGTCGCGCTGTGGGCGTCGCTGCGGTTGGTCGGCGTCTGAGCACTCGGTCGTCAGGGGCGCCCGCCGCCGAACCCGGAGCCGTAGCCGTAGCCGCCGTATCCTCCGCCGTATCCTCCGCCGTAGCCGTAGCCCCCGTCGTAGCCGCCGTCGTAGCCCGAGCCGTCGTATCCGGAGCCGCCTGAGGAGCCCGGCCCGCCGCCCCACGAGCAGTAGGACCAGTTGGGGGGCGCGCAGGACGTGTTGTTCGAGCCCGACGAGGGGCTCGTCGACGGCGGGGCCGTCGGGGTGGCGGACGGCGTCGGTGCGAGCGTGGGCGTCGGGGGCTTTGCGGCCTTGGGCGTCGAAGCCGGTTCCGGGGTGTCGGAGGGGGTGCTGTCGGCACCCCAGTTGACGAACTGCATCTGCGGGTCGGGCTGCGAGGTGTCGATCACCCAGCGCTGTGCCGCGCTGTCCACCCGGTTCTTCAGAACGAGGGCGCCCGACCCGTCGGTGGCGGCGGGCGCCAGCGCGAGGTTCTGGCCCGAGCGCGGAACGAGCGTGCCCTGGAGGGTGAAGTCGTACCGGACGTTCTTGGGGTCGGGCTGGGAGGCGCCCGCGCAGGGGGCCAGCCGGACCGAGTAGCCGAGGCGGGAGTCCAGGCACAGGTCGGCGTTGGCGGCGCTGCGCAGCAGCCCGTCCGGTGCGTACGACCACTGCTGGCCGGCCGCGGAGGAGCAGGCGGCGACTTCGGTCTCGGCGCCGCTGACGGCCTTGGTTCCGACGATGCCGATGCACAGCCCGGAGGCGACGTTGTGCAGCCGGCCGCGCAGGGTGCCCTGGGCGTCCTCGCCGCTGTCGATCCAGGACGGGTCGGAGGCGGACGCGTCCGTCCCGGGCGCCGGGGTCTTGGCCGGCCCGCTGTTCGCGGCCGGGGCGGTTCCGTCTCCGGAGCCGATGGCGGCCCACACCACGAGCGGCAGGACGACCAGCCCGCTCACCGTCAGGACGGCAACGGTGAGGTTGCGGCGGCGGGCGGCACGACGGGCCGCCTTGTGGGCCGAACGGCGCGATCCGGCACGGGAGTCGGCGCCGGGCACGGGCCGGGTGCGGGAGGAGGCGCCGGTCCGCGCTCCAAGTCGGGAGAACGCGCCCGCTCGCACTCCGGCGCGGGAGTCCGCGCCGGCGTCGGCCGGGCCGCCGGGCAGCGAGGGGGCCGGGTTCCCGTCGGTGAAGGCCTCGCCCGCGTAACTGGGCAGCTGCTCCGCGACCGGGTCGGCGCTCTCGCCGTCGCCGGCCACTCGGGCCTGCACATAGGCCGCGGCGGCCCAGCCGAGGACCCCCTCGGCCAGCGCGGCCCCGAGCAGGCCCTCGAACTGCCGCAACTGGTCGGCGGTGTGGGCGCAGTGCCGGCACTGCTCCAGGTGTGCGCGCAGGTCGGGGTCGAGATCGACGCCGCCGCGGCGGCAGGTGACGTCCAGTAGCCGGTGGTAGCGGTGGCACTCGTCGTCGGTGGCGAGTTCGCGGTGCACCTGGAGGCACTCCTCGCGCAGCCGCTCGCGGGCCCGGGCCAGCTCGGCGCGGGCGCCGTCGTCCTCCAGGCCCAGCAGACCGGCCGGGACGGCCAGCGGCTCGGCCTCGACCTCGGTGTGCCAGAGCAGGCAGCGGGCGGACTGCGGCAGCCGCTGGAACGCCCGGGACAGCATGCGCCGGTGCACGGGCGGCAGCAGCCGGGCAGCCGCGCGGTCGCCGTTCTCGCCCTCGGAGCGCAGTGCGGGATGCAGCAGGTCGCGGCGGCCGTCGGCGTCCCACTCGGCGGCGATGCGGCGCACGGTGACCAGCAGATGGGGGCGCCAGGCGGCCGTCGGCCCGTTCTGCCGCAGGGTCTCGCCGAAGAGCCGGGTGAAGGCGGCCGTGGTGAGCATGCCGGCCGCGCGCTCCCCGTCGGTGCACAGCCGTGCGTAGGCGAAGGCGGCCTCCCAGTGCCGGTCCAGCAGCTCGCCGACGGGATGCGGCGCGGGCGTCGCCCCCGTCCATTTCTTCAGCTCCGCGCTCAGCTGTTCGTCCGTCGCCTCGTAGCGGCGCGCCGAAGGGGAATTCGACAGGCCTGCGTCGTTCACGGTCTGCATTCCTTCCGGGGACATGCGGCGTAAAGTCCATACCATCCGGTATGCGACCCCGCCCACGAGGCGAGGTCCACCAGCACAGGATTCGGCACCCCTGACGTCCGTGGGGACAGCTCTTTTGAAGCGTGGGGGAAAGAGAACGGGAGGCGCCTCGCGCGCAGTGGAGAACGTTGTCCGTGCGCCGACAAGGCACACCTTCGCACAGCCGGACCAGGAGGAACAAGAGATCTCGCGGTTTCGTGCATGCGTGCGACATGAATAATTTTGACGAAACGTCAATCCCGGATGGGAGATGTCTTCGAGGTGCCTTTCGGGACGGTAATTACGTGTGCATTCCGTCCCGGTACGCGCCCGGCGGTGTCCCGTAGCGCGCGCGAAAGACACGGCTGAAGTGGAACGCGCTCGCAAAGCCCGAGGCCGCGGCGACGCGTTCCACGGGCAGGTCGGTGCTCTCCAACAGCCTTGCGGCATGACGCAGTCGGGCCTCGCGCAGGGCCCGCATCGGAGACTGGCCCACCCGCTCGGCGAAGAGGTGGGCGAAGCGCGAGGGCGAGAGCGCGACCTCCTCGGCGAGCGAGCGGACGGTGTGCGGGGCGCCGGGGTCGCCGGCCATCCGCGCCTGCGCCCGCTGGACGCGGTCGTCGACGCCGGTCGGGGACGCGGGAGTGCGCGCCGAGGCGGTGGCCAGCAGGACGACCTCCTCCAGCGCGCACAGGGCGAGTTCGCGGGCGGCCGCGCCCTCGGCCACCACGATCCCGTTGTCCCCGGCCTCCGCCGCGGCGCCTGGCCGGCGGGCGTCGGCGGACATGCGCCGCCAGGCCGCCCCGACCCGGTCGTGCAGGGCGGCCGGGACAGGCCGGGCGACGTACAGGCCGTCCCCGGCGTCGTACGGGCGGAGCCAGGGGGTCCAGGACGGGCGGGCCTGGCAGTGGGCCCACCAGAACTGCCAGCGGCGGGCGCCGGGTTCGACGGTGTAGGCGTGCGGGACACGCGGCGCGAGCACCACCAGGTCCCCGGCGCCCGCCCGCACCTGGCTGCCGCCCTGCCGCACCCGGCCGCACCCGTCCGTCGTCCAGACGAACAGCCAACTGTCCGAACCCCGCGGCCGGTCCACGCCGTACCCCACGCCCTCGTCGAAGTGACCGACCACCACCCACCCGGGCGGCGGCGAGGGATCCCCGGGCACGGCAGTCCTGGGCAGGTCGTCAGCACGCATGGGCATCCTCCGTACGCCGGGTCCGGCACAACATGAGCGGGTCGACCAAGGAGGCACACATGACCGTCCCGGACCTCGGCCTGACCCCGGCCGCGCTGCGACAGTACGAGGAGGACGGCTTCACCGTCGTCCGGGGGCTGTTCGCGGTCGACGAAGTCGACCGTCTGCGCGCCGAGTTCGCCGCGCTGCAGGCCACCGGCGAGGCGGTGCCGGGGTACTTCGAACCGCGGGCCGGCGACGACCCGCTCGACCGGTACCCGAGGGTGATGCACCCGCACGAGATCAGTCCCCTCGCCCGGCGGGTGCTGCTGGACGCGCGGCTGCGGGGCGTGCTGGAGCAACTGCTCGGCGAGGAGGTGCTGGCCGCGCAGAGCATGTTCTACTTCAAGCCGCCGGGCGCCCGGGGGCAGGCGCTGCACCAGGACAACTTCTATCTCCGGGTGGAGCCCGGCACCTGCGTGGCGGCCTGGCTGGCCTGTGACGTGATCGACCGGGACAACGGCGGCCTGGAGGTCGTACCGGGTACACACCGGATGGATCTGTTCTGCCCGGAGGAGGCGGACGCGGAGGTGTCGTTCGCCCGGGAGTACGTGCCGCCGCCGCCCGGGGTCTCGGCGGTGCCGGTCGACATGGCGCCGGGGGACGTCCTGTTCTTCAACGGCAGTCTGGTGCACGGGTCGCAGCCCAACCGGACCGTCGACCGGTTCCGGCGGTCGTTCATCGGGCACTATGTCGGGCTCTCGGCTCGGCGGATCGGGCGGTACTACCGGACGGTGTCCATGAACGGGGAACGGGTGGCTCTGGCGGTCAGCGAGGGGGCCGGGCCGTGCGGTACGGAGTTTGCGCCGCAAGGCCCGCATTAGGAACGGCGCCGCCTGGGCGCAAGGGACGCAATCCCCGGGGCGGAGGAGTTCGTGGCCCGGTCGTACGACCCGCCGCGCGGTTCAGCCGAGCAGGTCCAGCGCCCGCTCCCAGCCGAACCCCTCCCCCTCCGCGCCGTCGTACGGATGTCCGAACCGGACGCCCATCCCGCGGAGCCGTATCAGGCTGTCCTGGTAGGCGGGGTGCCCGGCGAGGGTCTCGTTCACGCAGGGCAGGACGCCGATGGGTATCCCGAGGCCGGAGACCTCGCACAGGGTGCCCAGGGCGAGGGTGTCGGCGATCCCGGCCGCCCACTTGTTGATCGTGTTGAAGGTGGCCGGGGCGACGACGACCGCGTCGGGCTCGGGGAAGGGCCGCGGATCGCCGGGGCGCCGCCAGGCGGAGCGGATCGGGCGCCCGGTCTGCGCCTCGACGGCGGCTGCGTCGAAGAAGCCGTTCATGGCGAGGGGGGTCGCGATGACGCCGACGCGCCACGGTCGCTCCTGCGCGGCGGTGATCAGCCCGCCGACGTCCGCGGCGATGCCGGCGGCGCAGACGACGACGTAGAGAAAGGGCGGCTGCTCGTCCTGTTCGGTCACCCGGGAACCCTACTCAAGCGGGAAGGAGAGCCCTCGTTCGGCGTCGGGGCGCGGTCCGCGGATGCGGCGATCGGCCTCCTCGATCGGCACGTCGTCGATGCTCGCCTCACGGCGCGTCATCAGCCCGCGCTCGTCGAACTCCCACAGTTCGTTGCGAAGCTGCGCCACCGCTGCCCGCCGGCGGGCATTAGATGCCCTGGGCACCTATAGGGCGACGTGCAGTTCGGCCAGATCGACGAATGGGGCGATCCGGCCCGAATCATTCGCTCCGGCGGCGCGCTGGGGCCGGCGGCGGAAAACCGGTTGCCGCCGGCCGGTCGCGGGCCGCAGGATCCGGCCATGTCCACGTGCGATGCCCGCCCGCCGCTGCCGCTGATGTCCGCCGCCGCTCTTCCGGCGCCGGTCCAGCAGCAGCCCGGCCGTCACCGAAGGCGCGACACCGTCCGACCGTGACGGCCGCGCTCGTCGCGGGCCTGGTCGCGGGATACGGCATCGCCGTGCCCGTCGGCGCGGTCGCGACCTACCTCGTCTCCCTCACCGCCCACACCTCCCTGCGCACCGGCGCGTGCGCCGCGCTCGGCGTCGCCACGGCGGACGGGCTCTACGCCCTGGTCGCCACGGTCGGCGGCACCGCCGTCGCCGCCGCGCTACGACCGGTGCTGACGCCGCTGCGCTGGGCATCCGCCCTGGTCCTGCTGGCGCTCGCGGCCCGAGGCGCGGTGACGGCCGTGCGCCGGTTCCGGGCCCACCGGCTCAGCACCCGTGCCGCACCGCCCCCGCCGAGCCCGGCCCGGGCCTACCTGAGCCTGCTCGGCATCACCCTGCTCAACCCGGCCACCGTGGTCTACTTCGCCGCGCTGGTCCTCGGCGCCGGCGTCGGCGACTCCGTACGCCCCCTGGACCAGGGCGTTTTCGTGACGGCGGCCTTCGTCGCCTCGGCGAGTTGGCAGTTGCTGCTCGCCGGGGGCGGCGCGCTGCTGGGCCGGGCGCTCACCGGTCGCCCGGGGCGGCTGGTGACGGCGTTTGTGTCGAGCGGCGTAATGACGGTGCTGGCCGTGCGCATGACGGGGTAGGCGTGCACTGTGCACAGTCGGAAGGATGGATCACGCGGGTACCGGTGTTGAAGCAGGTGCGCGTCGGACGTGCGTGACCCGGATGGCCGGCCACACATCGATACGGCGATGCGACGACATGTCGACAGGATGAAGGGGAGCGATGCCATGCCTCTCGAAGGTGAGTACGAGCCCAGCCCGACGCAGTGGGTGCGCGAGCAGGTGGAGCGGTACGAGAGCTCAGGCGGCACCGAGGGGACGACGCTGCAGGACACGGGACTGCCGGTCATCCTGCTGACGACCCGGGGCGCGAAGAGCGGGAAGATCCGCAAGACGCCGCTGATGCGGGTCGAGCACGACGGCCGGTACGCCCTGGTCGCCTCCCTGGGCGGGGCGCCGAAGCACCCCGTCTGGTACCACAACATCAAGGCCGATCCCCAGGTGGAACTCCAGGACGGGCCCCACAAGCAGGACATGACGGCCCGTGAGATCACCGGCGCGGAGAAGGCCGAGTGGTGGGAGCGTGCCGTCGCCGCATACCCGCCGTACGCCGACTACCAGAAGAAGACGGACCGGGAGATCCCGGTGTTCGTCGTGGAACCGGGCGCCGACGGCTGAGCGGAGGAACACCCTCCAGGAATTTCGTAGAAAAATCTGCCGTGAGTGCGCATGAACGGGCGCGCACCGGGCAGCCGAGAGTCAGGCCCCGCCGCGTTCCCCCGTCGCGGCGGGGCTTTCGCGTCCCTCGCGCGCCGGGCGGTCGGTCACGTCCAGGAAGATGGGGGCCGCCTCCGGGGTCGTGCGGGCGATCGAGCGCTTGATGCGGACGGCGACCTGTTCGACCCGCTCGCTGTCCAGGCCCGGCATGAGGTCGACGCGGGCCGCCACCAGTGTCGAGTCGAGGCCCGTCTTCATCGTGAACAGCGCCTCCACGCTGTCGATCTCGGGCTGGTCGTCGAGGAGCGCCTGGATCCGCGCGCCGGTCTCGGGGTCCGCCGCCTCGCCGATGAGCTGGTCGCGGGCCGCGCGACCGAGTCCGTAGGCGACGTAGACGAGCAGCACACCGATCGCCAGCGAGGCGCCGGCCTCCCAGACGACCTGCCCGGTGACCATGTGCAGGACCATGCCGATCGCCGCCAGGGTGACGCCGAGCACCGCCGTGCCGTCCTCGGCGACGACCGTGCGCAGGGCCGGGTCGCGCAGGCCCGCGAGGCCGCCGCCCTGCCGGTGCACCTGGTGCAGGGCCCGCAGCAGCGAGACGCCCTCGGCGAGGAAGGCGACGCCGAGCACGATCAGGCCGACCACATAGCCGCTGAACGTTTCGTCGGCGCCGGTCCGCAGGGCCTCGACGCCCTGGAAGACGGAGAAGCAGCCGCCCATCACGAAGATCCCGACGGCGGCGAGGAGCGACCAGAAGAAGCGTTCCTTGCCGTAGCCGAAGGGGTGCCGCTCGTCGGCCGGGCGTCGGCTGCGGCGCAGCGCGGCGAGGAGGAAGACCTCGTTCAGGCTGTCGGCCACGGAGTGCGCCGCCTCCGACAGCAGCGCGGGCGAGCCCGCGATCACGCCGCCCACCGCCTTGGCGACGGCGATGACCAGGTTGGCGGCGAGTGCCAGCAGGACGGTGAGACGTGTCCTGCGATCCGCTGCGCGGCCGGTCGTGCGGTCGGACGTGTGCTGGGAGGTGTGGCCGGTGGTGTGCTGGGAGGTGTGGCCGGTGGTGTGCTCGGACGTGTGGCCGGTCGTGTGCTGGGACGTGTGGCCGGTCGTGTGCTCGCTCGTGCGGTCGGCTGTACTCACCTTCGCCGACTGCCCCTGCGGGTCGGGATCACACCGTGCCGTCGGCGGAAATCGGGGAACGCGGTCAGCAGGACACACACGTACCGCGGCGAGCAGCGGGAGGAACCATGAGCGGCGGGGGCGACGGCAATAGCGCGTACGGGCGCAGGCCCTTCACGAGGTCCAGGAGTCACTTCACGGACCGGATCACCGCGGACGGCAGGGACGGCTGGCCCGTGGCCGCCGGCCGCTACCGGCTGGTGGTGAGCCGGGCCTGCCCCTGGGCGAGCCGGGCGGTGATCTCCCGGCGGCTCCTGGGGCTGGCGGACGCACTGTCGATGGCGATCGCCGACCCGATCCAGGACGACCGCAGCTGGCGCTTCACGCTCGACCCGGACGGCCGCGACCCGGTGCTCGGCATCCGGTATCTCAGCGAGGCGTACGACAAACGGGAGACCGACTACCCCGGCGGGGTCAGCGTGCCGGCGGTCGTGGACGTGCCCAGCGGCGAGCTGGTCACCAACGACTACCAGCAACTCACCCTCGACCTCGCCACCGAGTGGACGGACCTGCACCGCCCCGGCGCCCCCGACCTCTACCCGGACCGGCTGCGCGACGAGATCGACGCGGTCATGGCCGACGTGTACAAGGACGTCAACAACGGGGTGTACCGGGCGGGTTTCGCGCGAGATCAGGGAGAGTACGAGGAGGCGTGTGCGGGGGTCTTCCGGCGGCTGGAGCAGCTGACGGACCGGCTGGCCCGGCAACGGTATCTGGTCGGCAGCTCGATCACCGAGGCCGACATCCGGCTGTTCACCACGCTGGTGCGTTTCGACGCCGTCTATCACGGACACTTCAAGTGCAACCGCTGGAAGGTGACGGAGAATCAGGTCCTGTGGGGTTACGTCCGGGACCTCTTCCAGACGCCCGGCTTCGGTGACACCGTCGACTTCGACCACATCAAGCGGCACTACTACCGGGTGCACACCGGCATCAACCCGACCCGGATCGTCCCCCTCGGCCCCGACCTGGCCGACTGGCTCGCCCCGCACCACCGCGAGGAACTCGGCGGCCGCCCCTTCGGCGACGGCGCCCCACCCGGCCCGGTGCCCGCCGACGAGGAGGTTCCGGCGGGCGGACGACCCTGAAAGAGCCTGACAGAGCCTGCGAGAGAAGGAGTGAGGCGACCGTGGCCAAAAAGAGGAAACTCCCCCTTGTCTACCAGCCCGTCGGCTTCGTGCTGGGCTGGGCGAGCGGCGCCCTCGCCGGGCTCGCGTTCCGCAAGGTGTGGATGGCGATACGCAACGAGGACGATGCCCCCGACGCCCTGGACCGGGACCGCGGCTGGGGCGAGATCCTACTGGCCGCGGCGATCCAGGGCGCGATCTTCGCGGCGGCCCGCAGCGCCGCCGACCGCACCGGCGCCAAGGCGATCGAACGGTCCACGGGAGTCTGGCCGGCCAAGGAAAAGGGCGGTCGGGACTGAACCCGCCCGGACCCCAGGCACGAGGACACCCGGGACGGCGGATGCCTACGGCAGCCAGGCGGACGGGCAAACGCGGGTCGCCCGCGTCCGCGGCGGCAGGGCGGCCCGGGTGGCGTGGGGGGCATGGGCGGAGGGACGTCCGGGACGCGGATGCTCTGCGGCAGTCGGCCAGGCGGACGGCCGCAGGCCGCCGGGGTTCGGCGCGGCCGGGCGGGCCGGAGCCGACGGCTGCCGCGGCGCCCGCTCCCGGACGGCCCCGTGGCGTCGGGGACATCCGGGACGCGGGATGCTCTGCGGCGGGTAGGTGGCCGGCGGGCGTGGGGCGCCCGGGTTGGGGGGGCCGGGTGGGTCGGGGCGACGGCCGCCGTGGTGCCGGGGGGCGCGGGGTGTCTTGGGGTCAACCCTGTTTTGGGGCTGTGGAAGGTTCGAGGCGGAGGGTGAAGGAGTGGCCCGCCGGGTCGGCGTAGCCGCGTTCCTCGTGGGGGCCGGAGGCACCCTTGGTCTCCAGGGGGCGGCCGCCCAGGCCGACGATCCTGCGTTCCACCTCGTCGAGGTCGTCGACGAGGAAGTCCAGGTGGGCCTGGAGGGCGTTCTCGGGGCGCGGCCAGCTCGGCGGGGTCGCGTTCACGTCGCGCCGGAAGGCCAGGCGGGTGCCGTCGGCGCCCCTGATCTCCACACGGTTGGCGGTCGAGTCGGTCTCCTCGGCGTCCAGCAGCCCCACATAGAACTCGGCGAGCTTCTCGGGCTCGGCACAGTCGAGCACCACGACGCCCGCTTTCACCAATGCCATGTCGTCTTCTCCTCCGCGAGGTCCGGGCGGGGGCGAGCGCGTCCCGTCCCCGAACCTTGCGGATACCCCGGTTTCAGTCGGCCACCAGCCACTCCCCGTCCCGCATCAGCTCGCGCCCCTGGAGCTCGTCGGCCTCACGCCAGGCCTGGATCCGGCCCGGGAGGACCCGGAAGTACAGGTACCGCGCGGACAGTTCGCGCGGATCGAAGCCGGTCTTGCCGGCGAAGATCTCGGCGTCCTCCTCCGGCAGCTCGGCAGGCGGCACGGCCACGGCCGTCCCCTCGATCATGACGACGTCGCGGGTCGGGCCGACGCCGACCCGGGCGATGCCGGTGGCCAGCAGGTTGCGGCCGGTGGGGCTGGTGGCGGGGGTGGCGAAGAGGAGTGTCGCGCCGTCCCAGACATAGGAGAGCGGGACCAGGTAGGGAGCCGCGCCGTCCTCGGCGGCCGTGGCGACCCAGGCGTCCACGTCGTGTTCCAGCCGGTGGAGCGTGTCGAGCTTGCGCTGCTTCGCGGGGCGTGCGAGTGCTGACGTCATGTCTCCAGTGTGACCTTCACCTGCCCGGCTGTCAGAAGGATCGGCGGAGGGTGACGAGGCGCGGGGCGAAGCCGCGGCGTGCGTAGAAACGCAGGGCGTCGGTGTTGTCCGTGTAGGCGGTCACCTCCGTCTGGCCGACGCCCTGTTCGGCGGCCCAGGCGAGGAAGGCCTCGACGAGTCGCGTGCCGGCGCCGTCCCGGCGGTGGCCGGTCGCTGCTCGGTCGGTCACCTCGTGAGCAGTCATGTGCCGCAGGCCAGCCGTCCCCACTGACAGCCCGTCCCCTCCGCAGCGGGCTGGACTTCTTGGACAGGTGTCCCGTTATAGTGGACACCTGTCCAAGAAGTTGAGGGAGACCATGGAAATCCTGGCGAACGTACTGGTCGTTCTGGTGGCCGCGCTGCATCTCTACATCCTGGTGATGGAGATGTTCCTGTGGCAGAAGAAGCCGGGGATGTCGTTCCACGGCTTCGACGCGGAGATGGCGCGGCGGACCGCCTCGATGGCCGCCAACCAGGGGCTCTACAACGGTTTCCTCGCGGCGGGCCTGGTGTGGGGGCTGATCGCGGCCGACCCGACCGGGTTCCGGGCGCAGGTGTTCTTCCTGTCGTGTGTGATCGTCGCGGGCGTGTACGGCGCGGCCACGGCGAACCGTCGGATCCTTGTCGCACAGGCCCTGCCCGGCGCGCTCGCCCTGGCCGCCGTCCTGATCGCACAGTGACGCGCGGCGAGCCCGAGGACCCGCGGGCGGCCCGCACCCGGGCACGGCTGCGGGCCGCGCTGCTCCAGGAGTGCGCGCAGCGGCCGTTGGAGGAGGTCGGCGTCGCCGCGCTGGTGCGGCGGGCCGGTGTCGGGCGGGCCACGTTCTATGTGCACTATCCCGACCTGGAAGCCCTCGCGGTCGACGCCTGCGCGGATGTCGTACGGGAGGCGGTGGAGGCGCTGCACGCCTGGCAGGGGCGGCCGGACCCGGTGCGGGCGCCGGCCGCGCTGGCGGAGTTCTTCGGCTCGCTGACCCCGCACGCCTCGCTGTACCGCACCCTGCTGGCGCCGGGCGGCGGGGGCCCGCTCGGCCGGGTGCTGCACCGGGACCTGCGGGCCTACAGCCTGCGCGAGCGGCAGCGGGCCGGCGCGGCGGACGCGCCGCTGGTCGCCTCCGCCGTCGCCGCGACCTTCGCCGGGGTGCTGGCGGACTGGCTGCACGGCGATCTCGACGGCACGCCCGGTGCGATCGCCGACCAGGTGTGGCAGTTGCTGGTCGCGCTGCACGCGAGCCGCTGAGCGACGGTCACGCGCAGGCCACCACGTCCTTCGCCAGCGGCCAGGCCTCGACGCCGTCGGGCGTGCGGACGTAGGCCGTCGTGCGGTCGTCCGTGAGCCACAACTGCCGCTCCCCGTAGCGGTA
Source organism: Streptomyces sp. NPDC050121 (assembly GCF_044460385.1). Lineage (NCBI taxonomy): Bacteria > Bacillati > Actinomycetota > Actinomycetes > Kitasatosporales > Streptomycetaceae > Streptomyces > Streptomyces sp. NPDC050121. Next base: position 58,738 of record NZ_JBITJV010000013.1, on the reverse strand, counting down.
TCCGGTGTCGTGCGCGTCGGCGGGCATCGGGACGTCGCCGTCGTACGCGGAGGTGAGGAGGCCGCCTTCGAGCACACCGTCGGGGTCGCGGACGTACTGGCGGCGAGCCTCGTCCGGGCCCATCCCGAGGAAGTGCGCCTTCTGCCGGCCGCAGTGCTCCGCGCCGGCGTAGCTGCTCAGTGTCGTGGTCGCGACCCGCTTGCCGTTGCGGTCGGTCCAGATCTCCTGTTCGCCGGAGTCGGTGACGCTCGCGGGGAGTTCGGCCGGATCGCAGGAGGCGTGGGTCTCCGGGCCCCAACCCGGCCTGTTCTTCTGGTCCTTGGCGACGACGACCGCCACCTTCGTCCGGCCGCCGACGTCGTAGGAGTACAGGACGCGGTCGCTCTCCTCACGCTCCGCACGGAATCCGGAGCGCGGACCTGACGGCTCGAACATGTGGAAATAGAGCTTGAGCCCCTCCTCCGGGGTGTCTCCGCCGTCGCGCTCGCTCCACCCGTCGGGCCCGCTGCCCCAGGCGATCTCACCGTCGCACTCCAGTGCCCGGCCCGCGGCGCCCGAGGCAAGGAGCATGGCCGCCTGGGTGTCCTCGTCCACCTGCTTCGTGGCGATGTGGAGCGGGCCGCTGTACGGGCTCGCCACGGGACTGTCCTCGATGATCATGCCCTCGCCCCCGTCGCCGCATCCCACGGCAGCCACCGGTGCCGCCGTCACCACGACGAGCCCTCTGCGCACGTCCGCCCCCTCATTCACCGACCGTCTCCCACTCCCCTTCGACGCCGCTGCGGACCGCGACGTTCAGCGGTCCCTCCGGAACGTCCCGCGGTACGCCGGCAGGGTGACGCCGCTGGCCGTGTGCAGGTACTGACGCAGGAAGGCGGGCACCGGCCGGACCACAGGGAAGCTGGTCCTGACGGTCCACTGACCTTAGGTCAGAAGGTCAGGACCGGCTTGATGGTCTTGCCAGAGGTCATGTCCTGGACCGCCTGCCCGATGTCGGCGAAGGCGTAGGTGCCGATCAGGCGGTCCAGCGGGAGCCGGCCTTCCTTGACCAGCTTGACCAGGGCCGGGATGAAGGTCTGCGTCTCGGCGTCGCCGAGGGTGAGGCCGACGACCCGCTTGCCGCCCAGCAGCCCGTTGACATCAAGGGCGACTTCGGTGCCGAAGGGCGGCGCCCCCACGACGACGAGGGTGCCGCGGGCGGCGAGCGCGTCGACGCCCTGCCGCAGGACGGCCGTGCTGCCCGTGGTCTCCACGATGCCGTCGGCGCCCCGCCCGCCGGTGATCTCCGCGATGGCGTCACCGAGGGCGGCATGGCCGGCGTCGACGGTGTGGGTGGCGCCCAACTCCTTGGCCAGAGCGAGGCGTTCGGCGACCTTGTCGACGGCGATGATCGTGGTGGCCGGGGTGAGCGCGGCCGCCATCACCGCCGAGAGGCCGACGGCTCCGGCGCCCAGCACGACGATCGTGCTGCCGGTCGTCGGCGTCAGCACGTTCCAGACGGCGCCCACGCCGGTCTGGACTCCGCAGCCCAGCGGGGCGATCGACGCCAGCGGTACGTCCGGGTCGACCTTGACGAGGCTGCGCTCGTCGACCAACGCCCGCTCGGCGAAGGACGACTGGCCGAAGAAGTGGCCGCCGAGGGCCTCGCCGTCCCGGCTGATGGTGCTGGTGCCGTCGGCGCGGCGCCCGCCGATGAGGTTAAGCGGCAGCCAGGTCGCGCAGTAGGCGGGGTGGCCGCCGTGGCAGTTGCGGCAGTCGCCGCAGGAGGCGAAGGACAGCACGACGTGATCGCCGGGGGCGACGCCGGTGACGGCGGAGCCGACCGCCTCCACGACGCCCGCGCCCTCGTGACCGAGAACTCCGGGCAGCGGGAAGGGCAGTCCGCCGCTCGCGACGCCGAGGTCGGTGTGACACACCCCGGCCGCCACCAGGCGGACCAGCGCCTCGTGCGGCGCGGGGTCGTCGAGGACCACGTCGGAGAGGGTGAAGGGGGCTCCGCCGGACTCGACGACGGCGGCGCGTGTGGTGGTGGACATCGGTTGAACTCCCTTTGTTCCTACAGGTGTTCCTGTAAGCGCGTTCAGTCGAGCGAGACGACGACGGACTTGACCTGGGTGTACGAGTGGAGCGCCTCGGGGCCGTACTCCCGGCCGAAGCCGGAGTCCTTGACACCGCCGAAGGGCACGGCGGGGTCGAGCATCGCCCAGTCGTTGACCCAGACGATGCCGGCCTGGAGGCGGTCGGCGACGCGGTGGGCGCGGGCCAGGTTGCCCGTCTGGACGCCCGCTGCCAGGCCGTACGGCGTGGAGTTGGCGAGGGCCACGGCCTCGTCCTCGGTGTCGAAGGGCTGGACGGTGAGGACCGGGCCGAAGACCTCCTCCTGGACGACCCGGGAGTCGTTCGCGAGGTCGGCGATGACCGTGGGCTTGTAGTAGTAGCCGCCGTCGAGGTCGAGTCGCTCGCCGCCGCAGACGATGCGGGCACCCTCCTTGCGCGCGATGTCGACGTACTCCTCGACCTTGCGCAGGTGCTTCTCCCCCGCCATCGGGCCGACGACGGTCTCCACCTGCCGGGGGTCGCCGACGGGCACGCCGGGCACGGCCTCGGCGAGGATGTTCAGCAGGGTGCTGTAGACCGGGCGGGCCACCAGCAGGCGCGGGCCGCCCATGCAGAACTGGCCGGTGTTGAAGACGAATCCCTTGATGATCGCGCCGACGGCCTTCTCCAGGTCGGCGTCCTCGAAGACGAGGTGCGCCGCGTTGCCGCCGAGTTCCATGGTCACCGGCTTGAGGTTCTCGCCCGCGACGCTCGCCGCGTGCCGGCCGATCGCGGTGGAACCGGTGAAGGCGATCTTGTCGACGCCCGGGTGGCGCAGCAGCGCCTCACCGGCGACCGGACCGCTGCCGGTGACGACGTTGACGACGCCGTCGGGGACGCCGGCCCGCTGGAGCAGTCCGGCCATGTACAGGGCGCTGAGCGGGGTCTCGTCGGCGGGCTTGTGCACGACCGTGTTGCCGGCCGCGAGGGCCGGGGCGAGCTTCGAACCGGCCAGGATCAGCGGGAAGTTGAAGGGGGTGATCGCGGCGACCACGCCGATCGGGCCCCGCTTGGTGTAGGCGTGGGCGTTCATCGGGGTGTCGCGGTGCGCGCCGTCCAGCGAGAAGGCGAGGGACGCGAAGTACTCGTAGTCGTTGGCCGCGTTGGTGACGTCGACCGCGTGGGCCAGGGTGATCGGCTTGCCGACGTCGAGGCTCTCCAGCCGGGCGATCTCGTCGGCCTCCGCGCGGATCAGCTCCGCGACGCGGAGCAGGATCCGGCCACGCTCCCGGCCGCTGAGGCCGGACCACTGGCCGGCGTCGAAGGCCTCCCGCGCGGCCCGTACCGCCGCGTCCACGTCGGCGGCGCCCGCCTCCGCGACGGTGGTGACGACCACGCCCCGGGACGGGTCGACCACCTCGGTCCGCGCTCCGTCCGCGGCCTCGCGCCACTGTCCCCCGATGAACAGTCGACCGGGGTCGATCTCGAAGGTGGTCATCACCACTCCTCAGCATCGTCGCCAAGATTTCAACAAACAGGATTCCTGTTGGTTCGCAGTCTCATTACAGACAGGTTTCCTGTCAATGGTCTACGCTCGGACTCATGGCCGGCACCCAGACAACCAAGGCAGCAGCGTCCGCACCTCAGCCCCACCGGGCGCCCCCGTCCCTGCTTTACATGGTGAAGCAGGTGGAGCTGATCGTGCGATCCCACCTGGACGAGCTGGTCAAACCGTCCGGGATCACGGCACTGCAGTACACGGCGCTCACCGTGCTGGAGCGGCACGACGGCCTGTCGGCCGCCCAGCTGGCCCGGGACTCCTTCGTCACCGCCCAGTCCATCGCCGACCTGGTGCGCTCCCTGGAGGGGCGCGGCCTGATCCGCCGCGAGCGCAATCCGCGCAACCGGCGCGAGCTGCTGATCCTGCTCACCGAGGAGGGGCGCGGGCTGCTCGAGCGGCACGCCGGGTCGGTGCGGGAGCTGGAGGAACGCATGGTGCGGGAGCTCACGGCCCACCAGGAGGAGCAGTTCCGCACCGCCCTGTCCAAGGCGTGGCACGCGCTGTCCTAGGACGCCGGGAACCTCGGCCCGGGCCCCTCGACCGCCCCTCGGTCGGCACTTCGTTCACAAGGCAAAAAACTCGGACACGGCCGGTTGCATTTCGAAGACATATGTCAATCGAACATGCTGGAATTCACTCCAACGGGGGTAACTTGCTGGGGCGGGGAACTGCTGCGTGTGCCCCGGCCGTTGGAAGCTCCCGACCGGTGGAGCGGGTTGGAGGCGATGTCGTCGTGCAGCAGGAACCCACGGCGGACACCCCGCACCTGCGCATCCGCCAGGACCGGGGGCACACAGTGCTGGAGTTCCGCGGCGAGATCGACATCGTCGCGGCCACGGAGATCGGCCCGCGTCTCGACGACGCGACCGCCGGTGCCGGCTCCCGGATCGTGATCGACCTGACCCGGATCGAGTTCTTCGACTGCTCCGGGCTGCGACTGCTGTACCGGGCGCGCGCCCGAGTCCTGGGCCAGGGCGGGCAGCTGCACCTCGTCTGCGCCCATCCGCTCACCCTGCGGATCCTGCGGGCCACCGGACTGTCCCGGCTGCTGCCGCCCGCCACGACGCTGGACGCGGCCCTGGAACGGCCCGAGGCCACGTCCGGCACGTTATGACGGCGCCCCGAAGCGCTACCGCCTACTCACTGCGCGCCGCGTCGAACAGGGCGCTGACGGACTCGCCGTTGTGAATGCGGCGCACGGCCTCCGCGAGGGCGGGGGCGATGGACAGGATCCGCAGCTTGTCCGTGTGCTCCTCCTCGGGCACCGGCACGGTGTTGGTGCACACGATCTCCAGCACGTCGGGCTGCTCGCTGAGCCGTTTGAGGGCGCCGGCCGCGAACAGGCCGTGCGTGCAGGCCACCCGTATCGAGCGCGGCTCCAGCTCCCTGAGCCGGTCGAGCAGTTCCAGGACCGTGCTGCCCTTGGCGATCTCGTCGTCCAGGACGATGACGTCCCGCCCGGCGACCTCGCCGATGACGGCGCTGATGCTGACCCGGTCGTCGGCGTAGCGCTGCTTGGCGCCCGCCGCCACCTGGGCGCCGATCATCCGGGCGAAGGCGGCGGCCTCCTTGGCGTTGCCGAGGTCCGGTGAGACGACAGTGGTGCGGGTGAGGTCGTAGCGGCGGAAGTGGGCGGCCAGCTCCCGGTGGGCGTGCAGGTGGTCGACGGGCATCGAGAAGAAGCCGTGCACCTGGGGCGAGTGGAGCGTCATGGCGAGGACCCGGTGCACTCCGGCCGCCGCCATCAGGTCGGCGACCAGACGGCCGCCCAGCGAGATCCGGGGCGCGTCCTTCTTGTCGGAGCGGGCGTAGGAGTAGTGCGGCATGACGACGGTGATCCGGCCCGCCGACGCCCCGCGGGCGGCGTCGCACATCAGCAGCAGCTCGACGAGATGCTCCTGCACGGGCCGGATCAGGGGCTGGACCAGGAAGACGTCCCGTTCCCGGCAGTTGGCCTGGAGCTGGACCTCCAGACAGTCGTTGGCGAACCTGCTGAGGCGGGTGGGGCTCAGAGGCACGCCGAGGTGGGCACAGACCTCGGCGGCCAGCTCGGGGTGGGCACTGCCGCTGAACACGGAGATGTCTCGCACGATCGGCTCCTCGCTGATCATGTCCGGCTGGGGCGGGAGCTCTCATGCTACGGACCACGTCCGTTATGCCCATCCTCAGGAGCGCCCCGGAGTCCCGGGAGCCCTCTGGAGCACCCAGAACCCCCTGAGCTCCCTGAGCTTCCCTGAGCGGCAGGACCTCGTCGTACTCGCCGGCGATCCGGGGGCGGTGAGCTGATTGGCGTAGAAGCCGGGCGGGGAGGCGGTCAGGGGACGGTCGGGGTGGCAGGTGGCCGCGGGGGCGGCGATGTCGAGCAGCCGGGCGAAGACGGGGTCGATCCGGCCGCCGTCGGGGGCGAGGGCGTGCGCGGCGCGCGGGTTCGCCTCCACCAGCAGGGACCGGGCGGCCGGGCGGGGGCTCGCCTCCAGCTCGTCGATCCGGCGCCGCCGGCCGGGGGTGAGCCGGTCCCAGATGTCGCCCTCGGCCCGGGCCGCGAGGTGAGGACCATGCGCGCCACACGGTCGGGGTGGGCGGCGAGGTACTCGGCGGCCGGCGTGGCGCCCCAGGAGGCGCCCAGCAGGACCACCTTCTCGGCGGTCGATCCGCTCCCGCTCGGCCTCCAGGTCGGCGACCTGGCGGGCGACCGTGTAGCCGGTCGGATCGGCCGGCCGGGTGGAGCGGCCGGAGCCGAGCCGGTCGTAACGGCATCCGCACGCTCGCGGCGGGCGACGCGCTCCTCGGGTCGTCCGTCACCCGCCGGCTGCTCGCCGAGTCCGCCCGCGCCACCCCCGTCGAACCGCCGCCGGACACGGCCCGCCGACCGGCCCCGCTGACCGAGCGGGAGCGCGCGCTACTGCTTCTGCTCGGCCGGGGCCTGTCCAACGCGGAGATCGCCGGACGGCTGCCCATCGGCGAGGCGCCCGTGCAGACGCACGTGGGCCGGGTCCTGGACAGGCTGGGCCTGCGCGACCGGGTGCACGCGGTCGTCTTCGCCTTCGACCACGGGCGGTGCGGCCGGGCGGGGTGAGCGTCCACGGCATCTGCACTTTCCTGTCACAGCTCGTCAACAAGGCGGTCTGACAAGGGAATTGGCGGGCATCCGGTCAGTAGGAAGGAGGACCGTCCGCATGACGACTTCCATCAAGCCCGACAAGCCCGTCAAGCGTCTCCCCCAGCGGATGCCCGGCTGGGCGAAGGCGCTCACCGCCGTCGTGGTCGTGCTCGTGGTGATGTTCGCCGGGATCCGGCTGAGCCTGCTGCCGGGACTGCGCGACTTCTTCGGCACCGAGACCCACGACCGCTCCGGTCCCGCCCTGCTCCAGTCCATCCAGGACATGAGCCGTTACGACGCCGCCACCGGAAACTTCCAGGTCGTCGTGGACCTGGAGAAGGACGCAAAGTTCCTCCCCGACGCGATCCGCGGCACCCGCACCCTGTACGTCGGGGCGGGCACCGTGGACGCCTTCGTCGACCTCGGCAGGATCGGCGACAAGGATGTGACGGTCAACGGCGACCGCACCTCGGCCACGCTCCGGCTGCCGCACGCCCAGCTCGGCAAGCCGGCGCTCGACCCCGACCGCTCCTACGCGGTCTCCAAGCAGCGCGGTCTCCTCGACCGCCTCGGCGATCTCTTCTCCGACAACCCGGGCAGTGAGCAGGCCGTGCAGAAACTGGCGGTGAAGCACATCGGCGAGGCGGCGAAGGCGAGCGAGCTGACCACGCGCGCCGAGACCAACACCACCGGCATGCTCCAGGGGCTGCTGCACTCCCTCGGCTTCAAGGAGGTGCGGGTCTCCTACGACACATGACCCAGGACCCCCGGCAGCGCGAGTGCGCCCAGGAGCGTCGCGCCGACCAGTAGCCAGGCCACGTAGTCCCCGATGTGGCCGGACTGCAGACGGCGCAGCACAAGCGCCCGGCCGGGGGCGTCGAGCAGACGCGGCCGGGCGAGGGCGACGGCCGCCAGGCCCACGGCCAGCACGGTCGAGGCCAGTCCCAGCAGGACCCCGGCCCAGGTCCAGTGGACGGAGGCGAGCGCGCCTCCCGAGCCGGTCTCGTTCACGGCGTGCGCGACGACGTGAGCGAGGCCGGGGGCCACCCCGACGGCGACGGCGGCCGTGAGCAGCAGCGCGGAGACCACGGTCATGGTGTCCGGGATCCGGGTCAGCCGTTCCCGGGTCTCGGGCCGCTCCCCCGAGCCCGTCGTCTCGTACCCCTCGCTCTCGCGCGGCTCCTCGGGGCGGGGGCCGAGGCCGAGGAAGACGCGGGCGGTGACCCGCAGCACGGCCCCGGCGGTCACCGCGGAGACGGCGACGTAGAGCACGGTCAGCGGGTGGCCGACGGCCTCCTCCGTGACGGACTTGCCCAGCGCCGTGCCGAACGGCGGCAGCCCCGCGAGGCCCAGCGCCCCGGCGGCGAACATCACGGCCACGCCCTTCAGTTTGCGGGCGCGGCCGTACAGGGCGTGCTCGTCGACGCTGCCGTAGCGGTCGAGGAGGATGCCGGTGCAGGCGAACAGGGCGGCCTTCACCCCGGCGTGCCCGAGGACGTACAGGGCGACGCCGTCGTCGGCCTCGGGCTTCAGGACGCCGATGCCGATGAGGAACAGCCCGGTGTGGGCGATCGTGGAGCAGGCCAGCAGGCGTTTGATGTGCCGCTGGTACCAGCACATGACCGCGCCGACGGCCGCCGTCAGCGCGCCCAGCACGACCAGGGCGCGTTCGAGATCGGGGGCCGGGATCCCACCGGGTCCGGAGAAGACGGTCGCGTACACCCGCCACACGCCGTACACGCCGAGCTCCACCATCACGCCGGACAGCAGCATGCACACGGGGGTGGGTGCGACGGCGTGCGCGTCCGGCAGCCAGAAATGGAAGGGCGCCACGGCGGCCTTGACCAGCAGACCGGTCAGCACGAGGACGAAGGCGGCAAGGACCAGCGCGTCCGGCTCGCCGTGCCCGCCGTGCTCGGCCGCGCTGTCCAGGCCCCGCCCGATCTGTGTCATGCCCAGCTCGCCGGTACGCCCGTACAGCAGCCCGATGCCCATCAGCATCGCGTACGCGCCGAGCGAGTTGATCACCCCGAAGGTCAGCGCTCCCTGCACCGCCCGGGGGTCGTCGATGCGGTAGCCGGTGAGCGCGTAGGCTACGACGCTCATCAGCTCGAAGAACACGAACGCGTTGAACAGGTCGCCGGCGATCGCGAAGCCGCACATGCCCGCCTGGAACACCAGCAGCAGCGCCGGGAAGGAGCCGGCGTGGCGTCGGGGCGGCTCGTCGAAGTAGTGCCAGGAGTACGCCAGTGCGGCCGTGGTGAGCAGCGAGGCGAGGGTGGCCATGCCGAGGCCGGGGCCGTCGCCGATCACGACGATGCCGACGCTGTGGCCGTTCACAGGGGTCCGGGCGCCGACCCACTCGGCCATCGGGGGCGAGGAGTTCACCAGCAGGACGAGGGCGAGCGCGGCGGTTCCCGCGGAGACCGCGCAGCCGACGGACTCGGCGGCGACCCGGGGCAGCCGCCGTCCACCGGCCATCAGCAGCGCGGCCCCGAGCAGCGGGACGGCGACGAGCAGCGGCAGGAGGTGGTTCATCAGCCGCGCAGCTCGCAGAGTTCGTCGGGGTCGACCGTGCCGTGTCGTTTGGGGACCTGCACGACCAGGGCGAGCAGGAGCGCGGTGACGGTGGCGCCGACGACGACGTCGGTGAGGGCGAGGGCCTGGACGACGGGGTCGACGACCGGTCGCGAGCCCGGCCGGAGGTCGGAGAAGACGGGCGCGGTGGCGTCGTCGCGGTAGCCGACGGCCAGCAGCAGGACGTAGGTGGCGCACTGGCAGACGGCGAGGCAGCCGACGGCGTGGATCAGGTTGCGGCTGGTGGCCAGGCCGTAGCAGCCGGCCAGGAAGATCCAGACGGCGACCAGGTAGGGCAGGACATGCATCACAGCGACCTCAACTCCCGCTCTCTTCCTCGATCTCCACGGCCTGGTCCAGGAATCCGGCCAGCAGGACGACGACGGCGCAAGCGACCTCCATGCCGATCGCCGCGTTCAGCAGGGGGACGGTGCCCCCGGAGGACAGGGTGTTGAACGTGCCGTACGGCAGCAGGGTGTTGGCGAGGAACGCGGTGCCGGCGAGGACCGCGGCCAGTCCGGTCACGACGTAGGCGGAGGCGGCGAGGGCGTCGCCGACCTCGTAGCGGCCGAGGGGCCGTACGCGTTCCAGGGCCCGGTAGTCGGCGCCGAGGTAGAGCAGGTGCAGGGAGGTCGCGGCGACGACGCCGCCCTGGAAGCCGCCGCCGGGGCTGAGCTGCCCGTGCGCCACGATGTAGAGGCCGGTGAGCAGGGCGAGGGGCAGGACGAGGAGGGCGTAGCGGCGGACGGGCGGGGCGACATCGGCGGGTTCGGGGCGGGCGCGGCGTTCGTCGCGGGTCTGCCGCAGCAGGACCACGCAGCCGAGCACCGCCGCGAACAGGATGGTCATCTCGCCGAGCGTGTCGAAGGCGCGCTGGTCGAAGTTGACGGAGGCGATGGTGTTGGCGGTGCGCCGGGCGAGCGAGGCACGGACGGCGCGGTCGCCGTAGGGGTGCCGGTCGCCCCCGAAGCCGGGCAGGTCCAGGCAGGCGGCGGCGAGCAGCGCGGCCAGGCCCGCACCGCCGACGCAGACCAGCCAGAGCCGGTGGCGGGGGTTCACGGCGCGTCTTCCTTCCGCCGGGCCCGCCGCCGCACCTTGCGGACCGTCAGCAGCAGCAACAGCGGGGTCAGCGCGGAACCCACCGCCAGCTGTGACAGACCGACGTCGGGGGCCTGCAGGACGGTGAAGAGCACGGCGAGGGCGACACCGAGGACCGCCAGGACCAGGGCCTGCCGAACGGGATCGCGGGTGGCGACGGCCACGGTGGCGGCGCCGGCGACCAGCAGCAGGGCGACGACGATCAGCGCGTCAGTCACGGCGCACCCCGTCCAGCCCGCCGGACAGGGCCCGCGAGGCGATGAGGTTGCCGCCGATCAGCAGCGCGCCCACGACGAGCAGCTTGCCCATCGCCCGGCCCGGCCCCGTCGCCACGCACACGGCGAGGACCACCGCCGCCCCGAGGCCCGCGACCGCCCGGGTGAGGGCCCGGGCGCGCGGCGGGTCCCCGGCGAGGTCGTCGGCGAGCAGGCGGGCGAAGACGAGGGTGCCGACCGGGCCGAGGAGCGCGAGGACGAGGGCGAGGTCGACGTAGGAGGGGCGGTCGTAGCCCTGGGCCAGGAGAAGCAGGCCGGGACAGGCCAGGGCGGTGGAGAGGTTCTGGGCGACGACGCGGCGGCGCAGCGGACCGGTGGCCACACCCCACAGGGTCGCCCCCACTCCCCCGGCCAGGACGACGGTCGCCGCGAGCAGCCAGCCGTTCACCGGTCGCTCGCCGCCCGCCGCCCCGCCCGGGCGGCGAGCGCCGCGAGGGCGGCGGAGCCGGCGCCCACCGCGAGTTCCAGCGCGTCGACGGTGCTGACGAGGAGCAGCCAGAGCGCGGTCAGCGCGACCCACCAGGCCAGGAGCTCGCCCAGGGTCAGCAGCGCGGTACGCCGGTGCATGCGCCTCCTCCCCAGGCCGTCGTTTTGTGCCGCTTTCGGCATCCAAGCACCGCCCGTGCCGGGCAGGGCGACGGCGCGCTCGGGCCACAGCCCGGAGTGCCCCGGCAGCACGAACGGAAACGCGGGCCGAGGGCCGGTCGGCCGCATCCCCGGCCGGTTTGCGGGTAATCGCCTTACTACGCAGGGAAGTTGAAGACTGGAGGACCGCATGGCCCGTGCAGCCTTACGTCCGCGTACCCTGTTCCGCCCACGCGCCGCCAAGAGCAGCGAGGAGCCCGCCACCCCGACCAAGCCGACGAACCCGAAGAACCTGAAGAACCCGAAGAAGGAGCCCGCCAAACCCGCCGCACCGGAGAACCCGACCGAGAAGACCGGCAAAGCCGGGAAGGTCGCGAAGGCTGGGAAGATCGCGAAGGCTGGGAAGGACGGGAAGACTGGGAAGGCCGGGAAAGGCGGCGCGGCGAAGGGGGCGAAGAAGGCGGCGCGCGCCGAGCAGCGGCCGTTGCCGTTTCCGCTGCGGCTGCTGGCGATGCTGTTCGCCTTCGCGTTCATGGTGGCGTTCGCCGTCGTGCTCGCCCGGCTCACCCTGGAGCCGTCGCCCGCCTCCGAGTCGCTGGTGCACTCCAACCTGCGCCCCGGCGACTCCCTGCGGGCCTACCTCGACCAGCCCGCGCTGCGCGACGCCGTGAAGCAGATCGGCGGGAACCTGCTGCTCGGGGTGCCTTTCGGGATCCTGGTGCCGGTCGTGGCCCCCCGGGCGCGCGGGTTGCTGCGGGTGCTGCTGCTGACGGCGACGGTCATGCTGCTGGTGGAGTTCGCCCAGGGAGCGCTGGTGGCCGGGCGAGCCTTCGACGTCGACGACGTCATCCTCAACACCACGGGCGCGCTGATCGGCTACCTGCTCCTGGGGCGCAGGGTGAGCCGTGCGGTGCACGCGCGGGAGCGGCGCCTGTGACGGGCGCGGGGCAGGAGACCGGGCCGCGACCGTCAGTGCGGGGCCCAGGTGTATCTGTCCCCGCCCACCCAGCGCACCACGTCCGGGTCGTCGAGGTCATGGACCGTGACGCCGAACGCGGCGGCGATCTCGAGAACGTCGGTGATGGCCCTCGCCTCACCGACCACTCGACCGTCGACTTCCACGATGCGGAACGGCGTCGGGCCCGGCTGCACCCCGAGCACCAGGATCCGCGGGCGGGAGACACGGAGGCCAGCGATTTCGGTCATGACATAGAGGGTAGAACGCAACTCGCCGGTATGAATCATCAGATCGCCACCGAAAGGGGTCGCCTTCCGCGGAAGGCGACCTCCGCCATGCGGTCCGCGCGCGGGTGGGGAACTCTGGATCCAGGAGGTGGCGATGGATCCCGTCGAGGCTCTGGACCGGATCGCCTTCCTGCTGGAGCGGTCCCTGGCGCCGACGTACCGCGTGCGCGCCTTCCGTACGGCGTCCAGGGTGCTGGCGCGGCTGCCCGCGGCGGAGGTGGAGCAGCGGGCGGCGGCCGGGACGCTGGAGTCGTTGAAGGGCGTGGGCCCGAAGACCGCCCAGGTGGTGCGCGAGGCGCTCGCCGGGCAGGTTCCGGCCTATCTGGAGAAACTGGAGGGCGAGGCCGGCCGGCCGCTCACGGACGGCGCGGGGTCCCGGCTGCGGAAGCTGCTGCGCGGGGACTGCCATGTCCACTCCGACTGGTCGGACGGCGGCAGCCCCATCGACGAGATGGGCCGGGCGGCTGCCGCGCTCGGCCACGAGTGGGCCGCGCTCACCGACCACTCGCCGCGTCTGACGGTCGCCCGTGGGCTGTCCCCCGAGCGGTTGCGTAGGCAGTTGGAGGTGGTCGAGGAGCTCAACGCGACCTGGGCGCCGTTCCGGCTGCTGACCGGGATCGAGTGCGACATCCTCGACGACGGCTCACTGGACCAGGAGCCGGAGTTGCTGGAGAAACTCGATGTGGTGGTCGTGTCCGTGCACTCCAAGCTGCGCATGGAGTCCCGTGCGATGACGCGCCGCATGGTGAACGCCGTGCGCGATCCGCACGCCGACATCCTCGGCCACTGCACGGGGCGGCTGGTGAGCGGCCGGGGGCGGCCGGAGTCGGCGTTCGACGCGGACGAGGTGTTCGCGGCGTGCGCGGAGTCCGGCACGGCCGTGGAGATCAACAGCCGGCCCGAGCGGCTCGACCCGCCGCGCCGGGTGCTGAGCCGGGCCGTGGCGGCGGGCGTGCTGTTCTCGGTCGACACCGACGCGCACGCGCCGGGCCAGCTGGACTGGCAGATCCTGGGCTGCGCGCGGGCCGAGGAGTGCGCGGTGCCCGCGGAACGGATCGTGACCACCTGGCCGCTGGCCGAGCTGCTGGACTGGACGCGGGAGGGGCGGGTACCGGCAGGCACACCTGATACCGCAGGCCTCTGAGGTGGTCCTTGGCGGTCCTGGGCGGTCCTTGGCCGTCCTGGGCGGTCCCGGTCCTCAGGGACTCGAGAGAAAGGCCCCCCATGCCCCGTGCCGCCGTGTTCGACGTCGACGGCACCCTCGTCGACACCAACCACCTGCATGTCACCACCTGGTGGGAAGCCTTCCGGCAGGCGGGCCACCGGGTGCCCATGCACGCCGTGCACCGGGCGGTCGGACTCGGTTCCGACGACCTGATCGCCCACCTGCTCGGCGACGAGCGCGACCAGGACGAGGACTCCGAGCTCAGCGCCGCCCACAAGGCCCTCTACGGACAGTACTTCGACCGGCTGCCGCCCCTGCCGGACGCCGGTCCGCTGCTGCGGCGGCTGCGCGACGACGGCTGGACGGTCGTGCTCGCCACCTCGGCGAGCGGGGGCGAACTGTCGGCGCTGCGGCGCGCCATCGACGCCGACGACGCCATCGCCGCGACGGCGAGCGCGGACGACGTGGCCGAGGGCAAGCCCGCGCCGGAGCCCGTGCGGCACGCCCTGGAACTGGCCGGGGCGCCCGCCGAAAGCGCCGTGTTCGTCGGCGACACCGTGTGGGACATGCGCGCAGGCCGTCGAGCCGGGGTGCGCTGTGTGGGCGTCCTGTCCGGCGGCATCCCCCGCGCCGACCTGCTCGACGCGGGCGCGGAAGCCGTCTACGACGACCCCGCCGACCTGTTGGCGTCCCTGTCGGCGAGCCCGCTGGCCTGAGCCGCGGGCGACGGAACCCCGGGTGACGGACGTCACGGCGCGCTGCCGCCGAGCGCGGAACACCCATAGGTGGTTGCCAGTTGAACCAACCGTGGGTGCGGATGGGACAGTGTCCCCGGGCCTCACCTTTTGCCCACAGGGACGATCGTTCCGCTGAAGCCCTGTGGAGCGTTTCGCCGAGAGGCGACCGCCATCCGCGCCCACCGCTTGGCCGCCCCGACCGTGATTCCCCCGTCCGGTCGGGGCCTTCTTCTGTCCGGGCTCTCGGCGTGCGGTGGGCGCTTGACTTGGAGCGCACTCCAATTCGTAACGTCTGGGACATGAGCACTGCACAGCACAAGATCGGTTCGGGGTTCGACGCCCACAGCACCGCCGACGACGTTCTCGCCGGCATCGACCTCAGCGGACGGCTCGCGGTCGTCACCGGCGGCTACTCCGGGCTGGGCCTGGAGACCACCCGCGCCCTCGCCAAGGCGGGCGCCCACGTCGTCGTCCCCGCCCGGCGCCCGGACGCGGCCCGTGAGAACCTCGCCGGCCTCGACGGCGTCGAGACGGACGAGCTCGACCTTGGTGACCTGGACAGCGTGCGCGCCTTCGCCGAGCGGTTCCTCGCCTCCGGCCGGAGCATCGACCTCCTCATCAACAGCGCCGGGATCATGGCCTGCCCTGAGACCCGGGTCGGCCCGGGCTGGGAGGCGCAGTTCGCGACGAACCACCTCGGCCACTTCGCCCTCGTCAACCGCCTGTGGCCGGCGATAGAGCCCGGCGGCGCCCGCGTCGTGTCCGTCTCCTCGCGGGCCCACCACTTCTCGGGGATGCGCTGGGACGACGTCCAGTGGCGGCAGGGCTACGACAAGTGGGAGGCCTACGGGCAGGCGAAGACCGCGAACGTGCTGTTCGCCGTCCACCTCGACCGGCTGGCCGGGGAACGGGGCGCGCGTGCCTTCGCCCTGCACCCCGGCGGCATCATCACGCCGCTCCAGCGGCACCTCCCCAAGGAGGAGATGGTGGAGCGCGGCTGGATCGACGAGGACGGCAAGGTGCTCAACCCGTCGGGCTTCAAGACGCCCGAGCAGGGCGCGGCCACCCAGGTGTGGGCGGCGACCTCGCCGCAGCTGGCCGGGATGGGCGGCGTCTACCTGGAGGACTGCGACATCGCCGAGACCGCTGTCGACGGCGACCAAAGCTCCGGCGTCAAGGCCTGGGCGACGGACCCGGAGCAGGCGGCGCGGCTGTGGGAGCTGTCCACCGAGCTGACCGGCGTGAACGCGTTCGGCTCGTAGGGCGCGGCCGCCGCCGCGGGCGTTCCGCGTGCGCGGGGCCCCGGCCGGGTACTCGGTCGGTTCCCCGCAGGAAACGCCGAGAGGAGCCGAAGGTGAGCAGCGCAACAGGCAGCAACGTCGTCGTCACGGGCGCCACCGGCAATGTCGGCACGAGTGTGGTGCGTCTTCTGTCGCAGGATCCTGGCGTCGCCTCGGTGCGGGGCCTGGCCCGGCGGGTCCCGGACTGGTCGCCGCCGAAGACCGACTGGGCGGCCGTCGACCTGGCCGACGAGCAGGCCGACCTCGCCGGGATCTTCCAGGGCGCGGCCGCTGTCGTGCATCTGGCCTGGGCGTTCCAGCCCACGCACGATCCGGCGGTGACCTGGCGTACGAACGTCCTGGGCAGCATCCGGGTCTTCGAGGCCGTGGCTGCCGCGCATGTGCCCGTCCTCGTGCACGCGTCGTCGGTGGGCGCGTACTCGCCGGGACCGAAGGACCGGGCGGTGGACGAGTCATGGCCGACGCACGGCTGGCCGAACGCCGCGTACTGCCGGGAGAAGGCCTACCTGGAGCGGGCCCTGGACACCTTCGAGCGGGACCACCCGCAGACCAGAGTGGTGCGGATGCGGCCGGCGTTCCTGTTCAAGCGGGAGTCGGCGAGCGAACAACGGCGCATCTTCGGCGGGAAGTTCCTGCCCGGGCCGCTCGTCCACCCCGAGCGGCTGCCCTTCCTGCCGGACGTGCCGGGACTGCGTGTGCAGGCGCTGCACACCGACGACGCGGCGGAGGCGTACCGGCTCGCCCTGCGCACCGAGGTGGGGGGCGCCTTCAACCTGGCCGCCGAGCCCGCCGTGGACGCCAAGCTGCTCGGCGAGATGTTCGACGCCCATCCCGTCCGCCTGCCCCGGACGGCGGCCCGCTCGGCGATCGCCACGGCCTGGGGCCTGCGCCTCCTGCCGGCTTCGCCGCACCTCTTCGACGCGGTCCTCAGGCTTCCCCTGATGGACTGCACCCGAGCCCGTGTCGAACTGGGCTGGCACCCCGAGCATTCGGCGCCGGAGGTGCTGGAGGAGTTCCTCGAGGGCCTGCGCGGCGGGGAGGGCGAGGCCACGGAGCCGATGCGCGGCCGCAAGGCGGCCTGAGAGCCGACTGCCCGGTCCTGCGGGCACCCAGGTCCGGGCACTCGGGTCCGGGCACCCGGGTCCAGGTCGAGGCCACCAAGGCTCTTCAGGCGGACGGTTCGTCGGGGACGGGATGGTCGGACTGTCCGCTTTCCGCGCGCGGGGCGCCCTGCCGGCCGGTGCCCGCCTCGTCGGTGTCCGGGACGTCCTGCGCGGCCTCCTCCGGCGACTCGGGCGCGGCGGCGTCCCAGGGGTCCTCGCCCCCGTCGGCCTGCTGGTCCGGCAGGTCACGCGGGACCGGCGCGCCGTCCTCGCCGGGGCCTTCGCGGCGCTGTGCGGCCACGACATCCTCCCTCCGCGCTCTCCCGGACACCGATCGTCCGGGCCTCACGCGAGTACCTCCCCGACCGCCGGACGAAACATGGCGGCGGGCGGCCGGGAGGGACCTGTGTGCCGGGAGGGCCGTGCGCCCGCACCGGCGGTCGTCACCCGCCCCGTCACGCCACCCCGTCGCCCCGTCACGCCGCCGCGGACTCGATCTCGTCCAGCGCCGCCACGAGCTCCGGGGCGACCCTCTGCTGCACCCACCGCTCCTGATCGGCGCCGACCGCCCGCGGAACCGTCTCGATGAGCATGATCAGGTAGAGGTAGGCGCGGTAGAGGGCAAGACGCAGCCGGGCGGACCGGTCGAACACGGCGCGGCCTCCGGCGGCCCGATAGCCCTCCAGGAACGCCTCGTCCTTCCTCATGTCCCCCAGCAGCGCCAGGGAGACGAAGTCGGCGAGAGGGTCGCCCCAGAACATGCGCTCGCCGTCGATGAGGCCCCCGATCCGGGCCCGGCCGTCGGTACGGTCGACCAGGATGTTGCCCGGCCACAGGTCGTAGTGGACCAGCCGCGGGACGGTGACCTCGTCGAGGGCGTCGTACACGGACCGGGCGACGGCGGCGACCTCCTCGACGGGACGGGGCAGCCGGGCGCCGTGCTCGCGGGCGTCGGCGAGGAGGCCGTCGAACATCGCCGTGAACGCGGTGCGCCAGTCGGGCGTGAGCGGGCCGAAGGCGCCGGTGGGATAGCCGAAGCCGGGCCCGGTCACCTCGTGCAGCCGGGCGACCTGACGTCCCAACTCCCCACGCAGCTCCGCCTGTTCGGCGACGGTGAGCGAATCGTCCCAGGGCGCGCCCGGGGACAGCGTCATCAGCAGCCACGCCTCGTCGACGGCCACGACGCGTGGCGCCGGCACGCCGGCCTCGGCCGCCCCGCGGCAGAACTCCGCCTCGCCGAGCAGCAGCCGGCTCTCGTAGCGCAGGCCCGGCGCGGTGGGCGCGACCTTCAGTACGTAGCCGCTGCCGTCGGTGAGGCGGAGCTCCTCGACGGTGTTGTACGTGCCGCCGCCGAGCGGTCCGAGGCGGGCCAGTCGGTCGGGCGGTATCCCCGCCGCCTCCAGCGCGTTCCGGGCCCGTGCCCAGGAGTCCGTCACCTTGTACCCACCCCTTCCTCCGGCCGGCCGCGTACCCCGTCGCCGGCGTCACACCCGTCCGCGATCAGCCCGTTGAGCCATCCCCCGGCGGCCGGGTCGACGACGCCGGGCGTGCGGTCCCGGTACAGGGTACGGAAGGCCCGCCGGTCATCGACGCCGTCGCGCAACGGGAGCGGCGGAGGCGGTGGCGGTGGCGGTGGCGGTGGCGGTGGCGCAGAGCGTGCCGAGCAGCAGCGGACCGCCGTCACCCCGTGCGGACGACCGGAACCCGACCACGGGGGCTGACCCCGTGGCCCACCTGCTCTTCCCCGGCCGCCCACGACGATCTAGGCTCGCTCGCGGCTGGAAACGTTCGAGGCAGGTGAGGAAGGGGAACTGGTCTGGGGATGCAAGATGTACGTGAGCGCGTGGGGCCGCTCGTACGGTTGGTGCAGCGCCACCGGGAACCCGTGGTCGTCCAGGCGCTGCGGGCCGCCGCCGCGGCCACCATCGCGTATGTCATCGCCCTGCGCCTGAGCCCCGAGGCACTGCCGCTGACGGCGCCGCTGACCGCGCTGCTGGTCGTGCAGGTCACCCTGTACGCGACGCTGACCAACGGCATCCGCCGGGTGAACGCGGTGGTGGCCGGTGTGCTCGTCGCCATCGCTTTCAGCCTCCTGGTGGGTCTGACCTGGTGGAGCCTCGCGCTGCTGATCGTGGCCTCGCTGGGTGTGGGGCACCTGGTACGGGTCGACGAGTACGTCCCCGAGGTGGCGATCAGCGCCATGCTGGTGCTCGGGGTGACCACCGTCGGGGACACGGCGTGGGCGCGGGTGGTGGAGACCCTGATCGGCGCGGTCGTCGGGCTCGGCTGCAATGTGCTGCTGCCGCCTCCGGTGTGGGTGGAGGAGGCGGGCGAGTCGATCGAGGGGCTGGCCCGCAGGCTGCGGCAGCTGATGCTGCGCATCGGCGAGGAGGCGGCCGGCCGCACCCCCGTCGAGCAGGCGGCGGCCCGACTGCACGAGGCGCGTCGGCTGGATCACGACATCGTCGAGGTGGACGCGGCGCTGCGGCAGGCCGAGGACAGCCTGCGGCTCAATCCGCGCGTACGTGAGGGGCTGCTGCACCGGGTGGTGCTGCGCACCGGTCTGGACACGCTGGAGATCTGCACGGTCGTGCTGCGGGTGCTCGCCCGCACGCTCACCGACCTCGCCAGGGAGCGCGAGCCGCAGCCGTTGTTCCCGCCGGAGACCGGGGCGACCGTGGAGCGGCTGCTGTCGGAGATCGCCGACGCGGTGGTCAGCTTCGCGGTGCTGGTCACGACGAGTGTCAGCCTCAACGCGGACGCCGCCGAGGCCCGGCTCAGCGCCGAGCTGCGGCAGGCCGCGGCCACCCGCGACAAGCTCGCCCAGCTGCTGCTGGAGCAGCTCCAGCACGACGCCCGCCAGTGGCAGCTGCACGGCGCCGTGCTCACCGAGGTCAACCGCATCCTGGACGAGCTCGACACCGAGCACCGCTCCCGCCGGCTCCTGGAGGATCTGGACCGCGTGTCACGGGAACAGCGCGAGCGCATGCCTCGTCTGACCCGCCTGCGTGAGCGCCTCGGCGTTCAGGAGGAGCTGTGGCGGAACCGTACGGGGATCAGCAGGCGTTCTCCTTGACAGGCTCCGCGACGGGACGGGCGCGGGACACGAGGGGAGCATGCGGATGGCCGACACCGCCGTACGGATCGACGGGGACACGCTGAGGCTGCCGGGCGGGGTGGCGGTGCGGTTCATGCGGACGCTGCGGCTGCCGGAGAAGGGCACGCACGACCTGCCGCCCGGCCTCGGCCCGTTCCCGGTCCGCCGGGTCTGCGACCACGCCGATACCGTGCCCGCCGAGTGGCTGGCGCGGGGCGGCGTGTTGCTGCCGATGTACCTGCGTGAGGCGATGTGGCTGAGCTTCGCGGGCTCGACGGAGCCGGCCGCGCTGCAGGTCGGGGCAGGCAAGGTGTGCGCGGTCTCCGGGAAGCCCTGGAGCAGCCGGCTCTCCCGCGACCCGCAGAACTACCTCCCACTGCCTCGTCAGCCCTGGCTGGACGGGATCAACTCGGGCAGGGGTACGGTGCGCCAGTTCGTGGCGGTGCCGCTGGGCCTCGGGGCGACCGTGGAGGGCCAGGTCACCGGCGAGGAGGTCTGGGGCGGGGTCCAGCTGCAGTCGTTCCCGCTGAACGAGGTCGAGCGTGCCGAGTGGCGGGAGGCGGAGCGCCGCCGCTCCCTGGAGACGAGGAGCGTGAAGTCGGTGCGCGCGTACGGCGCGCCGCCCCCGCCCGGTGCGGCCCCGATGATGCCCGCCGCGGCCCCCGCGCCCGGCGGCGCGCCCCGGGTCCGCGCGGCCGCCGCGATGGGCCTGGGCGTGGGCGGTTCGATGCGCCAGGAGGTGTACCAGGACGTCCGTCCGGTCGCGGACTACACGGAGCGGCCCGCCGCCCGGGTCTTCGTGCATCTGGTGACGCCCCCGGAGTGGCGGCGCATCACCGGCGAGGAGCCCCCGCCGTCCCCCGTGGACCGCGCCGCGTACACCCAGGCCGGGCTGCCCTGGTTCGACTACTACGACGACGACGCGCACGACGTCGCGCCCAGCGACACCCTGGCCGGCGTGCAGCCGGTGGGCGAGTGGCTCGGCGCCGACCTGGATCCGTGGCAGCCGCCCGCCCCCGGCCAGGTGCACCACCTCAAGGACGCGCCGGGGAAGCCGGTGGAGGACGGCGACTGGTAGTCCGCCGGGTTTTCCGCTTTTGCGTTCGACGGCCGGTCCGGGTCAAGGTGGCTGTCACGGAGGATGCGGACGACGACCTGAGGTGCGGGCATGAGCAGTGGGACGGACGCGGCCGACGGTCGCTGGAGCAGGCGCCGCTTCGTCGGGGTGCTCGGCGGCGCGGCGGCGGCGTCGGCCCTGGCCGGGTGCGGCAGCAGCAGTGCCGACGGCTCACCGGACGCCGAGCAGGCCCCGCAGGCCGCGCCGCCCCAGCAGCCGTCGGCGTCCGCCTCGACGGCGTCCGCGCCGCAGGCATCGCCGAGCCCCGCCGGCCCCCGGCCCCTCTACGTGGGCACGTACACCTCCGCCGAGGGCGGCGGGAAGGGCATCGGCGTCGCCTCGTACGACCCCGGCTCGGGGCGGATCACCGGCCGGGGCACGATCACCGGCGTCCCGGACCCGTCCTACCTCGCGGTGCACCCGGACGGCCGAACGCTCTACGCGGCGAACGAACGCGAGGCGGGCGCCGTGACGGCCGTACGGCTGTCCGACGAGAAGGTGCTGGGCAGCCGGGCCACGGGCGGGGCGCACACCTGCCATGTGTCGGTGCATCCCAGCGGGCGGTGGCTGCTGAGCGCCGACTTCGGCTCGGGCAGTGTGGCCGTGCACGCGATCGACGCCTCAGGGGCGCTCGGCGACCGCACCGCCATGGAAACGCACACCCGTCCGGCGCCCCGGCAGGGCCAACAGGGGCCGCACGCCCATCAGTTCATCACGGCTTTGGACGGCGGCCATGTCCTCGCCGTCGACTTCGGCACCGACACCGTGTACAGCTACCGCCTGAACGAGAAGGCGGGCACGCTCACGGAGGTCGCGCAGGCGCACACCCGGGCGGGCGCCGGTCCGCGCCATCTCACGTTCCATCCCGGCGGCCGGTACGCCTACCTCGCGAACGAGGCCGACGACACGGTCACGGTCTGCAGGTACGAAGCGTCCAGTGGGCGGCTGACGATCGGGAAGCCGCAGTCCACGGGCTCGAAGGCGGGCACCAACTACCCGGCGCAGCTGGCGGTCACGCGGGACGGCGCGTACGCCTTCCTCGCCAACCGCGGCGACAACAGCCTCGCCCGCTACGCCGTGGAGGCGGACGGGGCCCGGCTACGGCTGCTCGGCACGGTGCCGGTGGACGGGGACTTCCCTCGGCAGATCGCCCTCTCGCCGGACGGCGGCCTGCTCTTCGCCGCCAACCAGCGCTCCGGCACGGTCAGCGTGTTCCGGGTCGACGGCGCGAACGGTGGGCTGCGGCTCGCGGGCGAGCCCTTCGCGTCACCCGTCGCCGTCTGTGCGCTGCCGCTGTAGGGCGCGCGGGCAGGCGGCCGCCGCCTGGGTGAGCAGGACGTGCATGCGCTCGGTGAGCTGTGCGACGTCGTCGGCGGGCGCGTGGAAGGGCAGGCGGACGTCGCCGTGGGCGCGGGCGCGCTCGATGCGCAGCGTCAGTCCGTGCCGGTCGACGGCGAGCGGCTGAACGCGGACGGCGCCGTGCAGGCTGTCTCGCCGGACGAGCCGGGTGAGCCGTTCGACGGCGTCGGGGTGGGCGTCGGCGAGATGCGTGAGCAGCTGGGCCTCGGCAGCGGCGAGCGGGTCGGGCCGGGCCTGCGTGAACTCGTCGAGGGCGACGACGACCGCGCCGGTGGACGGTTTCAGCACCACGCGGGTGGCGTGGAAGGCGAGGTGGCCCCTCTCCGGGGTGAACCAGCCGGCCAGCCAGAGCCGGGCGCGGATACGGCTGCGTACGGGAACGGGCGCCGGGTCGGCGAACTCCAGCACGGCGGACGGCTCGCCGCGGGGTGCGCAGATCGCCGCGGTGCGCAGGGCGCTGTCCTCGGGCGCCCGCAGGATCACCCGGCCGTTCTCGTCGACGGTGTGCGCGCCGACGAACTCCTCGCGTCCGCCGTCCGCGGTCACGGTGCAGGACCACGAGGCCGCGAGCACCGATCGGGCCTGCGCGGCGGCGGACGGCAGGGCCGCCCAGCTTTGGCTGTCACCCATCCCAAAACCTCCTTAGGTAAGCCTTGCCTAACCTATCGGAGATCCATGGTCGCGCCAACCACTGCCCCAAGGCTCCCTGTCCGAAGTCACCCCGAAGCCGACATAACCCCCAGCAGCGCCCGCGTGCACAGCTCCCGCACCTGATCCCGTGACAGGTCCGGCCCGCGCAGCCATTCCAGGCAGACCGCCGTGGTGAAGGCCAGCCAGCCGCGCACCGCCAGCCGCACGTCGGGCCGCTCCTCGAAGACCGGGCCGAACTCGGGGTCGGCGCCGAGGGCCGCCAGGATCTGGCGCTCCTGTGCCATCAGGGCCCGCTGATAGACCTTGCGTACCGCCTGGTCGCCGGCCGCGTCCGCGCGGTGGAAGGCGCGGTAGCCGTGGGCGTGGGTCTCCACGTACTCCAGGAAGGCGTCCAGGCCCGACGCGAGCTGTGCACGGACCGGGACGCCGGGGACCGCCGCCGTCATACGCAGCATCCGCTCGCTCTCGCGCTCGACGACCGCCGCGAAGAAGTCCCGTTTGGTGGGGAAGTAGTGGTACAGCAGCCCACGCGAGACGCCGGCGATCTCGGCGACCTGCTCGATCCACACCTCGTCGTAGGGGCTTTCCGAGAACAGCCGCGCGCCGACCGACAGGAGTTGCTCCCTGCGTTCCCCGGTACTCAGTCGACGCCGGGTGCGCTCCCCCTGGTTCGCGGCCATGCCCGCACCTTACTTGACGTGGGTTCAACAGCGGGACCAGACTGAGCCGCGTTATTGAACCCACGTACAACATGCTCAACGTGCCGCTGCATCAAGGGAGATCGCGTCATGGCGGAGACGACGGGGACGACGGGGACGACCGGAACGACGGGGTCAGCCACGGGGGGCACGACCGAGGTACTGCCGAAAGGATTCCGCGGCGCGGAGCTCGGCTGGCCCGAGCTGGAGCGCATTCCGCATCCGCCGCGCCGGCTCCCGCTGCTCGGCGACGTCCTCGGCGCGAGCCGGCGCACCCCCCTGCAGGACTCCATGCGCTACGCCGAGCAACTCGGGCCGATCTACCGGCGCAAGGCGTTCGGCCGGGAGTTCGTGTTCGTGTGGGGCGCGAGGCTCGCCGCCGACATGGCGGACGAGACGCGGTTCGCCAAGCACGTGGGGCTGGGCATAGCCAACCTGCGGCCCGTCGTCGGGGACGCCCTGTTCACGGCGTACAACCACGAGCCGAACTGGCAGCTCGCGCACGACGTCCTGGCCCCGGGGTTCAGCCGCGAGGCCATGGCGGCCTACCACCCGATGATGCTGGACGTGGCGGAGCGGCTCACCGGCCACTGGGACCGGGAACTGGCCGCGGCCCGGGCGGTGGACGTGCCCGGCGACATGACCAAGCTGACCCTGGAGACGATCTCGCGCACCGGCTTCGGGCACGATTTCGGGTCCTTCGAGCGCACCCGGCCGCACCCCTTCGTGACGGCGATGGTGGGCACCCTCAGCTACGCGCAGCGCCTCAACACCGTGCCCTCCCCCGCGCTGCTGCGGCGGGCCACGCGCCGCAACGAGGCCGACATCGCCTACCTGAACCGCACGGTCGACGACCTGGTGCGGGCGCGCCGCGAGCAGGGCGGCGGGGACGGCGACCTGCTCGACCGGATGCTCGACACCGCCCACCCCGAGACGGGCGAACGGCTGTCGGCGCACAACGTGCGGCGGCAGGTCATCACCTTCCTGGTCGCCGGCCACGAGACCACCTCGGGCGCGCTCTCCTTCGCCCTGCACTACCTCTCGCTCCACCCGGAGATCGCGGCCCGCGCCCGCGCCGAGGTGGACCAGGTGTGGGGAGACGCGGCGGTGCCTCGGTACGACCAGGTGGCCAGGCTGCGGTACGTCCGCCGGGTCCTCGACGAGGCGCTGCGGCTGTGGCCGACGGCGCCCGCCTTCGCCCGGGAGGCCCGCGCCGACACCGTCCTGGGCGGGGAGCATCCGATGCGGCGGGGCGGCTGGGCGCTGGTGCTCACGGCGATGCTGCACCGCGACCCCGAGGTGTGGGGGCCGGACGCCGAGCGGTTCGACCCGGACCGCTTCGACGCCCAGGCCGTACGCGCCCGCGCCCCGCACACCTTCAAGCCGTTCGGCACCGGGGCACGGGCCTGCATCGGACGGCAGTTCGCGCTGCACGAGGCGACGCTGGTACTCGGACTGCTGCTGCGCCGCTATGAGCTGCGGCCCGACCCCGCGTACCGGCTGCGCGTCACGGAACGGCTGACACTGATGCCGGACGGGCTGCGTCTGCACCTGGAGCGGCGCACTCCGCCGCCGGGCGGCCCGGCGGCGGGTGAGGAGAGCGGGGCCGCCGACGAGGAGAGCGGGGCAGCGGCGCCCTCAGCGGCCCGCTGTCCAGTGCGCGGGGCGGGCGACTGACTCCGGCAGCTTCGTGCCCGCGCTTCCCCGGGCCGCGTTCAACTGCGGCTGGGTCAGGAAGAACGCGCCGGTCAGATCGGCGTCCGCCAGGTCGGTGTCACGCAGGTCGGCGCCGATCAGGTCCGCTCGACGCAGGTCCGCGCCGGTGAGGTCTGCGGCGATCAGACAGGCGCCGCGCAGGTTCGCGCCTCGCAGGTCGGCGCCCTTGAGCCGGGCGCCCATCAGATCGGCGCCCCGGCGCTCCTTCCTACGGCCGTCTGTCCCGGCCCTGACCAGTTCGCTGGTCTTCAGGAGCAGCACATTGACGTCCTGGCGGTGCGCCGGCACGTCGAGCACGGTCAGCTCGTCCGGGGTCAGAGCGGTGAGTTCCTCGGTCTTCGCCAGGGCCCGGCGCAGTTCGGCGTGGATCGGGCGGGCGGCGGGAAGGGCGAGCGCCTCGGTGACGTACCACAGGAGTTCGTGGAGCTGTCGGACGACCGGGAACACCTCGGACATGCGGCGGGCCTCCTCATCCGGGGCCCTACGCGGGTCCCGGCCGCCGAAGGTGACCTGCGAGACCTGCTGCCCGGCGCCGAAGCAGTCGTAGACCGTGCAGCCGGTGAAGCCCTGCCGGCGCAGCCGGGCGTGGATGCCGCAGCGGTGGTCCTCGCCCAGGTTGGGGCACGCCTTGCCGGCGGGCTTGTCGATCGCGAAGTCCGCGGAGCGGGCGAAGGGCAGGGCCACACAGCACAGGCCGAAGCAGTTCCCGCAGTCGCCGCGCAGGGTGTTCCGGTCCACCGTCGTCTCTGGCATGCCCTCCACCCTACTGACCTGCGGCACCGCCCTACCGGCTGAACAGTTCGAACGCCACGGCCGGCCGCCCGCCGAACCGCTCGCCCACGGACTGAGCCACCCCGGTGAGGAACCGCCGTGCGTACGCTTCCGGCTCCTCGTCGGTCAACGCCTCGATGTACGTGCGGTGTTCGAGGAGCGAGCGGACCGCCCGCTCCAGTCCCGCCGACGCGTCCACGGCGTGGGTGGGCGTCGTGGAGCCGGCCACGGCGACCCAGCGCACACCGTCGAACGGCTCCAGGCCCTGCTCGGTGAGTTCCGGGAAGATCCAGCGGTTGCCGGCGTCCCCGGCCGCGTCCAGGGTGGCGCGGCCGACGGCGACGTGGTCGGGGGTGTTCCAGGCGACCCCGCCCCAGGTGTCGCGGTGGTTGAGGGTGACGACCAGTTCGGGACGGTGTCTGCGGATCGCGGCGGCGATGTCCCGGCGCAGGGCGAGCCCGTACTCGATGACGCCGTCCCGGTGGTCGAGGAACTCGACCGTCGACACGCCCACCACGGCCGCGCTCGCCCGCTGCTCCCGCTCGCGCAGCGGGGCGCATTCGGCGGGCGCGAGGGTGTCGATGCCCGCCTCGCCGCGGGTGGCCAGGACGTAGGCGACCTCGCGGCCGGCGTCGGTCCAGGCGGCGACCGCCGCGGAGCACCCGTACTCCAGGTCGTCCGGGTGCGCCACCACGGCCAGGGCACGCCGCCAGTCCTCGGGCATGGGTTCGAGCTGGGCGGTCGTCGGCTCGGTCATGTCGGCAGACTAACCGGTGCCGGTGACAGCGCCGGGGACGGTGGCAGTGGCGGTGACGCCGGCGTCACGCCTCGTCGCGGGTGAGGGCGAGCAGGCGGTCCAGGACCCGGGGGCCGCCGGCCCGGACGCCGTCGTGCTCGAACTCGTCGGTGACCCAGGTGCGCAGGCCGCGGATGACGCGGGCGGTGCGCAGGGAGTGGGCGGTGTCGACGTACAGGTCGTCGTGGTAGATCGCGGCCGCGACCGGGACCTCGTTTGCGGCGAGGCGGGCCGGGTCGTACAGGGGCGGCCAGTCGGTGCGGGCGGCGAGGAGTTCCGCGGTCTCGCGAAGCGGGCGCAACGCGGGGTCGGTGTCGAACATCCAGGGGTGGATCGTCTCCCCGGTGAGCAGCAGCGGTCCGTCGCCGGTCAGCGTCTTGGCCGCGTCGAACTGCGGGAACTCCGCGCGTACCCGATCGGCGGCCCAGGCGGTGGGGCGGGTGTCCCGGCCGTAGATGGCCTCGTGGACGAGGGCGTAGAGGGGGTGTCCGGCGTAGGAGAGGAGGCCCTGGATCTCCTCCTGGAAGGCGTCGGACAGCTCCGGGCCCCGCGGGGTGGGGACGAAGGCCTCTTCGAGGAGGTGGTGCAGGCGGTGGCTGCCCTCGCCGCCGCCGAGGAGGATGCCGACCGTCTGGAAGGCCTCGGCGGTGAGCCGGTAGCCGCTGGGGAGCGTCACCTCGTGGCGCAGGAGGTGGTCGGCGATACGGCGGGCGCGTTCGACGTCCTGCGGGTAGCGGGCGTAGTGCGCGGCGACCTTGCGCTCCATGCGCGGGTAGGCGGCGCGGTAGACGTCGTCGGCGTGGGCGTCCAGCGAAGGCAGGCCGCCGGTGATGAGGGCGGTGGCGAGGCCCTCGGGGGCGAGGGAGAGGTAGGTGACCGTGCAGAAGCCGCCGAAGCTCTGCCCGAGGACGGTCCAGGGGGCACCGCCGGTGACCTCTCGGCGGATCAGCTCGCAGTCGCGGACGATGGAGTCGGCGCGGAAGTGCGTGAGGTAGTCGGCCTGTTCGGCCGGTCCGCCGCGCAGTGGCAGCGTCTGGCGGTTGGCCGGGGTGGAGTGGCCGGTGCCGCGCTGGTCGAGGAGGAGGACCCGGTACTCCTTCAGCGCACGGCCGAGCCAGGCCGGCTTGCCGACGAACCTGTTGGCGCCGAAGCCGGGGCCGCCCTGGAGGTAGAGCAGCCATGGCAGGTCCTGGTCCGCCTTGTCGCTCGCGACGACCTCGCGGGCGTAGAGCCCGATCGTCTCCCCGGCCGGGTCGGCGTGGTCGAGGGGCACGGTGAAGCGGCGGTCGGTGAGGACGACGCCGGGCTGACGGTAGCTGACGGACAACAGTGGCTCCCGGGACGATCGGTGTACGGACCGCGTCCCAGTTCAGCACATGTCCGGGCGGCTCCGGAGCCCGGGGGATCATGAACTCCTGCTGAACGGGCGATCAGCGCGGATACCGAACCGCCGTTCAGCGCGCCGCGAGGCTGGACCGGCGTACCACCAGCTCCGGCTGCAGCACCACCCGCCGGTGTTCGTGCCGCCCGGCGCGCGCTCCCCCCTCCTCGGTCTCCTCGGTCTCCTCCAGCAGCATCTCCGCGGCGAGGGCGCCCATGGTGACGGCCGGCTGGCGCACGGAGGTGAGGGGGACGGCCGCGGCGGCGGCGAACTCGATGTCGTCGTAGCCGACGATGGCGAGGTCGTCGGGAACGCCGACGCCGGCCGCGTACATGGCCTGCAGGACGCCGAGGGCGAGCAGGTCGTTGGCGCAGAACACGGCGGTCGGACGGTCGGCGAGGCCGAGCAGGCGGGCGCCCGCGTCCCGGCCGGCGGCGACGTCGAGGCGTTCGGTGGGCAGCTCGCGCAGGCGCTCGGGGCCCAGGCCCGCCTCGGCGAGCGCGTTCAGGGCACCGGTGCGGCGGTCGCGGACCTGGGTGAAGCCGGGCGGGCCGCTGACGTAGGCGATGGAGCGGTGTCCGGCGTCGATGAGATGCCGTACGGCGAGCGCGCCGCCCGCCACGTCGTCCACCGACACCGAGCACTCGGTGGTGCCCTCGGAGACCCGGTCGACGAGCACGAAGGGGATGCCGTGCCGGCGGAAGGAGTCGATGTTGCGGCCGGTGGCGTCGGCCGGGGTGAGCAGCACGCCCCGCACCCGCTGCTCGGCGAAGAGCGACAGGTACTCGGCCTCCTCGCCTGCGCTCTCGGCGCTGTTGCAGACCATCACGCCCAGCCCGGCGTCCCGCGCGGCCCGCTCGGCGCCGCGGGCGACGTCCACGAAGAAGGGGTTGCCCATGTCGAGGACGAGCAGCCCCATGATCCGGCTGCGGCCCGCGCGCAGTTGGCGGGCCGACTCGCTGCGGACGTAGCCGAGCCGGTCTATCGCGGACAGCACGCGCGCCCGGGTCTCGGCGGCGACCGTGTCCGGACGGTTGATGACGTTCGAGACGGTGCCGACGGAGACTCCGGCGGCACGGGCGACGTCCTTGATACCCACCGACTGGGCCATCGGGCGGGGACCTCCAGAAAGATGAGGAGCGGCGGGTGCGCGTTCACACTACCTTCGTGGTTCGCACGCACCCGCCACTGCCGAGTCGGTCACGGTCTCCCGGTCCCGACGGTACGGATCAGGCGGGCAGGCTGAAGTTGAGCGAGCGGAGCGCCGAGGGCGTCGTACCACTGGACTTCTCCTGGTACATGATCGACAGGAAGTTGTCCTGCCCGATCCGCGTCTCGTCGATCACGACCTCGCCGAAGGCGTTCAGCCCGGCGCCGACGCCGTCGTACAGCACCGTCCAGTCGGTGTACCCGGAGGCCTTGGAGGCCCCGGCGATCCGGCAGAAGGGGAAGATCGCGTACGCGTTGCCGTACTTGTCGAGGATCAGCTTGGTGCGCTGGCTGGAGTTCAGCGGCACCGGTATCTCGGTCTTCTGCCAGGTGCCCGAGGAGTTCTTGCGGACGTGGAAGGCGCGGCCGTTGGTCGTGCGGTCGGTGACGTAGTTCGTGGTGCACTGGCCGAAGCGGCCGGGCACGTAGCTGATGATGGCGTGCGGCAGGCCGGCCGAGTCGGTGAACTGGCTCTCCTGGTTCATCAGGGAGTGGTCCGGGTTGAGCGCGTCCACCACCAGACCGGAGTCGGTGACCGAGACCTTGTCGGAGCCGCCCGTGGTGCCGACGACGCTGCCCGCGTTGTTGCGCCAGGTGCGGCCGCGGTCGTCGGAGTAGACGTAGCCGGTGTCGTGGTTGGTGATGCCGCCGGTGTTGCACATCACGGCACCGTTCTGCTCGCGCCAGGTGAAGAAGGCGTGCAGGCGACCGTTGACGTCGTAGTCGATGCCGTGCAGGTACATGTTGCGGGCCGTGCTGGAGCCGTGCTCGCTGGTGTAGGTGCCGGTCGAGGACGTCCACTCGCCGAGCGCGGTCCAGGACGAACCGTCGTATTCCGCGAGGGCGTTGCGGCCGTTGCCGGAGATCCCGGCACGGTAGCTGAGCTGGAGCTTGCCCTCGGGTGTCGAGATGAACTGCGGGTAGGTGAACTGCGTGGTGAGCGCGAGCCCGTCGAGGGTGGACTGGGGTGCGCCGAAGCGGCTCGTGTCCCAGCTCAGGCCGGCGGGGTTGTCCATCAGCCCGGCGACCGACTTGACGTAGGTGAACCCGTCGCTGTGCGAGTCCATGTTGAGGTGGAGCCGACCGTCGACCTTGGAGATGCCCATGGAGATGACGTTGTGGGAGTCGTTGGTCTTGAGCGTGTGGCCGACCTTGACGGTGGACCAGGTGTTGGAGCCGAACACACGGCGGGCGACGACGGCGTTGCGGTCGGCGGTGTACCAGACGGCGTACTGGTAGCCCTTGTAGGTCAACATCGCGTTCTTCTGGAACGAGTTGTTGTTGACCAGGCCGTCGTAGGAGACGAAGAAGAGGGCCTGGGAGTCGAGCAGGGTGCTGCCGGTCAGGGTGACCGACGGGCCGGGGTCGGCGGCCCGTGCGATGCCGGCGGCGAAGGCGGGGCTTACCACGGCGGTGGCGAGGGCGGCGCCCAGCAACGTACGTCTTTTCATCTCGGGGACTCCATTGTCGTGCGAGAGCGGAGGGGAAGGGGCGGCGGGGAGGGGCGGCGGGAGGTGTCAGGCCAGGTGGAACACCTCAGTGAGCGGTTTCATGGCCTCGTCGGGGCGGGCACCGTCCAGCGACTCGAAGAACGGCGCCATCTCCGCCTGCCAACGGGCGTTGACCTCGGCGGCTTCCATGCCGGCCTGGGCGGCCGCGAAGTCCTCGGTCTCCAGGTAACCGACGAGCAGGCCGTCGTCTCTCAGGAAGAGGGAGTAGTTGTGCCAGCCGGTGGCCGAGAGAGCGTCCAGCATCTCCGGCCACACGGCGGCATGGCGTTCGCGGTACTCGGCGAGCCGGTCCTGACGGACCTTGAGCAGGAAACAGACGCGCTGCATGAAGTACCGCTCCCGGATCAGAAGTTGAACTGGTCGATGTTCTTGGCGTCGAACACGGTCGGCTTGCCGAGGCTGATCACACCGTCCTTGCCGATGGTGTACGTGGTGCCTCCGGCCTTGAAGGTCTCACCCTCCGCGCCGGTGATCTGGCCCGAGACGAGCGCCACCGCCGTCTGCGCGGCCAGCGCGCCGAGCTTCGAGGGGTCCCACAGCTCGAAGCCCTCGACGGTGCCGTTCTTGACGTAGGTGCGCATGTCGTTCGGGGTGCCCAGCCCGGTCAGCTTGACCTTGCCCTTGTACTTGGAGCCCGACAGGTACTGCGCGGCCGCCTTGATGCCGACGGTGGTCGGGGAGATGATCCCCTTCAGGTTCGGGTACTGCTGGAGCAGGCCCTGGGTCTGCTGGAAGGACTGCTGGGCGTCGTCGTTGCCGTACGCGACCTTGACGAGCTTGATGTCCTTGTACTTCGGGTCCGCCAGCTCCTTCTTCATGAAGTCGATCCAGACGTTCTGGTTCGTCGCGGTCTGCGCGGCCGACAGGATCGCGATCTCGCCCTTGTAGCCGATCTGCTGGGCGAGCAGCTGCACCTCGGTGCGGCCCAGGTCCTCGGCGGAGGCCTGCGAGACGAAGGCGTTACGGCACTCGGGGTTGGTGTCCGAGTCGTAGGTGACGACCTTGATCTTGTTGCTCATGGCCTGCTTCAGCGCGGTGCACAGGGCGCCCGGGTCCTGCGCGGACACGGCGATCCCGTCGACCTGCTGCTGGGTGAGGGTGTTGACGTACGACACCTGCCCCGAGGTGTCGGTCGCGCTGGACGGGCCGACCTCCTTGTAGCTGGAGCCGAGCTCCTTCAGAGCCGCCTCGCCGCCCTTGTCGGCGGAGGTGAAGTACGGGTTGTTGACCTGCTTCGGCAGGAAGCCGACGGTCAGGCCCTTCTTGGTGGCCGCGTTCGGGTCGGCCTTGCCGGCGGAGGCGGCGGCGCCGGTGCTCTCGTTCTTCACGTCCTCCTTGGTGGTGCCGCCGCAGGCGGTGGCCGCGAGGGCGAGGGAGGAGACGGCGGCGAGGGCCGCGCAGGCACGGCGGAGAGATGACTTGCGCATTACGGGTTTCCTTTACGAGGGTGGGCGAGGCGGGGGTTACGCCGTCGAGGTCGAGGCTGCGGCTCTACGGCCCGCCCGCGCGACGGAGATCTGGCGTGCGACCCGGGGGCCGAGCACGGAGACGACGAGCAGTACGCCGGTGACGACGATCTGCGACTGTGCGGACACGTCCTTCAGGCTCATCACGTTCTGCGCCGCGCCGAGCAGGAAGACTCCCGCGATCGCGCCGCCGAGCGTGCCCTTGCCGCCGTCGAAGTCGATGCCGCCGAGGAGGACGGACGCGATGACGGACAGTTCGAGGCCGGTGGCGTTGTCGTAGCGGGCGCTGGCGTAGTGCAGGGCCCAGAAGATGCCGGTGAGGGAGGCCATCAGGCCGGTCACCGTGAACAGGATCAGCTTCTGTCGCTTGACCCGGATGCCGGCGAACCGGGCGGCCTCCTCACTGGCGCCGGTCGCGAACAGCGAGCGGCCGAACGGGGTGGCGTGCAGGACGACCACCGCGATCGCGAGCAGGACGACGAAGGGCAGGAAGGCCTGCGGGAGGAAGCTGTCCCCGACGCGTCCGGCCGCGAAGTCGAGGTACTGGGTGGGGAAGTCGGTGACCGCGTCGGAGCCGAGCACGATCTGCGCGATGCCCCGGTAGGCGGCCAGTGTGCCGATGGTGACGGCCAGGGACGGCAGCCCGAGCCGGGTGACGAGCAGGCCGTTGACGAGCCCGCAGACCACGCCCAGCAGCAGGCAGATGGGGATGATCGCCTCGATGGTGAGGCCCTGGTTCCACAGGGCGCCCATCACCGCGCCGGACAGGCCGGCCGTGGAGGCGACCGACAGGTCGATCTCCCCGGAGACCACCAGCAGCGTCATCGGCAGGGCGATCAGCGCGATCGGGAGGGTGTTGCCGATCAGGAACGACAGGTTCAGCGGGTTGCCGAATCCGTCCACGGTGGTGAAGGAGAACAGCAGCAGGACGATCAGGAGGGTGCCGACGACCGTGTCCCAGCGGACGGCACGGGTGAGCGACTCAGGCACGAGCCTCCCCCTTCTCTACGGCCGGCTTGATGGACGCCGACTTCTTCTTCAGGGCGGACGCCACCCGCACGGCGACGATCCGGTCGACCGCGATGGCCAGCAGGAGCAGGACGCCGTTGATGGCGAGCACCCAGACCGAGCTGACGCCGAGGGCGGGCAGGACGCTGTTGATGGAGGTGAGCAGCAGCGCGCCGAGTGCGGCGCCGTAGACGCTGCCGGAGCCGCCGGTGAAGACGACGCCGCCGACCACGACCGCGCTGACGACGGTGAGTTCGTAGCCGTTGCCCGTGCTGGAGTCGACGTTGCCGAAGCGGGCCAGGTACATCGCCCCCGCGAGGCCGGCGAGCCCGCCGCAGAAGGTGTAGGCGGCGAGGATGCGCTTGCGCACCGGGATGCCGGCGAGGCGGGCGGCCTCAGGGTTGGAGCCGAGCGCGTACAGCTCGCGCCCGCTGCCGAAGTGCTTGAGGTAGTAGGCGGTGGCGATCAGGACGGCCAGCGCGATGAGCGCGAGATACGGGACGGCGGACAGGCCGCCGGAGCCGAAGTCCACGAAGCCGCCCGGGAGGTCGGCCGCGGTGATCTGGCGGGAGCCGACCCAGATGGAGTCGATGCCGCGGATGATGTACAGCGTGCCGAGGGTGACGACCAGGGCGGGCACCTGACCGAGGCTGACGAGCAGGCCGTTCAGGAGCCCGAAGCCGACACCCAGCAGGACGGCCAGCAGGATCGCGATCCCCGGGTTGCCGCCGCCGTGCAGATAGGTACCGGCGGCGAAGGCGCTGATGCCGAGGGTGGAGCCGACCGACAGGTCGACGTTGCGGGTGATGACGACCAGGGACTGGCCGGTGGCGACCAGGACCAGGATCGTGGCGTTCAGCAGCAGGTCCTTAATGCCCTGCTCGGACAGGAACTCGCTGTTGCCGGCCTGGGTGACGGCGATCATCACCAGGAAGACGACCAGGATGGCGAGCTCGCGCATCTTGAAGACGCGGTCGACCAGGCGGGTGCCGCTGGACTTGGGCACCTCGGCGACGGGGGCCTCGTGGGAAGTGGTCACCGTCATGCGGCGGCCCTCCCGGTGGCTGCGGCCATCACGGTTTCCTCGGTGGCGTCGGAACGGGGGATCTCGGCGGTCAGGCGCCCCTCGTGCATCACCAGCACGCGGTCGGCCATGCCGAGGATCTCGGGCAGGTCGGAGGAGATCATCAGGACGGCGACCCCGTCGGCGGCCAGCTCGCTGAGCAGCCGGTGCACCTCGGCCTTGGTGCCGACGTCGATGCCGCGGGTCGGCTCGTCGACGATGAGCACCTTCGGCCCCGTGGCCAGCCACTTCGCGAGGACGACCTTCTGCTGGTTGCCGCCGGACAGCGTGTTGACGGTGTCGGCGATCCTGGCGTACTTCACCTGGAGCTTGACCGCCCAGTCGAGGGAGCGGCTGCGCTCGGCGCCGCGGTCCATCAGCCCGGCCTTCACCGTCGTACGCAGCCCGGTGAGGCCGATGTTGCGCTCGATGGACATGTCCATCACCAGGCCCTGGGCGCGCCGGTCCTCCGGGACCAGGGCGAGGCCCGCGGCCATCGCGGTGGAGGGGGCGCCGTTGGTGAGCGGACGGCCGTCCACGGAGACCTCGCCTCCGTCCCAGCGGTCGATGCCGAAGACCGCCCGGGCGACCTCCGTGCGCCCGGCGCCGACGAGTCCGGCCAGGCCGACGATCTCGCCGCGCCGGACCTCGAAGGAGACGTCGGTGAAGACGCCCTCCCGGGTGAGCCGGTGGACGCTGAGGGCGACCTCGCCCGGGGTGACGTCCTGCTTGGGGTAGAGCTCGTCGAGGTCGCGGCCGACCATCCGGCGGACCAGGTCGTCCTCGGTCATGCCCTCGATCGGCTCACTGGCGATCCAGGCACCGTCGCGCAGGGTGGTCACCCGCTGGCAGATCTCGAAGATCTCCTCGAGGCGGTGGGAGATGAAGAGGACGGCCGCGCCCTGTTCGCGCAGGGTGCGCACGACTCCGAAGAGGCGGGCGACCTCGCTGCCGGTGAGGGCGGCTGTCGGCTCGTCCATGATCAGGACACGGGCGTCGAAGGAGAGTGCCTTGGCGATCTCCACGATCTGCTGGTCGGCGATGGACAGGCCGCGCGCCGGACGGTCGGGGTCGAGGTCGACGCCGAGGCGCTTCATCAGGGCGGCGGTGGCCGCGTGGGTGGCCTTGTGGTCGATCCGGCCCAGGGCCCGCCGGGGCTGGCGGCCCATGAAGATGTTCTCGGCGATCGAGAGGTCGGGGAAGAGCGTGGGCTCCTGGTAGATCACGGCGATACCGGCGTCGCGGGCGTCGCCGGGACCGTGGAAGACGACGGGCTCACCGTCGAGCAGCACCCGACCGGCGTCCGGTCGGTGCACCCCCGCGAGGGTCTTGATCAGGGTCGACTTGCCCGCGCCGTTCTCACCGGCGAGGGCGTGGACCTCACCGGGAAACAGCTCCAGGGAGACGCCCCGCAGGGCGCGGACGGCGCCGAAGGACTTGGCTACGTCCCTCAGCGCCAGCACCGGGGCTGGTCCCGTGTCGGACGGGTGGGTCATGGGTGGCTCCTCGACGACGTCCGCGAACCGGTTCCCACCGAGAGCCGGGGGCCGTCACGACGTCGTGAAAGGTTTCAACTGGATTGCCGGGACGTTAGACATGCCGGGCATGTGACGTCAATGGGTACGTGTCGAAAAGTTATCGATAGCCGAAGGTCACACGGCGGTCACGAACAAAGGGCCTGGACGGAGGGCTTGACACTCTCCCTGCTGGCTCATAGCTTCCCGTTCTGAATCGTTTCATCCGGGAGTCGTTCCGGACTGATGCCACAGGAGCCCGAAGTGACCGACCTCGCCGCGGTGAAGGCCGCGCTGAAGACCCAGGCCGTCGAGACGCCGTCGTGGGCGTACGGGAACTCGGGGACCCGCTTCAAGGTGTTCGCCCAGGAGGGCGTCCCGCGAACCCCGCAGGAGAAGCTGGACGACGCCGCACAGGTGCACGCGTTCACCGGCGTCGCCCCGACCGTGGCGCTGCACATTCCGTGGGACAAGGTGGAGGACTACTCCGCACTTGCGAAACATGCCGAGGACCGGGGAGTGAAGCTCGGGGCGATCAACTCCAACACCTTCCAGGACGACGCCTACAAGCTGGGCAGCATCTGCCACCCGGACGCGGCGGTGCGGCGCAAGGCGCTCGATCATCTGCTGGAGTGCGTCGACATCATGGACGCGACGGGCTCGGCCGATCTGAAGCTGTGGTTCGCCGACGGGACCAACTATCCCGGGCAGGACGACCTCCGCGAGCGGCAGGACCGGCTGGCCGAGGGCCTGGCCGAGGTGTACGCGCGGCTCGGGGACGGCCAGCGGATGCTGCTGGAGTACAAGTTCTTCGAGCCCGCCTTCTACTCGACGGACGTCCCCGACTGGGGGACGGCGTACGCGCACTGCCTGAAGCTCGGCCCGAAGGCACAGGTCGTGGTCGACACCGGGCACCACGCGCCCGGAACCAACATCGAGTTCATCGTCGCCACGCTGCTGCGGGAGGGGAAACTCGGCGGGTTCGACTTCAACTCCCGGTTCTACGCCGACGACG
This sequence comes from Streptomyces sp. NPDC050121, assembly GCF_044460385.1. Classification (NCBI taxonomy): domain Bacteria; kingdom Bacillati; phylum Actinomycetota; class Actinomycetes; order Kitasatosporales; family Streptomycetaceae; genus Streptomyces; species Streptomyces sp. NPDC050121. The sequence goes on along the minus strand of NZ_JBITJV010000013.1, from coordinate 21,582 downwards.
ACCTGATGGTGGGAGCGGCCGACCCGTTCCAGCTGTTCCGGATCATGTACGAGGTGGTGCGCGGGGGCGGGTTCACGTCCGAGGTCGCGTTCATGCTCGACCAGTGCCACAACATCGAGGCGAAGATTCCGGCGATCATCCGTTCCGTGATGAACGTGCAGGAGGCGACGGCCAAGGCGCTGCTCATCGACCGCTCGGCGCTGGCTGCCGCGCAGGCGTCCGGTGATGTGCTGGAGGCGAATGCCGTGGTGATGGACGCCTACAACACCGATGTGCGGCCGTTGCTTCGTGAGGTGCGGGAGGACATGGGGCTGGACCCCGAGCCGATGGCGGCCTACCGGCGGTCCGGGTGGGCCGAGAAGATCGTTGCCGAGCGGGTCGGCGGGGAGCAGGCCGGCTGGGGCGCGTAGGCGTGCGCCGAGATCTGTGATTCGCGGGCTGCGGGCCCGTCGTGGCCGGTCGCACCCACGCGGCGGAACCGCACATCGACACCGCCCGCGCCCCTGGAAAGCATGCAGTCACCCTCTTTCACGTAAGGACTCGAAGTTCATGGCACCGCACCCCGAAGCCTCTGCTCTCATCGGCCGGTCGCACCGGCTCGGCGCTGATCCTCGTAACACCAACTACGCCGGCGGGAACGCCTCCGCCAAGGGAACCGACACCGATCCCGTGACCGGTGGGGACGTCGAGCTGATGTGGGTGAAGGGGTCGGGCGGCGACCTCGGCACGCTCACCGAGGCCGGGCTCGCCGTACTGCGGCTGGACCGCCTGCGGGCACTGCAGGACGTGTACCCGGGGGTCGAGCGCGAGGACGAGATGGTCGCCGCGTTCGACTACTGCCTGCACGGCAAGGGCGGTGCGGCGCCGTCGATCGACACCGCCATGCACGGGCTCGTCGACGCCGCCCACGTGGACCATCTGCACCCCGACTCCGGGATCGCGCTCGCCTGCGCGGCCGACGGGGAGAAGCTCACCGCCGAGTGCTTCGGCGACGCCGTCGCCTGGGTGCCCTGGCGGCGGCCCGGCTTCCAGCTCGGGCTCGACATCGCCGCCGTCAAGGCCGCCAACCCGCAGGCCGTCGGATGCGTCCTCGGCGGGCACGGGATCACCGCCTGGGGCGACACCTCCGAGGAGTGCGAGCGCAACTCGCTGCACATCATCCGCACGGCCGAGGCCTTCCTCGCGAAGAAGGGCAAGGCCGAGCCCTTCGGTCCCGTCCTCGACGGCTACGAGGCGCTGCCCGAGGACGAGCGGAGGGAGCGGGCAGCCGTGCTCGCGCCGCACGTGCGGGCGATCGCTTCCCAGGACAAGCCGCAGGTCGGGCACTTCACCGACTCCGACGCCGTCCTCGACTTCGTGGCGCGGGCCGAGCACCCGCGGCTCGCCGCGCTCGGCACCTCCTGCCCGGACCACTTCCTGCGCACCAAGGTGCGGCCGCTGGTCCTCGACCTGCCCCCGACCGCTCCGCCGGCCGAGGCCGTCGCGCGGCTGAAGGAGCTGCACGCCGCCTACCGCGAGGAGTACGCCGCCTACTACCAGCGGCACGCCGAGCCCGACTCCCCCGCCATGCGCGGCGCCGACCCCGCGATCGTGCTCGTCCCCGGTGTGGGCATGTTCTCCTTCGGCAAGGACAAGCAGACCGCGCGCGTGGCCGGCGAGTTCTACGTCAACGCGATCAACGTGATGCGGGGCGCCGAGGCGGTGTCGACGTACGCGCCGATCGAGGAGTCGGAGAAGTTCCGCATCGAGTACTGGGCGCTGGAGGAGGCCAAGCTCCAGCGGATGCCGAAGCCGAAGCCGCTCGCCACCCGGGTGGCGCTGGTGACGGGCGCCGGGAGCGGGATCGGGAAGGCGATCGCGCATCGGCTGGTCGCCGAGGGCGCATGTGTCGTCGTCGCCGATCTCAACGCCGAGAACGCCGTCGCCGTCGCTCAGGAGCTGGGCGGGCCGGACAAGGCCGTCGCCGTCACCGTCGACGTGACGTCCGAGGAGCAGATCACCGGCGCCTTCAAGGCCGCCGCGCTCGCCTTCGGCGGGGTCGACCTCGTCGTCAACAACGCCGGGATCTCCATCTCCAAGCCGCTGCTGGAGACCTCCGCGAAGGACTGGGACCTCCAGCACGACATCATGGCCCGCGGTTCGTTCCTCGTCTCGCGTGAGGCGGCCCGGGTGATGATCGCTCAGGGACTGGGCGGCGACATCGTCTACATCGCGTCGAAGAACGCCGTGTTCGCGGGGCCCAACAACATCGCCTACTCCGCCACCAAGGCCGACCAGGCCCACCAGGTGCGGCTGCTGGCCGCCGAGCTGGGCGAGCACGGCATCCGCGTCAACGGGGTCAACCCGGACGGCGTGGTGCGCGGCTCCGGCATCTTCGCCGGCGGCTGGGGCGCCCAGCGCGCGGCCGTGTACGGGGTCCAGGAGGAGAAGCTGGGCGAGTTCTACGCGCAGCGGACCATCCTCAAGCGTGAGGTGCTGCCGGAACATGTCGCGAACGCCGTGTTCGCGCTGACCGGCGGGGAGCTCACCCACACCACCGGACTCCACGTCCCCGTCGACGCGGGTGTGGCGGCCGCGTTCCTCCGGTGACGGCCGTGAAGTCGTACGCCGCCGTCGACCTCGGCGCGTCCAGTGGACGGGTCATGGTCGGCCGGGTGAGCCCGGACTCGCTGGAGCTGGCGGAGGCGCACCGCTTCCCCAACCGGCCGGTCCGGGTTCCGGAGGGGCTGCGCTGGGATGTGCTGTCCCTGTACGCGGGGGTGCTGGACGGGCTGCGGGCGGCCGGGCAGGTGGACTCCGTCGGCATCGACAGCTGGGCCGTGGACTACGGCCTGCTCGACGCCGACGGGGCGCTGCTCGGCAACCCCGTCCACTACCGCGACGCCCGCACCGAGGGCGTCGCGGAGAAGGTGTGGGGAGCCGTCCCGGCCGCCGAGCTGTACGCGGCGACCGGCCTGCAGTACGCGCCCTTCAACACCCTGTACCAACTGACGGCCGCGGCCTCCTCGGCCCAACTGGCCCAGGCCCGGCGGCTGTTGCTCATCCCCGACCTGCTGACCTACTGGCTGACCGGGGAGCAGGGCACCGAGCTCACCAACGCCTCCACCACCCAGCTCATCGATCCCCGCACGGGCGACTGGTCCTACGACGTCGCCGCCCGGCTGGGCATCGACCTGGAGCTGTTCGCTCCGCTGCGCCGGCCCGGCGATCCCGCCGGGCTGCTGCGGGCGCAGGTGCTGGAGGAGACGGGGCTGACCGGGCCCGTGCCGGTGACGGCCGTCGGCTCGCACGACACGGCGTCGGCGGTGGCAGCCGTCCCCGCGGTCGGCGAACGGTTCGCCTACATCTGCACCGGCACATGGTCCCTGGTCGGACTGGAGCTGGACGCGCCCGTGCTCACCGAGGCGAGCCGCGCCGCCAACTTCACCAACGAGCTGGGCCTCGACGGCACGGTCCGCTACCTGCGCAACATCATGGGACTGTGGCTGCTCCAGGAGTGCGTACGGGCCTGGGGCGACCCGGAGTTGGGCGCCCTGCTGCGGGAGGCGGCGGCCGTGCCGGCGCTGCGGTCGGTCGTGGACGCCGGGGACGCGGCCTTCCTGGCGCCCGGGCGGATGCCGGAGCGGATCGCCGAGGCGTGCCGTGCCTCCGGGCAGCCGGTGCCCGTCTCTCCCGCCGAGATCACGCGCTGCATCCTCGACTCCCTCGCCCTCGCCCACCGGCGGGCCGTCGCCGAGGCGCAGCGGCTCGCCGACCACCCGGTCGACGTCGTCCACATCGTCGGCGGCGGCACCCGCAACGCGCTGCTGTGCCAGCTCACCGCCGACGCCTGCGGGCTGCCGGTGGTGGCCGGTCCGACGGAGGCGGCCGCACTCGGCAACGTGCTCGTCCAGGCCCGGTCGCACGGGCTGGTCGGCGATCGCGCCGAGATGCGCCGGCTGCTCTCCCGAACGCAGCCCCTGACCCGCTACGAGCCGCAGGGCGGCGCCGAGCGGTGGGGTGCGGCTCAGGCCCGGCTCGCCACACGGTGAGACGGGGTCTCCCCCCAGCCGCTGTGCCGGACTACTCTGCACTCATCCGATGACCAACCCTGAGGAGCCGCGATGCGTGTCGCACTGTTCCTGACCTGTGTCAACGACACGCTCTATCCCGACACCGGCCGCGCCGTGGTGAAACTCCTGACCAGGCTGGGTGTCGAGGTCGACTTCCCGATGGCTCAGACCTGCTGCGGCCAGGCCCACTACAACACCGGCTACCGCCATGAGGCCGAGCCGCTCGCCCGGCATTACTCCGATGTATTCAGGGAGTACGAGGCGATCGTCACACCGTCGGGGTCCTGCGGGGCGATGGTGCGGGAGCTGTATCCGCGGATGGGCGAGCGGGCCCGGGCCGAGGGGCGCGGGGACACCCTCGCCGCCACACTGGCGCCGGTGGTTCCGAAGACGTACGAGCTCACCGAGTTCCTGGTCGATGTGCTGGGGGTGACGGACGTCGGCGCGTACTACCCGCACACGGTGACCTACCACCCGACGTGTCACGGACTGCGCGGTCTCGGACTCGGGGAGCGGCCCCGGCGGCTGCTCCAGGCGGTGAAGGGGCTGGAGCTGGTCGAGCTGCCCGGCGCCGACGAGTGCTGCGGCTTCGGCGGGACGTTCGCGCTGAAGAACGCGGACGTCTCGGCGGCGATGGGCGCCGACAAGGTGCGCAACGCCGAGTCGACGGGCGCCGAGGTGCTGTGCGCGGCCGACAACTCCTGCCTCATGCACATCGGCGGGACCATGACCCGGCTGAAGACGGGCATGCGCCCGGTGCACATCGCGGAGATCCTGGCGAGCACGGAAGGGGAGCCTGCGCTGTGAGCGGGACGTTCGTCGGGATGCCGGCGTTTCCGAAGGCCGCGCGCGAGGCGGTCGGCAACCCGACCCTGCGCGGCAATCTGCGGCATGCCACGCACACCATCCGCGCCAAGCGCGCGAAGGCGGTCGCCGAGGTGTCCGACTGGGCGGAGCTGCGGGAGGCCGGCAAGCGGATCAAGGACCACACCCTGCGTCATCTCGACCGGTATCTGGTCCAGTTGGAGGAGTCGGTCACGGCGGCCGGCGGCACGGTCCACTGGGCCGCCGACGCGGACGAGGCGAACCGGATCGTGGCCCGGCTGGTCAGGGAGACCGGCGAGCGGGAGGTCGTCAAGGTCAAGTCCATGGCCACCCAGGAGATCGGGCTCAACGAGGCGCTCGAGGCCGAGGGCATCCGCGCCTACGAGACCGATCTCGCCGAGCTGATCGTGCAGCTGGGCAAGGACCGTCCCTCGCACATCCTCGTGCCCGCGATCCATCGCAACCGGGGTGAGATCCGGGACATCTTCCGCGCGGAGATGAGCGAGTGGGGGCGCCCGGCTCCCGAGGGCCTCACCGACACGCCCGCCGAACTCGCCGAGGCCGCCCGCCTCCACCTCCGTGAGAAGTTCCTGCGGGCCAAGGTCGGGATCTCCGGAGCGAACTTCATGGTCGCGGAGACCGGCACCCTGGTCGTCGTCGAGTCGGAGGGCAACGGGCGGATGTGCCTGACGCTCCCCGAGACCCTGATCTCCGTCGTCGGCATCGAGAAGATCGTGCCGGCCTGGCGGGACCTGGAGGTGTTCCTGCAGACCCTGCCGCGCTCCTCGACGGCCGAGCGCATGAACCCGTACACGACCACCTGGACCGGCACGACCGACGGCGACGGGCCGCAGACCTTCCACCTCGTGCTGCTCGACAACGGCCGCACCGACACCCTCGCCGACGAGGTCGGCCGCCAGGCCCTGCGCTGCATCCGCTGCTCGGCCTGTCTGAACGTCTGCCCGGTGTACGAGCGGGCCGGCGGCCACGCCTACGGCTCCGTCTACCCGGGCCCGATCGGCGCGATCCTCAGCCCGCAACTGCGGGGCACGCAGAGCGAGATCGACGCCTCGCTGCCGTACGCGTCGTCGTTGTGCGGCGCGTGCTACGAGGTGTGCCCGGTCGCCATCGACATCCCGGAGGTGCTGGTGCACCTGCGGGAGCGGGTCGTCGAGGGCGGGCCGGTGGTCCGCGAGGGCAACAAGGTGGTCCTGAAGCCGGCCAAGGGCCATGCCGCCGAACGCGCCGCGATGCGGGCGGCCCGCTGGGCGTTCAGCAGCCCCGGCGCCCTGCGCACCGGCCAGCGGCTCGCCTCCCGCACGCGCCGCCTGCACCCGCGTGCCCTGCCCGGTCCGGGCAAGGCGTGGAGCGACACCCGGGATCTGCCGGCCGTACCGGCGGAGCCGTTCCGTGACTGGTGGCAGCGGACGAACGGCGGCACCACCGGCAAGGGGGCGACGAAGTGAACAACGTGAACAACGTGAGCAGCAGGGAGCGGATCCTGGGCCGGGTGCGGCGCGCGCTCGCCGACGTACCGGAGGACGACACTCCCCCAGTGCCTAAAGGGCCTGGGAGGGACCCCCAGTACGAGCAGGCCGTCGCGCGCGACTATCTGCGCGAGCACGGCGGCCTGGGCGTCGAGGAGACGGTGGAGCTGCTGGCGGAGAACCTGGCGGACTACCGGGCGCTCGTGCACCGGTGCCCGGAGGCCGAACTGGCTTCCGTGATCGGGCGGTTGCTCGGTGAGCGCGGGGCCAAGTCGGTGGTCGTGCCGCCGGGTCTGGACCCTCGGTGGCTCGCCGAGACCGATGCCGAGCGGGTCGAGGACCTGGCCGAGAGCACCGCGCGGGAGCTCGACCGGGTCGACAGCGTGGTCACGGCGTGCGCGGTGGCGATCGCCGAGACCGGCACCATCGTGCTGGACGGCAGCCCCGACCAGGGTCGTCGCCGCATCACCCTCGTCCCCGACCACCACATCTGTGTCGTACGGGTTCCGGACCAGGTCGTGGCGTCCGTCCCCCAGGCGCTCGAACGGCTCGATCCCGCACGCCCGTTGACCTGGATCTCGGGCCCCTCCGCCACCAGCGACATCGAGCTGGACCGGGTGGAGGGGGTGCACGGCCCACGCACGCTCGAGGTGATCCTGGTGCGCTGACGGCGACTGCTCAGGAGTAGGTCAGCGCGCAGCCGTGGCGCAGGGAGTACTGGGCGGCCCGCAGGTACACGGCCGTGTAGAAAGCGGTGGCCAGGTCCTCGGCCCAGGGGCCCGGCCGGTGCGCCACGGCCTGCTCCGCCTCGCCCTCCAGGAACCACAGGGTCAGCTCGAGGTTGCCGAAGGTCGCCGGTATCAGGTCCAGCGGCAGGCCGAGGGCAGCGGCGAGCCGCTCGGCGAGGGCGAGCACGTACGGCGCTCCGACGACCAGGGTCTCGTCGGCGTACGCGGAGCCGACGGGCAGCTCGATGGCCTCCTCCAGCGCGAACGGGACCAGGAGCGACCAGTCGAGGAGGGTGTGCGCCTCCTGGGGGGACAGCCGCGCCCGGCACAGCTCGACGAAGCCGTCCATCGACGGGCTCATCTTCTCCTCGAACCAGCCCTGGGCCCCGGGGGCCTTCGGTGCGTACGGCGGCAGTCCACGCCGCGCCAGCTCCGTGTCGAGGGCCGAGGCGACGTCTCCATAGCCGTCCTCGCCCGGAACCGACCAGTCCTGTGGACTCACGCTCACGAGATAGACACCCATGCGTGCACCGTACGTGCCGCCACTGACAACGCCTCCACCGACCGCATCGGCGAGCATCGACAAACATCGACAAGGGAGGTGAACAAGCGCTTAGATATGTGATCGGACCTGTCCAGCCGTGATCGACTCCCGGAGGCCCTGTTGTTCACGTCCGTCGACGATGTCTCGGCCCGGCTCGCCGAGACCGGCTATCTCGCCTCGCCCGCCGTCGCCACGACCGTCTTCCTCGCCGACCGGCTCGGCAAGCCGCTGCTCGTGGAGGGCCCGGCCGGGGTCGGCAAGACGGAACTCGCCAAAGCGGTGGCCGAGGCCGCGGGGGCCCGGCTGGTACGACTGCAGTGCTACGAGGGCGTGGACGAGTCCCGGGCACTGTACGAGTGGAACCACGCCAAGCAGTTGCTGCGCATCAGCGCCGGCCGCGACGAGGCCTGGGACGAGACCCGCACCGACGTCTTCAGCGAGGAGTTCCTCCTCCCGCGGCCCCTGCTGACCGCCATCCGCGGCGAGGAACCGACGGTCCTGCTGATCGACGAGACCGACAAGGCCGACGTCGAGATGGAGGGGCTGCTCCTCGAAGTGCTCAGCGACTTCCAGGTCACCGTCCCGGAGCTGGGCACGATCACCGCGACCCGCCGCCCCTTCGTCGTGCTCACCTCCAACGCCGGCCGTGAGCTGTCGGAGGCGTTGCGCCGCCGCTGTCTGTTCCTCCACATCGGCTTCCCCGAGGAGGAGTTGGAGCGGCGGATCGTCCGGCTGAAGGTCCCCGGCATCGACGCGGCGCTCACCGAGTCGGTGGTCCGGGTGGTCGGTGCGCTGCGCGCGATGGATCTGCGCAAGGCGCCCTCCGTCGCCGAGACCGTCGACTGGGCGCGCACGCTGCTCGCGCTCGGCGCCACCACCCTCGACGAGAGCGTCGTACGGAGCAGTCTGGGCGTGATCCTCAAACACCAGGACGACGTCCTCAAGGCCGGTGCGAAGCTCGACCTGGACGCCGTGTGAGCGCCGATGTCGCCGACCGTCTGGTCGGCTTCGTCGCCGCGCTGCGCGCACACGGCGTCCGTGTCGGCACCGGCGAGACGGTGGACGCCGCCGAGGCGACGGCGGCACTGGGCTTCGCCGACCGCGTGCTGCTGCGCGAGGGACTGGCCGCGACGCTGCTGCACTCGACGGACCAACGGCGCTTGTTCGACACCGTCTTCGACCTGTACTTCCCGCGTGGCGTCGGTGCTCCCCAGGACGAGCCCGGCGACCGGGACGACCTGCGCGACCGGCTCGCCGCCGCGCTCGCCGCGAACGACGAGGCGATGCTGGGCCGGCTGGCGATCGAGGCGGTCGACGGGCTGGGCGGATACGGGAGTTCACCGGGCGCGGACGGCTGGTCTTCGCACCAGACCCTGGAACGGCTGCGCCCGCAGACGCTGTTGGCGCGGGTGCGGGACGACATCCGGGCCCGGGGCAGCGGCTCCGGCTTCACCGACCGGCTGTTGGAGGACGAGATCCGGCGGCGCATCGAGGCCTTCCGTGCCCTGGTGGCCGGGGAGGCGCGGCGGCGGGTGGCGGAGCGGCGCGGGCGGGACGAGATCGCCCGACGGGCGGTGGCGCCGACCGCCGACCGGGTCGACTTCCTGTACGCGGGAAGGGACCGGCTGGCCGAACTGCGGCGGACGGTACAGCCGTTGGCCCGCAGACTGGCCACGCGTATGGCGGCGCGGCGCCGCCGGGCGTCCCGGGGCACGATCGATCTGCGGCGCACCCTGCGCGGCTCCCTGTCGACGGGCGGCGTGCCGATGCGTCCCGTGCTGCGCCGTCGGCGTCCGGCCCGCCCCGAGCTGGTGCTGCTGTGCGATGTGTCGGGCTCGGTGTCCGGGTTCTCCGACTTCACGATGCTGCTGGTGCAGGCGCTGCACGACCAGTTCAGCAAGGTGCGCGTGTTCGCCTTCGTCAATCGGATCGACGAGGTGACGGGGCTGCTCCAGCACGGCGCCGCCGACCCGGAGGGCCTCGGCGCCCGGATCCAGGGTGAGGCACGGATCATGGGCTACCACGGCAGCAGCGACTACGGGGGCGCCCTGGGCGAGTTCGTGCAGCGCTACGGCGCCGCGGTCGGCCCGCGCACCACGGTCTTCGTGCTCGGCGACGCCCGCACCAACATGAGCGACCCCAACCTGGCCGCACTCCGTCAGATCGCCGAACAGGCCCGGCATGTGCACTGGTTGAACCCCGAGCCCCGGACCCAGTGGGGCACGGGCGACTCGGCTGCACCCGAGTACGCCGAGCTGGTCGCGATGCACGAGTGCCGCAACGCCCACCAACTCGGCGTCCTGGTAGGCAGATTGCTTCCGGTCTAGTCGTACCTGCTGAGCTCTACTCGGCCTTCGCGTAGTCCTTGGCCATCGCTCCGGCGAAGTCGTACACGACGCACTGTTCGTCGCCCACGACCCATGCGTCGTGGCCCGGCGGGATCACGAAGACGTCGCCGGGGCCGACTTCGCCCTCGCCGCCGTCGTCCATCGTGATGCGCATGCGGCCCTGCACCACATAACCGTTGTGGTGCACCTGGCAGCTCTTGGTTCCGGCGATCGGCGCCACGGACTCCGACCAGCGCCACCCGGGCTCGAAGGTCCCGACGGCGAAGTCGAGACCTGTCATGTGGACGGCCTCCAGGTGGCCGCGGGGGAAATCGCGGCGCTCGTCCGGCTTGTCGAGCGTCTTCACTTCCAGCATGACGCTGCCTCCTTCCGGCCGTACCTCACCACGGCCGGGGCCGGTCTCCCCGGCGGCTCTGGGCGTCGTCGGTCGAGGGCCGAGCCCCACTCCTCCATGGTCCGCCCGTCCCCTGGGCGCCGCCAATCGGAGGAACCGTCTTGGTCAGGCGGCGCCGCCGCACAGCTCGGCGAAGCGAGCGGCGTCGATGTTGCCGCCGGAAACGATCACTCCGACGCGCCGGGGCAGGCCGTCGACCCGCCCGGTGAGGAGAGCGGCGAGCGGGGTGGCTCCGCTGGGCTCCACGACGATCTTCAGGCGTTCGAAGGCGAACCGCATGGCCGCGCGGATCTCGTCGTCGGAGACCAGGACGATTTCGTCCACGAGCCGCCGGTTCACCGAGAACGTGAGCTCCCCGGGCGTGTGCAGGGCCTGGCCGTCGGCGATGGTGCGCGGCACCGGGATCTCGACCCGCCGGCCCGCCTCCAGCGACCGCTTGGTGTCGTCGCCGGCCTCCGGTTCGACGCCGAGGACGCGGATGCCGGGCCGCAGTCCCTTGAGCGCGGTCGCGCTGCCCGCGATCAGTCCGCCACCCCCGACCGGCGCCAGCAGGGCGTCCAACTCCCCCGCCTCCTGCAGTAGTTCGAGGGCCGCGGTGCCCTGGCCCGCCATGACGTGCGGATGCTCATAGGGCGGGATCAGCGCCAGACCCCGCTCGGCGGCCAGCGCCTCGCCGATGGCCACCCGGTCGCCGGCGTAGCGGTCGTACGTCACGATCTCCGCGCCGTAGCCTGCCGTCGCCGCCCGCTTGGAGCGGGGCGCGTCCTCGGGCATGACGATCACGGCGGTGGTCCCGAGTTCGCGGGCGGCCAGGGCGACGGCCTGGGCGTGGTTGCCGGAGGAGTACGCGGCGATGCCCCTCGCGAGCTGCTCGGGGGCCAGCCGGGAGGCCGCGTTGTAGGCGCCGCGGAACTTGAAGGCGCCGACGCGCTGGAAGTTCTCGCACTTCAGAAGGACCTCGGCGCCGACGATCCGGTCGAGGGTGCGCGAGCGCAGCACGGGGGTGCGGTGCGCGACGCCCTTGAGGCGGGCGGCCGCGTCGCGGACGTCGTCGAGGGTGATCGGCAGGGGTGCGGTCGTCACGGGCGGGCTCCCTCGGGGGTGTCGTCGGCGCCGTTCGCCGCGGTCGTGCGGGGGGCTCTGGCCTGGGAGAGGTAGCTGTAGGCGGAGGCCCGGGAGATGCCGAGGCGGGCGGCGACCTGCTCGATCGCGCGGCGCACGGCGAACACCCCGCGTTCGTCCAGACCGCGGAAGAGCGCCAGGCGACACGACCGGTCGAGGCCGGCCCAGGTCTGGTCCTGGCGCGTCAGCTGGGCGTCGAGAAGGGCGTCGACGACGGAGTCGATGTCGTCGCCGAAGGTGGTCACGGGCGCGTCGGCCGGCCGTCCGGGCGTCCCGGCGAGCGCGGCCAGCAGCCCCTGCACCCGGTCCACCTCGGTGACGTCCACGTTGACGCAGAGCGCGCCGAACACCGCGCCCGTGGAGTCGCGCAGCACCATCGTGGACGACTTCACCAGCTTTCCGGCGTCGGTGCGGGTGACGTAGTTCAGCTCGTCGAGGGCGTCGTCGCCGCGGGCGAGGACCCGCATGCCGATCTCGCTCATCGCCCCGCCGACCGTCCGCCCGGTCACCGACCCGGCGACGGCGACGACGGACTTCTCCGGCCGCCGGTAGTCGTGCAGCACCACCTCGCACACCGGCCCGAAGGTGGCCGCGATCCCGTCGACGACGGGGGTGAGCGCACGCAGCGTCGCGTCCCGCTCGGCTTCCCGGTAATCCATAACCGTCATTAGACCATGAGTCCAGGCTCTGGACCAGCAGTCCAATGCCGCTACTCGGTCGGACACCTTCAGGGGAACTGTCGATCAAGGGGTGGTGTCGTCAATTGCCGTTTCCCTAGGATGTGTTGTCGGCCGCGCCAGTCCGGGGCACGGCGGGGATCTGGGGGAAGAGATGCAGCCTGGCAAACAGCTGTCCACGTCGATCGATGCCACGGTTCCGACGGCCGCGCGCATGTACGACCACTACCTGGGCGGCAAGGACAACTACGCGGCCGACCGCGCCGCCTGCGAGGAGCTCGACAAGGTCGTCCCCAGCACCCGCGTCCTCGCGCTGAACAACCGGCGCTTCCTGCAGCGGGTCGTGAAGACCCTGAGCCAGGAGTACGGGATCCGGCAGTTCCTCGACCACGGCTCAGGCCTGCCCACCCAGGACAACGTCCACCAGGTCGCCCAGCGCATCGACCCGACCTCGCACGTCGTCTACGTCGACAACGACCCCATGGTGCTCGTGCACGGCCGGGCCCTGCTGGAACAGGACGAGCGGACCACCGTGATCCACGCCGACATGCGGGAGACGGAGGCCATCTTCGGCCACGAGGACACCGTGCGCCTGATCGACTTCTCTCAGCCGGTGGCGGTGCTGTTCAACTCGGTCTTCCACTGCATCCCCGACAGCGACACCGACGGACCGCAGGCGGTCGTCCGTCGGGTGGCCGAACGCCTCGCCCCCGGCAGCTATCTGGTGATGTGTCAGCTGGTCAGCGAGGACCCGGCGGTCAGGGAGTTCGTCACCGACTTCATGGACAAGGCCACCCAGGGCCACTGGGGCCGGGTCCGCCAGGAGAAGGACGTCGCCGCACTCTTCGAGGGCCTGGACATCCTCGACCCGGGACTGGTGGAGGTCTCCACCTGGCGCCCCGACACCGAGGTCGCCCCTCGCCAACTCACCCAGGAATGGATCGAGTTCGGCGGCGTGGGCCGCCTCGGTCGGCACTCCGGCTGAGGCCAGGACCGGGGCTGGGACTGCGGTCAGGACTGCGGCTGGGCCTGTGGCTGGGATCGGGTCCGAAGGTCAGACGTAGCGCTGCTTCGCGATGGCAGCCAACAGAGCCTGCGACTCACGGGGGTTGAGCGCCTCGTCGGCCAGCCGGTCCAGCGCGACGCGGTACTCCTCCGTCTCGTCCTGGTCCTCCAGGAAGGTGGCGCTCCTGATCTGCTCGAGATAGACGACATCGGGCAGATCGGCGCCGCCGAAGCGCAGATAGGTGACCGGTATGGCCGGCGCGGAGGCATGGGTGACGTCCAGCGGCACGACCTGGACGGTGACATGGGGCAACCGGGCCAGTTCCACGAGATGGGCGAGCTGCTCGCGCATGACCTCGCGGCTGCCCAGCACCCGCAGCAGCACCGACTCGTCGAGGATCGCCCACACCCGCGGGGCGTCCGGTCTCCGCAGCAGTTCGGTGCGCCGCGTCCGCAGCTCCACCCGGCGCTCGACCTCCCGAGACGTCGCCGACGGCAGCCCGCGTTCCACGACGGCCCGCGCGTACGCGGGAGTCTGCAACAGGCCCGGCACGTACTGGATCTCGAAGGTACGGATCGCGGTGGCCGCCTCCTGCAACCCGACCAGGCGGTCGAACCACTCGGGCATCAACCGCTTGTCGTAGCGCTGCCACCAACCCGGCTCGCCCGCCTGCCGCAGCAGCCGGAGCAGGACCGAAGCCTCATGGTCGTCGGCCTTGTACAGCGACAGGAGCGCGCGGACGTCCGCCTCGACGGGCGGCCTGCGCCCCTTGCCCGCCTCGATGCGCGAAAGCTTCGCCGGACTGAAACCGATGGCGCGCGCGGCCTGGTCCTGGGACAGGCCGGCATCCTCCCGGATGCCCGCCAACTGCACACCGACCAGCATTTTCAGCAAGGTCGGGGCGGGCTCGGCACGGTTCAGATACGGTTCGAGGCGGGAGACGCGAGACGACTCGGCAGACATCCTGACTCCCCGTGGACCGGCAGACGACAGACCGAAGTATCGCATCCGAAGCCCTCCGGCCGCTCGCGGCAAGGCAATCGGCTCCATCGGAACACCACCAGTCGCCCCCTGGAGCCCGCCCGCCGAGTCCACCCCGGACCCTCACGTGACCCCTACACGACCCCCATGCGGCGTTCACACCAGATGGTCGAACTCCCCGTCCTTCGCCCCGGCCACGAACGCGGCCAGCTCGGCCGGCGTGTACACCAGGGCCGGCCCCTCGGGATCACGGGAGTTGCGCATCGCGACGCCTCCCCCGTCCAGGGCCGCGACCTCCACGCAGTTGCCTTCGGCGTTGCTGTGGCTGCTCTTGATCCAGTGGACGCCCAACGAGCTCGCCCGTACTCCGTTCGGCACTGACGGCACTGCACTCTCCTCGCTCGTACGCGCAATTTCCCGTGAAATTGCACGAGGACATCGTCAGCGTGGATAATAGCCATGCCGTCAACCACACTTCTGGCGCCCCGTCCTGACGTCGCTTCAGGGAGATGCACCGTGTCATCACCTGCGCAGATCCGGAGCCATGAGTCCGTCTCCGTGCGTGACTCGCCCAGAACCGCCGCCCTGCACCTCACGGGCAGCCGGGAAGGATTCGCCCAGGCACGGGACTTCACCCACCACACCCTCGACCACTGGTCCCTGGGCCACTGCAGTGACGACGCGGTCATGGTCGTCACGGAACTGGCCGCCAACGCGGTCCTGCACGGTCTCCCCCACCCCTCGGCCGGCGAGTTCCACGTACGGCTCAGACTCACCCTGCGCCGCTCCCACCTCGTATGCGCCGTCACCGACCCGAGCGACAGCCTGCCCGTCTACCCGCACGCCGAAGACACCCTCCTGGAACACGGCCGCGGACTGCACATCGTCGAGGCCCTCTCGCAGCACTGGGGCTGGACGCGTCGCTCCCCCGTGGGCAAGACCGTCTGGGCCATGCTGCCGACCCGCTTACAGCCCTGATCCCCGACCGACGGCTGACACCTGACATGACTGCCTCGAAGAGAACCGCACCGCTGAAGGACCTGGGACATGTGCCGTGGCCCAAGATCAAGGACTCCACCGGGTCCGCCGCGGACATCCCGATCCTGCTGACCACCGTCGCCCGGGGCGACGCCGACAGCGCCGGGTCCGCACTCGGCCAACTGCGCCGAAGAATCTGCCAGTTCGGCTTCGTCGTCGACGAGGCGACGGCGGCGACGGTGCCGTTCCTCTGGGAACTCGTCCGGCTCCCCCAGGTCACCTGCCGTGCGGAGATCCTGCGCCTGCTGAAGAGCATCGCCGACACCCGTCAGTGGGAGACCACTGCCGCCGCGTACCCCAAGCTGCTCCACCACCCCGACGACTACGTGGGCTGGGAACGCGCGGCCCGCGACGCCGTGCACGCCCAGCGAGACGTCATTCGCCAGCTGCTCACCGAGCCGGACACCGAGATCGTGCGCGCCACCACGGAACTCGCCGAGACTCTGACCGGCTGAGGCACCTGCGGACGGCGAATCCAGGGCCTGCCCGGGTCCTTCTGCGGAACTCCACATCCGACCGCTAAGTTGTGCCGCATGAGCAACCTTGACCGTGCGCCCGTACCGAGTGTGTGCGGCGGCCGCGGATTCGTCGTCGCCGAACCAGTCCGCGAGCTGCTGAGCCCCCGACAGGTGAAGCTCGGCGAGTCGACCGAGGTGCGCCGGCTGCTGCCGAACCTCGGACGGCGCATGATCGGCGCCTGGGCCTTCGTCGACCACTACGGCCCCGACGACATCGCCGACGAGCCGGGCATGCAGGTCCCGCCGCATCCGCACATGGGCCTGCAGACCGTCAGCTGGCTGCACGAGGGCGAGGTACTGCACCGCGACTCGACCGGCAGCCTGCAGACCATCCGGCCCAGGGAACTCGGCCTGATGACCTCGGGCCGGGCGATCAGCCACTCCGAGGAGAGCCCCCGGCCGCACGCCCGCTACCTGCACGGCGCCCAGCTCTGGGTCGCGCTGCCGGACGCCCACCGGCACACCGACCCCCACTTCGAGCACCACGCCGACCTGCCCACCGTCACCGCCCCCGGCCTCACGGCCACCGTGCTCCTCGGCGACCTCGACGGCTCCACCTCACCCGGCACGGCGTACACCCCCATCGTGGGCGCCGATCTCGCGCTCGCCCGCGGCGCCGACGTACGCCTGCCACTTCTGCCCGACTTCGAGTACGGCGTGCTGTCGATGTCGGGCGAGGTCCATGTGGACGGGGTGCCCGTCCTGCCGGGCTCGATGCTCTACCTCGGCTGCGGACGCACCGAACTGCCCCTGCGGGCCGAGTCCGACGCAGGCCTGATGCTGCTCGGCGGCGAGCCCTTCGAGGAGGAGCTCGTCATGTGGTGGAACTTCGTCGGCCGGTCCCAGGAAGAGATCGCGCAGGCTCGCGACGACTGGGCGAGAGGAACCCGTTTCGGCGAGGTGAAGGGCTACGACGGAGCCCCGCTACGCGCCCCGACCCTGCCCGACACCCCCCTCAAACCACGCGGAAGGGTGCGCTGACCTGGGAAAATCCGAGTCTACGATCCCGGGCATCCGGGACCGTCTCTCCGCCTGTCCCCCTACCACGATCTCGGCCGGCCCCTCGGATGCCGCCGCACCGGAGCCTCCGAGGCTGTCCGCGTTTCCAAAGTGTGGGCATCTGAGGGCGGCTTCGGCAGGTCTGATGCTGACTTAATGCCGACTTTTCTGACGGACCGTCAGAATATGCCGCGCCAATGCGCTCACGCTGCGGAAGCAGTGCGGCAGACGTATTGCCGCACTGCGTTGCAGGCTGAAGCCTCTCGGAGCGGATCGACCTACGAGGTACGTCGTCGCAGGCCGAGCGCTCGGACAGCGGTTTGTGGAAACCCAACAGATTGTTGCCCAGGACGATCGCCCGCGGCTTTCGGCGATCTTGCAACTCGACGGCCGTAGTCTCAAGGCACTTCTCAGCACGGCGGTGCCGGCCTAGGGCCTGTCTGTCCGGCGGATCATGCCGCAGACGCGGGGGGATGGCACGCCCTCCCCCGCTCACCTGCGCTGATCAGGCGCCGCTGCTTTCCTGCGACCTGATCCGCCGGACAGGCCCTGGGGACGATGCCGTTGCCTTGTCGGGGCTTGGGCGTAGGCCGCCATCTCGTGGCGCAGCCGGTCCAGCGCGTCTGTGGCGGCCTCGTGGACCTCGGGCACCTGTCCTCGAGCGGTCCCCATGACGCGCTGGAGCTGGTGCGGGAGACGCTGCCTCGTCGCCTCCGTGACTGCAGCGCCCAGGGACTGGGCCGAGCCAATGCGATCGTTTGCGAGAAGTTGGACGCGCCCGACGGTCACCAGTTCAATGACGCGGCACTGCGGCGCCACATCCGTCGTCGGCATGGGACTGCGCTCCACCAACCGAATAGCCCAATCAGCGCGACGCGTCGCGATCGATCAGGAGCAATGCTCAGGACTTGTGGATCGGTTCCGGGAGGATGCACGAAGGGCGTACCTTCCCGAATGATCCTGTGATGGTCACCGAGTAGGCCCGCGTTCGCACCGCGGGTCGGGAAGGCACGCCGTGCTCAGCGTAGTGAATGCCGACGGTTTGACGGAGTCTGGCTCCCTGATCGACGAGATTGTCCGCGAAGGCGCCCGGCAGATGCTGGCCGCCGCGCTGAAGGCGGAAGTGCTGCCGCTGCTCTACCTGCACGGGCTGTCAATCGGGGGACTTTGTGCCGGCGTTGGAGCAGTTCCTCGGCTCTACCGCCGGCCTGTCGGCCGCAACTGTGACCCGGCTGACGAAGCAGTGGGGCGAGGACCATGCCGCGTTCCAGAGCCGGGACCTGTCGGACAGGGATTTCGTCTACGTGTGGGCCAACGGGGTGCACCCGAAGGTCCGGCTCGGGCAGGCGCATTCGTGCGTGCTGGTCCTGCTCGGTGTCCGCGTGGACGGCACCAAGGAGTTGATCGCGCTCGCGGAGGGGTTGCGGGAGTCGACAGAGACACAAATCCCGGAATGTCACCAATGCCTGCCGAAGTCGGCTCAGCCCGGCGCGGCCAGGGCGATGCAGGAGATCTGCAACGCCGAGGACCGCGCCCACGCCGAGAAGGCCATTGAAGCGTTCGCGAAGACCTACGGCACCAAGTGACCCAAGGCCGCCGCGAAGATCACCGACGACCGGGACGAACTGCTGGCGTTCTACGATGGCACTCGTCCGCGCGGGGGCCCGATTCGAGAACGGCGTCCTGGTCGAGCGCCTGGAGCAGGCCGCTGACCACACGAAAACAGGTGCACAGATCCGGCTCAGCGATGCGACA
Organism: Streptomyces sp. NPDC050121; assembly: GCF_044460385.1. Lineage (NCBI taxonomy): Bacteria > Bacillati > Actinomycetota > Actinomycetes > Kitasatosporales > Streptomycetaceae > Streptomyces > Streptomyces sp. NPDC050121. Next base: position 3,108 of record NZ_JBITJV010000013.1, on the reverse strand, counting down.
CTGCCCGACCAGGCCGGAGCTCTCCGAACTCGACTATCTGCGGGAGATCGAACGGCTCGCCAAGGCAGTTGCCTCCGCGGCCGCCGGTGAGCAGTGGTACGCCTGCGACACCGAAGGGGAGGGACCGCTCCAACGTAGTGTCAACGCTCTGGGACGGGCGCTGCTGCACTACCCCTTCCCCCTGGACGGGTGCCTGGACGAGGAGGCAGGGCGCCCACAGGTTCCTGTCGCTGCCGTGGCCGTCATCCGTCCCGAGGCCATGCCCATCGGCACCGACGAGACCTACCCGCATGCCTGTGTCCGGCTGGGAGTGGAAGCCCGCCCCGAAGGGTGGGCATTGTGGGAGACCTGGGTCGACGGCAACGCGAAGGTCACCATGGTCGTCTCCGCCGTGGACACCACCGAGGGCTTGCTCACCAACTGGGCCAAGGGCAGGGACCTGCTCCCGGTCATGCCGTTGCCCTCCCAGATCGCCCAGGTCCACGCCGTCTGGACCGGCTGGGGATCGATCTTCTCCCCCTACTGCAAGAGGAAGCTCGGCCTCAACGGACAGCCGTGATCCACAGGTATTGACTATTGCTCTCTGTCGCAGCCACTTCGGCCATGATCGTAGTCATGCTTCTAACTTACAGGTAAGTAAGGAACGACCAACCGATCGCCACGGCGAGCGAACTGCCTCATGTGCACGCCGGGGGCAGCAGACGTGGAAGGCGGCGAGGAAGCCTCGCCGCCCAGTCGTCGGAAAGACACGCGCAGGACAGAGTCAGATTCCTGCAGACACTGACACGGTGCTGCTGCGCACCGGCCGGGCACCGGCGCCCAGGAACGCTCGGAGCCTCACGGCGCGGCCGGGCAACCTCGTCAGGTGGGAGACCGGCGAGGCCTTCAGGAGTGAAGGAATGCAACCGCAGCGGTCAGCGTCCTGGCTGCCTCACTCAGCACTCGGTCCGGGCAGCGGCTCGCGGACGACGGCGACGCCTCCCGCGGGGACGCTGACCGAACCGGCGACCGGTTTGCCGGTGAGCAGTTCGACGCCGTCGGCGGGGACCTCGGCACCGTGGCCGGCGTGGTCGATCAGGAAGAGGTAGTCCGCGTCGGCGCCGCGCCGCCGGACCACTTCGACACCAGCCGGAACCTCACGCTCCGGGTGCACGCCCGCGTCCTGGCGGATGCGTTCCAGGACAGCGGACAAGGTAGTGGAGTCCGGGTGGGTGGCGATGTACCAGGCGGTACCGCTGCCGTACGCGTTGCGGGTGATGGCCGGGACGCCGGCCAACGGTCCGTCCGCGTACGTGGCGACGGCTTCCGCCCCGGTGAGCCGGAGGCGTTCGGTCCACAGATCGGCGGTCGCGTCCTGCGGGACCTCGCCGGCCAGACCGACCCGAAGGCCGGGCAGCAAGGGGAACAACTCGTCGCAGTGCACCCCGAGGAGCTCCCGGAAGGCGCCCGGATAACCGCCCAGGCGGACATGGCAGTTCTCGTCCACCGCACCGCTGTGGAAGCCCACCGCCAAGGTGCCGCCGCGCTCGGCGAAACCCGTCAGGGCGGAGGCGCCCGCATCGTCGACCAGATACAAACTGGGGGCGAGGACCAGCTGGTAGCGGTCGAGGTCCGGGCTGTCCGGACGGATGAAGTCGACCGCCACGCCCGCCCTCCGCAGCGGGGTGTACCAGTGCCTCACCAGGTCTTGGAAGCGGAGTTCCGAGCTGGGCTGGGAGGGCAGCTCCATGGCCCAGCGGGCGTCCCAGTCCCAGACGATGGCGACTTGGGCCGGGCTGGTGCTGCCGCGGACCTCGGCGAGGGCGCGCAGGTCGGCTCCGAGCTGGACGACGTCCTTCCAGATCTGGCTGTCGGTGCCCGCGTGCGGCAGCATCGCCGAGTGCCACTGCTCGGCACCCGCCTTCGCGGCACGCCACTGGAAGTAGGCGATGCCGTCGGCGCCGTGCGCTACGTGGGAGAGGGCGTTGCGGCGCATCTCCCCGGGCCCCTTGGCCCGGTTGACGGGTTGCCAGTTGATGGCTCCCGTGGAGTGTTCCATCAGCAGCCAGGGGCGCCCGCCGGCCAGGGAGCGGACCAGGTCGCCGCAGAGCGCGATGTCGATCTCCGACTCCGGGTCGGTGGAGAGCAGATAGTGGTCGTTGGAGACGACGTCCAGCTCGGGAGCCCAGCGCCAGTAGTCCACGGCGTCGAAGTTGTGCATCACCATGAAGTTGGTGGTGGCAGGGAGGTCCGGCGCGGCTCGGTGGAGCAGGTCGCGTTCGGCGGTGAACAGCGACAGCAGTTCGTCCGAGCAGAAGCGGCGCCAGTCCAGCCGGTGGGCGGGGTTGGGGTCGGCGCCGGTGGCGCGGGGCGGGAGGACTTCCTCCCAGTCGTAGAACCACTGGCTCCAGAAGGCAGTGCCCCAGGCGTCGTTGAGCGCGTTCAGGTCGTTGCCGTACTTCACCTTCAGCCAGCGCCGGAAGGCGGCCGCGCTGGTGTCGCAGAAGCATTCCGCGTTGTGACAGCCGTACTCGTTGTGGACGTGCCACATCGCGACGGCCGGATGGCCTGCGTACCGCTCGGCTAGCGCGCCCGCGATACGCAGGGCGGCGGTGCGGTAGGCGGGGCTGGACGGGCAGAACGTCTGGCGGCTGCCGTACGACAGCGTGCGCCCGTCGCGGTCTACCGGCAGCGCTTCGGGGTGGGCGCGGAAGAACCAGGAGGGCGGGCAGGCCGTGGGAGTGGCCAGGTCGGCGGCGATGGAGTTCTCGTGGAGCAGGTCCAGGATCTTGTCCATACGGGAGAAGTCGTACACGCCTTCGGAAGGCTCCAGCAGGGCCCAGGAGAAGATGCCGAGGCTGACCATGGTCACCCCGGCCTCTCGCATCAGGGCCATGTCCTCGGCCCACACCTCCTCGGGCCACTGTTCGGGGTTGTAGTCACCGCCGTAGGCGATGCCGGGCAGATGAAGACGGCTTGCGGTGCTCACTGGTGGGACTCCGGGAAGGTGTGGGGATCGAGTGGGAGGTTTCCGTCAGCCCTTGTTGGCGCCCAGGGTCAGGCCGCTGACGAACTGGCGCTGGAGGACGAAGTACACGATCAGCGTGGGGATCGCGGTGAGCAGGGCGC
>NZ_JBITJV010000012.1:73419-261787 GCF_044460385.1 Streptomyces sp. NPDC050121 | reverse complement strand
GAACACATCGTGCTCGGCCCCGACGCCGGAGCAGGCGGCGTGATGGGCAACCCCCGCGACTACGCCCTGCCCGGCAACCAGGACCCCCACACCCCGTGGCCCAACTCGCTCATGCTGCTCAGCGCGATCGCCGCTGTCACCGATCGCCTGCGCCTCGCCGCCTCGGCGGTCATCGCTCCCCTGCGACACCCCCTGCTCCTGGCCCGTGAGCTCGGCACCCTCGACCTTCTCTCCGAGGGCCGCCTGATCGTGCTGCCCAACGTCAGCTGGAGCCGGGACGAGTACGCGGCGCTCGGCGTCCCGTTCTCCCGGCGCGGCAAGCTCCTCGACGAACACCTGGAGATCTGGGCGAAGTTGTGGGGCCCCTCTCCCGTGTCTCACGAGAGCGAGTACTACACCTTCCACGACGTCTACTTCGAGCCCAAGGCATACCGCCCGGACGGCCCCCGACTGTGCTTCGGTGGCGCGGGCATGCACGACGCGATGGTCCGCAGGATCGTCCGGTACGGCCACGCCTTCAACCCGCTGGGCAAGGTGACGCCCGAGCACATGAAGACGCTGAAGGCCGCGATGGCCGCCGCGGGCCGCGACATCTCCGACCTGGAGATGATCGGCGGCACCCGCGCCGTGTTCCCCGACGACAACTCCTGCGCCGACCTGGCACAGGCCCTCGAGGCCATCCCCGAGCAGATGGCCCAGGGATTCACCACCTTCTGCGTCAAGCCCTCGCAGTTCACCGACGACCCGAACGGAGTGGGCGCGTTCTGCCGCGAGGTGATGCGCCGCGTGGAGTCCCTGACCGCCTGACGGCGCCGGCCGGTGTCCCGCATCGCGGCCCGAGCGGCCCGCTGACGACGAACGGCACCGGGCCGCGGAAGAGCGAACCGAACGAGCCGAGGACCACAGCATGACGACTTTCGACGAAGCCGCCGGCACCCGTCCCTCCACTCCCGCTGAAGCCACTCGAAACGATCCCCAGCACCATCGGGCTGCCGGGCCTGACCTACCTCACGGCGGCCGAGCTGGGCACCGAGGTACTCCAGGTGGCTTGTGAAGCCCTGGCGGACGGCACCTCGCTGCCGAACGCCCAGCGATTGGTGGCGGGAGAGGGCTGACCTGGGGCTTCGCAGGGAAATGGGCGTTTACCCGGGAAGACTTCTCTCCGTAGTTCCCGCGGGTCAACGTCGTTTCCCAGGCTCATGTGCCCTGGATGTGCCCTCGCGGCGTCTCACCAGAGGGCGCCTTGCTCTGCTGACGGACGGGTAGTGGGCGGCGTCGCCGTCAGGCTCAATCATGTCTTGGCGTGGGTGGCACGAGGCTGCGCCGTCACGGCGCCCGCCTCACGCAGCTGCCGGATGGCCTCGATCACTTGGGCGGGCCGGACGAGGTCGCCCTGGCCCTGATCACCGAGGCCGACGAGGCCATCTTTCCCGCCCTGGAGGCACGCCCGGCCGACGAGCCGCCGGTCACCGCGTTCGCCAACGCGGCCCGTATCGTCGTGGAGCAGCTGATGCAGGCCGACGACGGCACCGGGGAACTGTGGACGCGCATCCAGCGGCTGCTGGAGAAGTCCCCGCCGCTGCTCGCGGCCCACCTCCAGCGCGCGGTGTCGATCGAGCGAAGCCTCCGGCTACGTCGCCCTCGCCGCCACCGCCCTGGCCACCGGCGCCCTCGCCGCCCACTGGGGGCTCCGCCCCGCCCCCTTCCTCCTCGGCGTGGCCTACGCCGCCCTCGCCCTGGGTCTGTCCACCCTGGCTGTCCGCGAGACCCGAGGCCATGCCCTCGCCGAGGCCGCCTTCCACCCCGTGCCGAGCAACCCCGACCACCGCGGGGAGCTGACCACCGGCCAGATCGCCTGGATCACCAGCTTCCGCGACAAGGCCCTGTCCGCCGCCAGTCAGGCCGGCCTGGTCAACAACCTCAACGACGCCCTCGCCTGGGGCATCTTCCCGCTTCTTTTCGCCACCCATGGCCTGTCCGTCGCCGCCATCGGTGTACTCGCCGCTCTCTACCCGGCGGTGTGGGGATTCGGGCAGCTGCTCACCGGCTGGTGGTCCGACAGGATCGGCCGCAAGCACCTGATCACCGTCGGCATGCTCCTGCAGGCCATCTCCCTCGCCCTCGTCGGCGTCGGCACCACGTTCCCCGTCTGGGCCACTGCCCAGGTCCTTCTCGGCGCCGGCACCGCCCTGGTCTACCCCACCCTGCTCGCCGCCATCGGCGACGTCGCCCACCCCGCCTGGCGCGCCCGCGCGGTCGGCGTCTACCGGCTGTGGCGCGACGGCGGCTTCGCCATCGGCGCCCTTCTCGCCGGAGTACTCGCCGACGCCTACGGCCTGACCACCGCCGTCTGGGCCGTCGCCGCCCTCACCGCCCTGTCGGGGCTTCTCGTGACGGTCCGCATGTACGAAACGCGCCCCCGCCCGGCTGCCTCGCCCGCCTGACCCGGGAGGTCGACACCCGTTTGGGCTGCGGACTCTGCTGATCCCGTTCGGGCGGAAGGTCGTAAATGCACAAAAGGTTCAGGAACCCGACGACGTTGCCGCCGCGCTGGGCGACCTCGGCGGGGTCGACGAGCTCGACACCGAACTCGTCGGCCAACTCCGCAACCGTGCCGCCGCACCGGCGGTCGAACCGCCGCGGTGCACCTACGTCCGGCACTGCCCTGTCACCTGCCTGGTGCCGGCGCACCAGCAGTTCCGCGCGTCGTTCCCTGCCGACGGCTCACCGGGCCGTGCGAGACACCGAACCTTCCCCTTGATCGTGGACACCTGGAGACTGGACCTGAGGTTCCAGAGGAAGTAGCACCAGGTGGGAAGCAAGTACACGAAGCAGTACACCGAAGAGTTCAAGCGGGACGCGATCGCGCTCGTCGACTCCTCGGGCAAGACGGTCACAGCGGTCACCCGGGAACTCAGCATCAGCTCCGAGTCCTTGTGCGGGGTACCGCAAGGCGAAGGCGGCTGCGGCGGGACGTCAGCCGAGCAAGACGCCCTCTGGTAAGCGAGGTTCCGCATCGCCTCATCTGTCACTTGCCTTTCACAGCCCCTATGAGCGGGGTCCCCTATGAGCGGGGTCCTGGCTGTGGCTATCTGACCAGGTAGAAGCCTTTCCGAGCCGCGTCGCGTTGCCGGTACCGGGCCAACCGGGCGGTCAGGATCGTGAGGACGCGACAAAAATCGGCAGGCCACTATCCGGACACGCCCCGGCAGCCCGGCGCCGACAACGCACCGTCCCCGACCAACCGCCGTCAAGAACGGACGGCGGAAGCCTTCTGAGTGACTCGTTGTCAGTGGTGGCTGGCACGCTCTCGTTCATGAGCGACGAATTTTTCAACTGGCAGGACTTCCTCGGCCGTTGGCAGGAGGAGTGGGTTCCCAGCGCCGAGCACGAGGAGGACGGGGACGGCGGTCAGGGTCCCGTCAGGCTGGGCAGGCCAGGTGCGGGCGAGGCCGCGATCACCGCGGTCGAGAAACGGCTGGGCATGCGACTGCCGCCCTCCTACCGCCAGTTCCTGGCCGCGAGCGACGGATGGCGTGTGGAGCAGACGGCCGGGGTCTATCAGCTCGGTGGGATCGCGGACATCGACTGGTCCCGGGATCCGTACGGGTTGACCGAGGTGTACGAGGAGAACCTGGGCGACGACCCGCACGAGCAGGAAGTCCTACTCGCCGGCATGTGGCAGCGATCCCTGCGCCTGGAGACGGACTCCGATATGACACTGGCTCTGCTCGACCCGGGCGACCTCGACGAGCACGGCGAATGGGCGCTCTACCTCTACAAGGGCTGGAGCGGTGAATACCCGGACCGCTACCCGTCGTTTCGTGCCTACATGGAGGCCATGTACCGGAGCTTCCACCGCGACCGGGTGGGGCGGCCGGACTTCGAGAACGCCACCACGCGCGCCCAGGACGCCCGGGTCGAGGAGGCCCGCCTCCTCGCCCTGCGCGGACGGCATGAGGAGGCCCTGCCCTTGCTCGAGGAGGCGCGGTCCTTCGGGCGACCGAACAGCGCCGTTCTGCTGAACCAGTTGCAACATCTGGCGGCTCCCCGCGCTCGGCGGGACTACGGCTCTCTCGTGGCTGACCCCCGCTATCTGCCCGACCTCCTTACGGTGTCGGCCATCGAACCGGCCTCCGGCGAATGGCGACTGGGCGGAGACGACCACTGGCTGGGGATGATGGCCGCCCGTGGGGTCGACCGGGGAATCGCCGAGGGCCTGTTGAGCGCGCTGCGCGACGGCACCCATCGCTATGCGCCGCCGGGTGCGTGGGGCCGGGCCGTCAACGAGGCCCGGGAGTCGGCCCGATGGGGAGCGACCGATGCCGCGTGGCGAATGCTGCGCGACGCGCTTACGCAGTGGATACCACCTGGGCCTTTGCTGCTCGCGCCCCTTGGCCTGCTCGCCGATCCGGTTCTGGGGTCGCTGATCACCCCGCAGCGCGGGCGAGAGATCCTCGCGACTCCGCGCGCAGGCGAGTCCGGGCCCGCTCCCGAGCCGGTGCCCGATCTCGACCCGCCGGGTCTCACCTGGGTGACGACGACCGGGATACATGGGCGGCCGTTCGACGCGTACCGCTGTGTCTGGGTCGAGGGCGCCGACCCCGCCGGCCTGCCCGCTCTGATAGGCGAAGCGGGTGCCGAACTGAGTGCGCCCGTGCACGCGGCCAGGGCGCACCGGCCGTTGAGGCAGAACCACGAGCGGGAGGGCGTCGAGCTCTGGGAGGACCGGGCCGCGGTCATGGCCGGCCGCTGCAGCGAGGGATGGGCCTTCGCCTTCGACGGTCAGTCCCGCCAGGGCATCAGCCACCTGTTCCAGTCCCCCGCCGCGGCCGCCTCCGCGTCGGGTCGCGCCGTGGTGGTGTGGCGTGAGCCGCAGCGGCACTCGGCTGATCACCCGGCCGCATTCCATGTCTCGGTGGCCGAACGCGGCGTGGAACTCTATGCGTTCACGGTGCGGGGCAACGACATCCGGCGCTCGGGTGCGATACCCGACACCCTGGATCCCGTGCGGTTTGTCGGCTCACCGGACACCCATCCAGACCGAGAGGTACGCCTGTTGGAGACCCTGCACGCCGAACTGGGCATCTCGCTTCCCTGTTTCGCCCTGTCCCAGGGCAGCCTCCCCATGTTCACCACCCGGTCCTGGACCCGGGCGCCGCGCGAGGGCGAAGGCTTCGCCTACCTGGGCTTCGTACGGCGTCGCCCCTGAGGCGACGCTACCGCAGAGCGGCGGCCACGGCCTCGGCCACCCGGGCGAAGAGGCGGTCGCCGTATTCGGCATTGTCACCCTGCCCTGTGGATCCGCATCCAGCCTCGATCGCGCCAGCAGGACGCTCCCGAACGACGCCCGGGCCGCCCCGGGGCCCAGCGAGTGGGCATGTAGCGGATCAGCCCACTGGTTCGGTGCGGGCGCTGCATCGTCACTCCGCAGCCGGCCTGGTCAACGGAGCAGCACGCGTGTAGAGGGCGTCGGTTATGTCGAGCATCAGGAACTCGCCCTCCCACTCGTGCTGGTACTGCCCGTGCGTCCGGCGTCGTCGCTCGCCTCCTTGCGGTACTGCGTGGCCGGTCGATATCGGCGACGGGGCTGCTGCCGTGGATGTGCAGACACTTCGCGGAGCCGCGCCTTGGCATGTGGTGGTCCCTTCCCGGCCCGCGACGCCCGGCGCACTTTTGCTGACGGTGTCGCCCGGGCTGGGCACGGGGAACGCGCTGGTGGTGACACGGCTGGTGCAGCTCAGGGTGGCGGCAATGACGGGGCTGCTGAATCTGCGGCTGCCCCGGGAGGGTCGGCTGAGGCGCGGGCGCTCGGCCGAGAGCTGAGCGGGGCAGGCCGCGCCCGGTACGGCAGCAGGGCCCGGACCGCGCGTCGCGGTCCGGGCCCTGCCCCGTGCGGTGCCACCCTACGGAGGCGGTGCGTCAACTCTGTGCGGTGTCGTCGCTCGCCTGCCCGGCGCCCTCGGCTGTGCCTGCCCTCTCGCGCATCTTGCGCACCAGCTCCGCCTTCTGGTCGGCGGCACCCTGGCGGTCGAGGTTGCGGTACGGACCGTTGTTCTGCCGTTCGGCGCGCGACAGCTTCTTGCGCTGGCCGCCGCCCATGCCCACGGGGTTGTTGATGTTCTTGCTCACGGGTTCTCCCGGAATGTTGTGAAGTGATCTACGTATTCATCGGTGGGGACGGGCACGGCGACGCCGAAGGACGTCAGCAGGGGCCCATCACGCTCTCACTCGTAAATCCGCATCTGGAAGAACATGACCAAGACGTTACCCGGTTCCATCGGCCCTGCACACCAGTTTTTCGCCGTCACAGCGTCGGCCGGGCCTTCGGCGAGCGCCCGGGGGTCAGCCTTGCCGCTCCAGATGGAGAAGCGTGCCGGGGAGGCGGGATGTTGCGATGACTGGCGTCTTTGAGCCCCCACCTGGGGTACCGAAGCCGGCAGGCTCGTCACCACGGCCGACCCGTGCACGAGCGCGGTCGACCCTGAGTTCTGCCCACGCGGGGTGTCACCCTCCTGCGCCCCCTGCCGGGAGCGTCCCCACCGAGGGACGCGGGTACCGCCGCCCCCGTCCCGGCGGGAGCCTGCGAGCCATCAGTGTCCCGACGGCCCTGAACTACGCCGCTCAGACCGGTGCCGACGACCACAGCCAGCGGGGCAGCGGGTCTCCGCCGCCGGGCAGGCGGTCGACCTGGAGGCGGATCAGTATGCCCTCGATGATGGGGAGTTCGCCGGTGCGGTCGATCCATGCGGCACGCGTGGTCAGGCGGGGATGGATACGGTCCCAGGCCATCGCCCGGGTGGTGCCGTACCGGTCGGTGACCTGCACCGTCGTCGCGTCCGGCTCGCCCCAGCTCTCCGGCCTGGCGAAGCGGAACTCCTTGCCGTGCTTGGGCGGGTGGCCGCCGTGAGGGTAGGCCAGGCAGAACTCCTTGCGGGAGGGCATCAGACGGCGCATGACCCGGTCTGCGCATGCGCCCGAGGACCTCCGCCGGCAGTCCGCGCAGGAGGTGGGCCATGCGCGGGGCGTCGTAGCCGGCGTTGAAGACGACCAGGATGTCGCGGTCGCCGACATGCCAGCGGCCCATCTCGATCAGGTCCATGACCACCCGGTGGACCTGGGCGGCGGTGACCTCGGCGACATCGTCGTCCGGTCCGAGACGGACGGCATCCAGAAGCTGGGTCCGAGGACCGTCCGCTGCGGCCGTACACGTGGCAGAACAAACGCTCTGCGCTGGTCTGGGCCTCCGGGCGGAGCCAGTTGCTGACGTCGACCGCGAGCACCAGGCGTCCGTCGGCGGCCTGCGGCGTGGACAGGCCCGCCAGCACCTGCCGCAACCGGGGCGCGTCCACGTTCCCACAGTCCAGCGCGTCGTACGTTGCGCCGTGCCCACTCCGGTGCTCAGCCACCCAGGGTCAGGTCCACCGGCTCCCTCACCGGACCGTCCGCGCACAGCAACGCGTCCGTGAGGTCGAACAGTTCGTTCAACGCACCCACACGGCCTGCGCTGTGGCCACGTGTGTCCTGGGCGGAGCCCATGATCAGACGAAGGCCGCCCCAGCGTCCGGCGAATACCCAACTTGGTCACCCAGTTCGAGACACCGTTCGAGAGCCCGTCTGTGAGAAAGCTCAGTCAGGGCAGTGCCACAGTGAGATCCACCTCGACGAGCTGTCCGGGAAAGCCCAGCTGGGTGACGCCCAAGAGCGTGCTGGCCGTGGTGAACGCCGGACCCAGGGCGGAGTTGGTGAGCCTGTGCCACGCAGCTCCGAGAACATCCCTCTCGTCGCTCCGCACGTAGATCACTGACCGCACCACGCGTTGCGGCTGGGCACTCACCGCTGCCAGGGCCGTAAGCGCGTTCGCAACAACCTGGTCGACCTGGGTCTCAAGGGAACCGGAACCGACGAGGTCACCGTTCCGATCCAGCGGGCACTGCCCCGCCAGATAGGCCGTACGGCCTGCCTCCACCACTGTGATGTGGTGGTAGCCGGGCGTCTCATGCAGCTGCTCAGGGTTGATGCGGGTGATCTTTTCAGTCATGTCCTCGAGTCTGACCGGCATGGTGCCCGCCCGCACCTCAATTCGCCCACGGCAAGCGCTTAGCAACCGAGGTCGAGGAACATGCTGAGCTCAACCTCTGGCTGTGCCCTGGCGGGTGATGGATGGTGTGTTGTGGCTGAGCTCTGCAAGGTAGGCATCCAGCGGTTGGAGTCGTCCTGGCAAAGACTCCCGAAGGTCCCACCACCGGGTGGCCGCGATCTCGTCGTTGGACGTGAAGAGCGGTGAGATGTCAGCGGACTGGCCGGTGAATAGGGCACCGTATTCGGCATGTTGGTCGGGTGCCAGTACGAATCTCGCGAAGCCGACGAAGCAGAGCTCCCCTTCGGCTACGTGGTTGGTTTCCTCCAGCAACTCGCGGGCGGCTGCCTGGCGAGGGGTTTCGCCGGGGTCGATCTGTCCGCCAGGCAGTTCCCAGGCCTGCCGGAACCGGTTGAAGGCCACCAAGACGCGATCGCCGCGCCACAGGGCCACCAGCGCAAGCGGCAGGGGTGCGTCGCTGGGCGGCTTGTCCTCCGCTCCCGGAGCGAAGGAGATCAGGGCGTTGCCGCGGTCGTCGACGGCGAGCGGCGGGGGGTGGGGAGCGGCCATCTCAGCATGATGCCCGCGCTGCTCCGGCAGTAGCCCGACTCGTGCTTTCGTCGTCGTCGGTCTCAACCAGGGGCGGATCGATGTCGGCCGACCGCGGTCGTTGCTGGCCGGCCTGTCGCTGCCTCGGTTCCCGGACGGAGGGCTGGTCCTGGCGGTGGACGTCTCTCCGTGGCTGCGATCGGACGCGCCGTGCTCGCCGGACCGGCTGTTCTGCCACGTCTGCGGCCGGGCGAAGACTGCCTCGCAGTTCATTCCCGGCTGGCCGTACCCGTTTGTCACGGTAGTGGAAATGGGCCCGACCTCCTGGACGCAGATCCTGGGTGCGGTCCGGCTCGGTCCGGCCGACGACGCCACCGCCGTGACCGCCGCCCAGCGCCGCGATGTCGTTGAACGGCTCATCGCGGCCGGCCGCACTGCGGACCACGGCCTGAAACGCGTCGTTCGTGCGCGTGGTCATGAACCTCGCCGTGTGGACTCACGAGTCTTGAGGTCTCGACATGCGGACGGAGGGTAGTCGGGGCGATGCTTTGAGCTATGACCGATTATGCGCCCATTCCCGGTAGTGAACGCTCGGCCGCGCCCAAGGCGCGTTCCGAGGGCCCCCTCGATGCGGCGGCTCCCGTGGAGGCCACGATCATGCTGCGGCGCCGGGCGGAGGTCCCGCATGACCTGATCGTGGGGCCGGAGACGATCTCGCAGACCGAGCTGGCGCAGCAATACGGTGCCGATTCGGCCGATGCCGACCTCGTGCGGGAGGTACTGGGCCATCACGGCGTGCAGGTGACCGGGGTCGACCTGGCCTCCCGCCGGGTCCAGGTGTCGGGCACCGCGGAGCAGATGGCCGAGGCATTCCGTACGGAACTGTCCCGGGCGACCAGCCCCGACCCGGCCACCGGGGTGCCCGTCGAGCACCGGCACCGTGTGGGCCCGCTGCAGGTTCCCGCGGCGTTGGACGGTGTGGTCGTGGCGGTGCTGGGGCTGGACGACCGGCCGCAGGCGCGTCCCCGGCTACGGCACGCCCGGGCGGAGGCCCGACGGATCTCGTACAAGCCGACGCAGCTTGCGAACGTGTACCGCTTCCCACCCGGCACCGACGGCGGCGGACAGACGCTGGCGCTGATCGAACTTGGCGGTGGTTTCAGGCCGGCGGAGCTGGAGACCTACTTCGAGTCCCTGGGGCTGCCGATGCCACGGGTGACCGCGGTGAGCGTCGGGACCGCCCGGAATCACCCCGGGGAGGACGCCGATGACGAGGTGCTGCTGGACATCGAGGTCGCGGGCGCACTGGCACCGGGCGCAGAGCAGAAGGTGTACTTCGCGCACAACACCGACCAGGGTTTCGTCGCCGCAGTGAGCCAGGCCGTGCACGCCACCCCGACGCCGACAGCGCTGAGCATCAGCTGGGGGGCGCCGGAGATCTTCTGGACCGAGCAGGCCCGACTCGTGTTCGACGAGGCGCTGGCCGACGCCGCAGCTCTCGGCGTGACGGTGTGTGTCGCGGCCGGTGACGACGGCAGCGGTGACGGGGTCGGGGACGGCCTGCCGCACACCGACTTCCCGGCGTCCAGCCCGCACGCCCTGGCCTGTGGCGGCACCCGTCTGGACGCCGACCCTGCCACCGGTGAGGTGCGCAACGAACGGGTGTGGGGCGGCGGCGATGGCGGCGGTGCCACCGGGGGCGGTGTCAGCGAGGCGTTCGGCCTTCCGGTGTGGCAGAACACGGCCGGCGTTCCGCGGAACGGGAATGCCCCGGGCCGTGGTGTACCGGATGTCTCAGGCGTCGCTGACCCGGCAACCGGTTACCAGGTGTTGGTGAACGGCCGCCACTCGGTCATCGGTGGCACCAGTGCCGTCGCCCCCCTGTGGGCGGCCCTCACCTGCCGCATGGTCGAAGCGCTGGGCCGACCGCTCGGCATGCTCCATCCGCTGCTCTACGACGGTGTCACGCCCGGTCACACTTCACGGGGTTTCCGACAGATCGTCGAAGGCAGCAACGGCGCCTTCCGGGCCGGCCGGGGCTGGAACGCCTGCACGGGGCTGGGTGTCCCGGACGGTCAGGAACTGCTCGCGTCCTTGCGGGAGTTGACCCCTCACTGAGGCTCCCCGTGCCGGTCCCCCAGGGTGGGCGCGTCCCTGAGCGTGTCTGTGCGGCCGGCTCCTGGGAACGGTCCTTGTACGCGGGACCGGGGCCGCACGGGCCCCGGTCCGGCCAGTGGGAGGCTCGCGGGTGCCTGTCGCCCCGGGATGGGGGCCGGTCGGCCCTGGTGGTGTGCTGGGAGTGGCGGGAAGGACGGCGAGGGCAGGGATGGGCGACGGCTGCTGATCACTCGCTGCCGGTAGGAAGCCGTACGGTGAAGGTCGTCGACCCCGGACCGCTTTCCAGAGTGACGTTTCCACCGTGGGCCTCTGCCACCGCCGCCACGATCGACAGGCCGAGACCGGCACTGGTGCCACCGCCCGCGCCCTCCGTGCGGCGACGCTCCCCGTGGGTGAAGCGCTCGAAAACCCTGGGCTGGACGTCCACGGCGACGCCGGGGCCGTCGTCGTGTACTTTCAGCTCCGCCGTCCCGCCGCCGGTCCCCAGCGAGATGGTGATCGTGGTGCCGACGGGGGTGTGCAGGCGCGCGTTGGCCAGCAGATTGGCCAGCACCTGATGGAGCCGGTGGGCGTCGCCAGGCAGGGTCACCGGTTCCTCGGACAGCTCCAGCGTCCAGCGGTGTCCGGGCCCCGCGGCCTGCGCGTCCGTCACTGCGTCCAGGACCAGGCGCGTCAGGTCGACGGGAAGGCGCTCCAGCGGGCGGCCGGCGTCGAGGCGGGCGAGGAGCAGCAGGTCGTCGACCATCTCGCCCATGCGGGCCGCTTCTGCCTCGATGCGCTCCAGGGCCCGCACCACCTTCTGCGGCACCGGGCCTGGATGCAGCAGCGCCAGTTCCGCGTGACCGCGGACCGATGCCACGGGCGTGCGCAGTTCGTGGCTGGCGTCGGCGGCGAACCTGCGCAGCCGTTCCTCGCTCGCGTGCCGTTTGGTCAGCGCGTCCTCGACGTGACCGAGCATCGCGTTGAAGGCACCGGCGACGCGTCCCACCTCGCTGCGCGGGTCGCTCTCGGGCGCTCGTGGCGGAAGCGCCACCTCGCCGCTGGAGAGCGGCAGTTCACTGACCCGGGTGGCGGTCGAGGCCACCCTGCTGAGCGGTCGCAGCGACCAGCGCACCCACAGAGCACCCGCGACTCCGGCGACGGCGAGGGCCGCGCCGAAGACAATCGCGGCGACCAGTTCCAGCCGGTGGACGGTGGCCTCCACGGACTCCATGGGCAGCCCGGTGACCAGGACGTCGCCGTCCCTGCCCTCGGTCGCCATCATGCGGTAGTCGCCCAGCGACGCCAGCTCGGTTGTGTGCCCCTCGCCGTCGGCCGGCAGCTCGGCGAGCCTTCTCCTGTCCCGCGCGCCGAGGACAACCGTCGCCGTGCCCGTACCGCTGCCGGACGCCACCACCGCGGCGTTCGTGACGGTGGCGCCGACCAGCCGGGCACCGAAGGTTCCGGCGGACTGACGGCGGGTGTCACCGTCCCCGTCCCCGTCCCCGTCATCGATGAGGGTCCCCCCGGCCGAGTCCTTTCGAGACTGGGGGAGGTCCGAGAGCTGCTTCCCGTCGTGCTCCAGGCTGGCCGGGAACCGCGCGCCCGTCTCGCGCAGCTGCTGGTCGAGGCGGCCGGTGAGAAAGCCGTTCAGCTCCACCACCGCCGCCACCCCGACGGCCGCACAGCTGACGGCGAGCAGCACGACAAGGCCGGCGGTGAGCCGCGCCCGCATCGTGTGCGGCCAGGGCAGACGCGGCAGCCACCGTCTCGTCCCGCGCGGGAGCGTCCTCACCGGATCACCGGCTTGAGCACGTATCCGACGCCCCGCACCGTGTGGATCATGGGCGGACGGCCCGCGTCCACCTTTTTGCGCAGGTAGGAGATGTAGAGCTCGACGACGTGGGCCTGCCCGCCGAAGTCGTAGGACCATACGCGGTCGAGGATCTGCGCCTTGCTGAGCACGCGTCGCGGATTGCGCATGAGCATACGCAGCAGTTCGAACTCCGTCGGGGACAGCTCGACGAGCTCGCCGCCGCGGGTGACCTCGCGGGCCTCCTCGTCCATGACGAGATCGCCGACGGTCAGGCGTGGCCCGTCCTCCGTCTGCCGGGCCATGCCGGCCCGGCGCAGCAGGCCGCGCAGGCGGGCGACGACCTCCTCCAGGCTGAACGGTTTCGTCACGTAGTCGTCGCCGCCCGCCGTGATGCCCGCGATGCGGTCCTCGACGCCGTCGCGCGCGGTCAGGAACAGCACGCACACATCGGGGCGCACGGCGTGCAGTGAACGCAGCACGGCGAAGCCGTCGGTGTCCGGGAGCATGACGTCGAGGACGACGGCGTCGGGCAGCAGCTCGCGTGCCTCGGCGACGGCCGAGGCGCCGTCGCCCGCCGTGCGCACCTCCCATCCCTCATAGCGCAGGGCGCCGGAGAGGACCTCCGCGAGGTCGGGGTCGTCGTCGACGACGAGCACCCGGAGCGGGGCGCCGTCGGTTCGGGTCAGCTCGGTGCGGCCGGAGCCGCGGTGGCGGGAAGTATTCATCTCAGGTACCAGGATGCGGCCTCGCCCGTCTTCCGGGCTGCGTCCCCCCTCTGAGTTCACTATGAGTCCGCGTACCGTCGGTCGGCTCCGATCGTCTCGGCGGCCCTTCCCACCTGCGGCGGGCCGCGCCTCCCTCCCGGTGCTGAGAGCGGGCTCAGAGGTTGCGTCGGCACAGTGGCGTCCGGGACGGCCGAGGCGACGGGGTCGTACGGACAGCCGAAGGGACATGTGGATGACGACGGTGTACGCGCAACGAAGGGTCGCCCCCGCACCTCCCGCGCCGAGGCGCTCCCCCGTGGGCCCCGTGCTCGCCGTTCTGTGGGTCGGGGCCGCTGCCGTGGTCGCCCTGTGGTGGTTCGACACGGGTTCGGTCGTCGGCGCCGTGGGCTGGCTGACGGGGGCCGGGCGGCTCGCCGGGCTGCTGGGCGGGTACGCCTGCGCCGTCCTCGTCGCTCTGATGGCGCGCGTCCCTCTCCTCGAGCGACGGATCGGGACGGACCGGGTGACGCGCTGGCACGCGATGGCGGGCCGCTACACGGTCTGTCTGCTGGTGGCGCACGTCGTGCTGATACTCCTCGGGTACGCCGCCCAGGACGGCTCCTCGATCATGCACGAGACGCTCACCGTGGTCCTGGACTACCCGGAGATGCTCAAGGCCACCGCCGGGACCGTCATCCTGTTCGCGGTCGGGATCGTCTCGGCCCGCGCGGTGCGCCGCCGGGTCAGTCACGAGTTCTGGTACTACGTGCACCTGCTCACGTACGCGGCGGTCTTCCTCACCTTCGGCCACCAGCTCGCCCTGGGGTCCGACTTCGTGGGCAGCCGTCCGGCTCAGGCCGCCTGGTACGCGCTGTACCTGGGCGTCGCGGCCCTGGTCGGGTGGTTCCGGATCCTCGCCCCGGTCCGGCTGAATCTGCGTCACCGGCTACGGGTGGACTCCGTGCACCGGGAGGCCCCGGGCGTGTACTCGGTCGTCGTCCGCGGCCGACGGCTGGACGAGATGGGCGCGCGGCCGGGGCAGTTCCTGCGCTGGCGGTTCCTCACCGAGGGCATGCGCTGGACCTCCACGCCGTACTCCCTGTCTGCGCCGCCGCGCCCCGACCTGCTGCGCATCACCGTGAAGGCGCTCGGCGACCACAGCGCCGCCGTCGGCCTGCTGCGGCCCGGCACCCGCGTGTGGGCGGAGGGACCGTACGGGGCCCTGACAGCGGACCGGCGGAGCGCGCACAAGTCACTGCTGATCGCGGGCGGCGTCGGCATCACCCCGCTGCGGGCCCTGTTCGAGACGCTGCCCGGCGAGGTCACCCTCCTCTACCGCGCCAGCTCGGCCGAGGATCTCGCCCTGGGCGGCGAGCTGGAGACCGTCGCGCGGTGGCGCGCGGCGAAGGTGCTCTACGCGCTCAACGGTCCGAACGGCCGGCGCCCCGACCTGACGGCCCGATCCCTGCGGGCGGCGATGCCCGACCTGGACGCCCACGACGTGTATCTGTGCGGCCCCCACGGGTTCGCGCAGGACCTGTACGAGGCGCTGCGCGCCGCCGGAGTCCCCGACCGCCGCATCCACCACGAGTCCTTCGAGCTGTGAGGCCGTCTTGCACACGTTGAAGAAGAACCGTCCGCTGCGTCGCATCGTGCTGGCGAGCGCCGCGACCGTCTCCGGGATGGTGCTGCTGCTGTCGCTGAAGCCGCACACGGTTCCGGCCGTAGTCGGGGCTGTGTCCTCCCCCGCGCCGTCCAGCAGTTCCAGCGCGTCGAGCGGGACGGCCGGGGCGAGCGGGTCCGGCGGATCCGCCGCCACGGGGACGCAGACCCTCACCGGGGATTCCGTCCAGACCCGCTGGGGGCCCGTCCAGGTCCGGGTCACGCTGAAGGACGGCAAGCTCACCGACGTCACCGCGGTCGCCTACCCCCAGGAGAACCCGAGAGATCAGCAGATCAACGCCTACGCCATCCCGCAGCTGACCAGTGAGGCGCTCACGGCCCAGAGCGCCGACATCGACACCGTCTCCGGAGCCACGTACACGAGCGACGGCTACCGCCAGTCGCTCCAGTCGGCGCTGGACTCCGCGAGCCGCTGACGTACGTCCGGGCCCTACGGCACGGCTCGGGGCCGAACGGCCCTGTTCTCAGCGGCCGTTGGGCTGGGTGCGGCACGCCGGGAAGGTGGGTCTCGCCGCAGCGCACATGCCGGTGGATCATGAGGGGAGACGGCGGAAGGCGACACATGACCCAGGGCCCGGCCACACACGTCCCGCAATGGCGCCGGCTGGTGCCCGGACTCGTCACGCTCCTTGGCTACCGGCGCGCGTGGCTGACGGGTGACCTGCTCGCCGGTGTGACCGTGGCCGCGTATCTCGTGCCGCAGGTCATGGCGTACGCGGGGCTGGCCGGGCTGCCTCCGGTCGCCGGGCTGTGGGCGATCCTGCCGGCGCTCGCGCTGTACGCCCTGTTCGGTTCGTCGCGGCTGCTGTCGGTCGGCCCCGAGTCCACTACCGCCCTCATGACGGCCACCGTGATCGCACCGCTCGCCGCCGGCGACTCCGGGCGCTACGCCTCGCTGGCGGCGGCCCTCGCGGTCACGGTCGGGCTGCTCTGCCTGGTCGCCCGGGCGGTGCGGCTGGGCTTCCTCGCCGACCTGCTGTCCCGCCCCGTCCTGACCGGGTATCTCGCCGGCGTGGCGCTCATCATGATGGTGGATCAGCTGCCCAGGCTCACCGGCGTACGGACGAGCGGCGCCGAGTTCTTCCCCCAGCTGTGGTCCTTCCTCGTCCGCCTGCCCGACGCGGACCCGGCGACCGTCGTCTTCTCCGCCGTCGTACTCGTCTTCCTCTTCGTGACGGCCCGCTATGCCCGTACGGTGCCCGGCCCTCTGGTCGCCTTCGTGGTCGGCACCGCCGCCGTCGTGGTGTTCGACCTCGACGGGCGGTACGGGCTGAAGGTGATCGGCGATGTCCCGTCCGGTCTGCCGAGTCCCGCCGTCCCGGACCTGGGCGAGCTGCCGCGTCTCGTGCTGCCGGCGCTCGGAGTGCTGCTGGTCGCCTACACCGACTTCATCCTCACCGCGCGGGCGTTCGCCGACCGCGACGACGAAGGTCCAGGGCTCGATGCCGACCAGGAGTTCCTTGCCCTGGGCGCGGCGAACCTGGGCGCGGGGGCACTGCACGGCTTCCCGGTGACCAGCAGCGCCAGTCGCACCGCGCTCGCCTCCACGGGCGGCGCGCGCAGCCAGGCGTACTCGCTGGTGGCGGGGGCGGTGGTGCTCGCCGTGCTGCTCTTCCTCAGTCCGCTGCTGGCGCGCACACCGTCCGCGGTGCTCGGCGCGCTCGTCGTCTATGCGGCGGTCCGCATGATCGACCTCGCGGGCTTCCGCCGTCTCGCAGGCTTCCGCCGACGGGAACTGCTCCTCGCGCTGGGCTGCCTCGCCGGCGTCCTCGCCCTGGACATCCTGTACGGCGTGATCGTCGCCGTCGGCCTGTCAGTGGCCGAACTGCTGGCCCGGGTGGCCCGTCCGCACGACGCTGTCGAAGGCCTGGTCCCCGGGGTGGCCGGCATGCACGACGTCGACGACTACCCACGGGCCCGGACGATTCCCGGCCTGCTCGTGTACCGCTACGACTCTCCCCTGTTCTTCGCCAACGCGGAGGACTTCCGGCGTCGCGCCCTGGCCGCCGTGGACCAACAGAGCGACCCCGTCCGGTGGTTCGTCCTCAACACCGAGGCCAATGTCGAGGTCGACATCACCGCCCTCGACGCGGTCGACGAACTGCGCCGCACACTGACCCAACGAGGCCTCGTGTTCGCGCTCGCCCGCGTGAAGCAGGACCTGCTGGACGACCTCGAGGCGTACGGCCTGGCGGACGCGGTCGGCAGGGACTTCATCTTCCCGACGCTCCCGACGGCCGTGGCCGCCTATCGCGCCTGGGCCGGACGTCAGTAGGCGGGCCGCCGCGTTCCCCGAGGCATGCGCGGGCGCTCTCGGTCAGGGCCGGGTCGGGAACCGGGGTGACCAGCACATGGCGGATCCACATCGGGACGCCGAGGCGGTCGAGGCGGGTGGCGCGGCTGAGGGTGGGCGCGAGACGGCTCGCCGGTCGCGCGCGCCGAGAAAGCCGGAGCTGTCCAGCGCGGTGTGCAGTCCGACCGCTTGCGGCGGCGCAGGGCCGCGGCGGTGAAGGCGGGCTGGAGCAGCGCCTCACAGCCGGTGAGAGTGCCCCTCCCCCGACCGTGATGACGAAGGCCCGGTACTTCTCGATCTCCTACCCCTCCGGGTGCTCCATCGCGTCCTGCAGTACCTCCCGCCGGGACGCCCTCGGTCAGGGAGTCGACGGCGAGCCCGGTGGCGTCCCGGATGACCGTCACCCGCGAGTACTTCACCGCAGACAGGCTGTCGGCGGCGACGGAGAGCCCGGCGACGCCGCAGGCACGAAGGCGAGGGCGGGCGCGCGGGGCGCGTCGGGCAGCGCCGACGGGTTCGCGGCCGGTGCCGAGTGGCCCCGGCGGCGAACCGGACGGCCCATGGCCGTCGCGGGGTCGCGGATACACGCTGGGCATGGCAGTTCCTGTACACCGCCGGGAGGCACGCCATGGTCACCACACCTACGCCCAGCATGCTGCGCACCCTGTCCGCCGAACACCGGGACCGGCTGATGCGCAGCGCCCGCGAGGTGTCCTTCCCACAGGGGACACGCCTGTTCGAGGAAGGCGGCCGGGCCGACCGGATCTGGCTCATCCGCACGGGCACCATCGAGCTCGACATGCGCGTGCCGGGCCGTCGCGCGGCCGTCATCCAGACCCTGCGGCACAACGAACTCGTCGGCTGGTCCTGGCTCTTCGGGCCGCACGTCTGGCACCTGGGCGCCGAGGCGACCACACCGGTCCGGGCGTACGAGTTCGACGCCACCGCCGTCCGGCTGATGTGCCAGGAGGATCCCGCCGTGGGCCAGGCCGTCGGTCAGTGGGTCGGTGACGTGCTCGCCCACCGCCTCCGCTCCGCGCGGACCCGGCTGCTGGACCTGTACGCCCCCTACGGCGCCGGCAGCGTCGTCTGACCCCGCTGCCCAGCCACCGGGGAACGACGAAGGAGTGGACATGCACGGCGCCCCGCACATCGTCAGCGCATCATGACCCGGACGGTCGCCGCGGTCGGCCGCAAGGCGGCCTTCAAGGAGATCGTGCAGCTGATGCAGGACCGGAAGGTCAGCGCTCTGCCCGTCATCGAGGGCGAGGGCCCGGCCATCACCTGGCTCGCCTCCCCGCAGGCGTCCTTCGTCACCGGAACCATCCTCAACGTCGACGGCGGCTACAAGGCCCAGTAGAAACCCGCCACCACCGGCCAAGAAGCAATTCTCGCCCCGCACACCGAGGTACACCTCAGCCTCGAAGGGCAGTGGCGACATGCGGTCGGCGACAGGCCGGTCGCCCGACAGCGACGGGCGCGACGCCCGACGGGCATGAACCGAGACTCCCGATACCGATCGCCTACAATTAACCATCCATAGAAGATAATTCTTCGGAAGATGCGTGATGGCTGACCTGAAGCGGCTGTACCGGGAGCTGGTCTCGCTGGAGATCGAGCTGTGGAACGGCATCGAGGGACGGTTGCGGAGCCAGTACGACCTGCCGCTGACCTCGTTCGAGGTGCTGCACCTGCTGTCGCGCCGACCCGAGTCGCGGATCCAGGACATCGCGGAGGAGTTCTCCATCACCGTGGGCGGCACGAGCAAGGTGGTCGACCGTCTGGAGGCGGCGGGCCTGTGCGAGCGGCGCGCCAATCCCAACGACCGCCGTTCTTCTCTCGTCGAGTTGACGCCTGCGGGTCGGAAACTGGTGGACGGAGCCCTGAAGGTCTTCGAGGAGGAGCTGGAACTGCGGATCGGGTCGGTGATTTCCGAGCAGTCCGTGCGCGAGATGACGGCGGCACTCGGCACTCTGCGGGCAGCCGGACGGGTTCTGGACGCGGAGCGGAGGGCCGCCGGGCAGACGCCGGCGCCAGGCGTGCGGGCGCCGAAGCAGCCCGGCCGGCCGGCGTCGTGAGCGACGGCTTGCGCGGTGCCTGTGGGCTGATGGGCGGGGCCGGACGAACTCGGTCGTCCGTCCGCCCCATCCCACAGGTCAGTCGGCGATGCCGTCGAAGGCGATGATTTTGTCGATGCGTCCGCAGACGAGAAGGTTGCCAGGGCCGCCGTTGCGTGCGGCGTACTCCTCGACGCGGTCGTCTCCATGTGGTGGGCGCCGTACGGTGGCCGGTCCTCGTCGACGCGGAAAGCGAATCGCCCGTCGTGGCTGAGGTTGCGGCCCCTGACGGCGTCCTTTTCGGTGGTGCGCACGATGTCGTCGCCGTCGAGGAGGAACCAGACCGGTGTCACGTGGGGGCTACGGTCGGCGCGAACGGTGGACAGCTTGCCGGTGCGAGTGTCCGGGGCCACGAGCCGGCCCCGGACACCCAGGGGGTCAGCCCCAGAAGGCGTCTTCGGTGGCCGGGTCTTCGGAGAAGAGCCACATCTCGGTGATCTTGCCGTCTGCGATACGCAGCAGGTCGACGCCGTCCATGGTCATGGACGCGTCGTCGCGACGGCCACTGAAGCGGATGGTGGCGGTGACCAAGTCGCCGTTGGCCATAAGTGTGTGGACCGTGTCGATGGCGAAGGTGCCCTGACTGGCCTCCATCATCCGGCCGAGCATCTGAAAGACGGCGCCCTGGCCCTTGTGCTCGCCGGAGAACTGCTTGGCGCTGTGGACCTCCTGCCCGGGCAGGAGTTTCCCGGTGCGGTAGCGCGGCGATGACGGCGTTCTGCTCGGTGTGGCTGCGGTGGTCGGTGCCGTTGAGAGCGAAGTAGCGCAGGGCCGCGAACTTAGTCCGCTCGCAGGTCCCTCAACTCCGAGATCGTCTACCGGCTCGAGGTCGAGCGCGACGCCGCCGCGGCTGACGCCGAACCGTCCTGACGGCGATTCCGCTTTCCCCGCCCTGCTCCGCAGGAGTCCGATCCCTCCCCGGCCTGACGGCCGGGGCATCCTCGGAGGTATCAGGTGAGCTTCAGTGAAGATCCGACTGGACCTCGGTCAGTCGATGCCCTCGACGATGCGGAAGTCGCGCTCGACGCCGTCGGAGAGGGCGACGAGCGCCTCCTGGTAGGCCGCACTCTCGCGCGCCGCGACGGCCTGCTCGAAGCTGTCGAACTCGATCAGGATGGTGCGCTCGGCAATTCCGGCGTCATACGCCACGACCCGACTGCCACGGGAGAGGACCCGACCGCCCCCGGCCGCGACGGCCGGACCGGCCAGCTTGTCGTAAGCAGCCAGCTTCTCAGGGTCTGAAATGGTGCGGTAGACGCTGACCCAGTAGCCCTTGGGCATGGAACCTCCAGTGTTGGGATGAGTGCATCTGACTTACGGGTTGGTCTCGGACGAGCGTCGGCGGACGAGAGCGAGGCTTGTCAGCGTCGTGATCGCCATGGCACCGATGCCGATCAGCGCCGCGGTGGTGTAGGCGCTGTCGTCGGGGAAGAGATGGCCGGGGCCGGTGCCCGCGGCGAGGATCAGGCCGCCGATGGCGCTGCCCAGGGAGTACCCGACGCTGCGGACGACGTAGTTGAAGCTCATGGCGCTCGACGTCTCGCTCTTGGGGGTGACGGCCAGGATGACGCCGGGCATCGCGGCCGAGAAGCCGCCGACGCCGAAGCCGAGCACGCCCATCGCCGCGAACAGTTCGGTCAGGTCCGACCGGGCCGCCGCGAACAGGGCGAACCCGCCGCCGACCACGACGGCGCTGCCGGCCAGGAGCAGGGGGTCGGCGATCCGTGTCCGGACCCGCGGCGTGAGCTTGCCGGCGACGAACCCCAGTACCGAGAACGGGATGAGGACCAGCCCGGCGACGAAGGTCGTCAGCCCAAAGCCGTAGCCGGCGCCGTGCGGCGTCTGCGCGTACCGGGTGATGAGCGTGAGCAGGAGGTACATGCCGATCCCGCCGACGAACATGGCGAGGTTCGCCCCGGCGACCACCGGGTGCCGCACCGCCCGCACATCGACCAGGGGCGTCGTGCTGCGCAGCTCGATGACGGCCCAGACGCAGAGCAGCACCACCGCGACGACGGCGAGGCCCGCCGCCACGGCGAGGTGCCGGCTCCACAGGTTCCGTTCGCCGGCGAGGAACAGCACCAGGAGCAGCGCAGCGGCCAGGACGACCGCGCCTGCCACGTCCACGTGGGCCAAGCGGCCTTCGGGGGCTTCGGGCATGGAGCGCCACGCGGTCAGGAGGGCGGCGGCGGTGACGACCAGGCCGAGGCCGTAGGCGGCCCGTACCCCGCCGAGCTCGGCGAGCAGTGCGGCCAGCGGGTAGCCGACGCCGGCCCCGATGATCGAGACCACCGAGATCAGGGCGATCACGGCCGCGCTGCGCTCCTCGGGGAGGTGGTCCCGGGCCACGCCCATCATCAGCGCCGTCAGCCCGAGCCCGACGCCCTGGGCCGCCCTGCCGGCCAGCAGCCACGCGAAAGGCAGCGGCAGCACGGTGAGCGCGCTGCCGGCGACGGCGACCGCCAGCGTGACGAGGATCGTGGCCCGCCGGTGCGGGCCGGCTCCGAGCCGGCCCAGGACCGGCGTGGCGACGGCGCCGCTGAGCAGCGCGACGGTCAGCGTCCACTGCGCGCTGCCGAGCGAGACGTGGAACGAGGTCGCCACGCTGGTGATGAGCGGCGTCCCGAGGCTGGCGACCGCCGCCACGACCAGAGCGATGAACATCAGGGCGGGGACCAGTAGCCGCGCCTCGGATCGCGCCACCGGGCACGTCTTCCCCGCGACCCCGCCGACCGGCTGCCCGGTCACCGCTTCGGCCCTTCGCGGTCCTGGTTTTCGAGCTCTGCCAGATGCTTCAGCGCCGGAAGGGCCGCCATCAGCGCCTCGACCTCGTCGCCGGTGAGCTCGCCGATCAACCGCTCGAACGCGTGGACGCCCGCCTGGCGCCGCGTCCGGACATAGGAGGCGCCGGCCTCGGTCAGGCACACCAGCGTGACCCGCTTGTCGGACGCGTCACCCCGCCGCTCGACCAGGCCGGACTCCTCCATCACCCGGACCAGGGCGGTCATCGCGGGCTGGGTGACGCCCTCGACCGCGGCCAGATCGGTGATGCGCCGCGCGCCGGTCCGGTCCAGGGTGGCCAGGGTGGCGGCGGACGTCAGGCTCATGTCCCGGGGCAGGCGTCTCGCGGCCCTGGTGGCCAGGCCGTAGAGGGCTGCCCCGATGGCAGCGGACACGCCAGGAGCGGTGTCTTGACGACTCATGCTCGAAGCATAGCACTTTTATATTCATAGTTTATGGAAATGGCGACTGGCGTCGGCTCTACGGGCTGCGCTCGGGGGCCGAGGGCAGCATGGAGGAGTTCGTGGACGGCCACCGCGGACACCGGTACCGCTACCGGGGCCTCGCGAAGACGCACGTACAGCCGACGCCGCGGTGAGGATCGCCTGCGACCCCGGCAGCTCCGAGACCGACAGTCTCGACGCTGCCACCAGTCTTGGAGTCACCGGCCCCACGACCGTCGTCGTCACCCCGTTCCCCGGACCACCGGTATCGCGGACCACCCGGATCCCCTCGCAGCTCTCGCCGAGCGGATCACACCGCAGGAGGCGGGAGCCACCCCTGACGTGCTCCACCTGGAGCAGGTAGGCGCCAGTGCTCTCAGTCGTCGACCCGGCGCGCCCTTCCTCATGCTGCTGTCGTGCTGTGCCGAGGCACGGCGGTACCGACCTGGGGTCAGTTGGTCGCGTCCGGATTCGACGGGAGGGGTGTTGATCCCCCAGGGATGGGAGGCGAGCTGACTCCTGACTCCCAGCACCCCGACGACACCGCCGCCCCACGGCTGCGCGAGGACTTCGACGCGTCGGACATCGTGCTGCTCCGCATGGCCACCGCCGGTGTCGTCAACGCCACCGGCGGTGCCGCGCACAAGGCCTGGCGGTGCGTCGTCGCCCTGTTCATCCAGTCCATGGATGCCTGCCGGCCCAGCAATCGGATTGACCTATCCACTTCTGGTGCCAGCCTGGGCAGCCGGGTGCAGCAGCCGGTCGCGTCGTAGTGACGCAGCATCCGGATTGAGACACGGCCGTGCCGGGCGAAGTCTTCGATGGTGAACATGATGTCTCCGAGCTGACCGCCTGACACGGTGTGAGGGTCAAGAATCTACTCGGCAGCCGGGGAACGGCGATAACGCTGTGGCGTCATTGGCGCACTCAAGCGGGCAGCCCGTGACGAGACATCACCACGTGAGACATCCTCGTAGGCCCAATGCCGTTGCAATAGCTGGTGGGCGCCGGCTGCTGTGCAGTGCTCCCGGAAGGGCCGAACAGCACACCATGTGGAAATCGAGGTGCCGGAACCGGGCGCGCGTCCCTACCCTCGGGGCCATGCGCCACGAATCCGCCCTGCTGAACGTCATCGATGTGGAAGCCACGTGCTGGGACGGACAGCCGCCGCCCGGCTCTGTGAACGAGATCATAGAGATTGGTCTCACCGTCGTGGACGTGTCGGCACGGCGCCGTGTGTCCCGGCACCGTCTTTTGGTCCGCCCTGTCCGGTCGGCAGTGAGCAACTTCTGCACCGAACTGACGGGGCTGACGCAGGCCGAGGTGGAACGGGGCGTCACCTTCGCCGAGGCATGCCGGATCCTCGTGGAGGAATACGAGGCCGGGGAGCGCCCCTGGGCGAGCTGGGGCGAGTACGACCGTCGGCAATTTGCTCGACAGAGTCAGGCCGACGGAGTGGCCTACCCGTTCGGCTACCCAACGGAACGCACCCACACCAACGCCAAGGCCGTATTCGCTGCGGCGTACGGGCTGCGGAAGAAGCCCGGCATGGACCACGCTTTGCAGATCGCCGGACTGCCGCTCGAGGGACGACATCACCGCGGCGAGGACGACGCGTGGAACATCGCGGCACTCGTCCTCGATCTGTTGGGCCGCGGGGCATGGCCAGTCACGGCCACAGTCGTCTGACGCGGACTCCCCACGGACTCGGTACCAGGCCGGTGAGCTGCGCTGACAGCGGATCTGCGCGATGGGGGTCGTCAGGAATAGCCTGGAGAAGAGCGGCACCGGGGCGGGGCGGATCCTCCTGACGCATCCCCTTACCCCCGGGGGCTGCAGAACAGGCGGGAAGAGTCATGTCCTGGAATCTGAACGGCACGTACCTGGAGAGCTGTAACTGTGACGTGGTGTGCCCCTGCACCACCTCGGGCCTCACCGCACCGGCCGACCACGAGCGCTGCCAGGTGACCTTCGCGTTCCACGTGGACAGCGGGACCGTGGACGACGTCGACGTCTCCGACCGCAGCGTGGCCGTCTTCATCGATGGGCCGCGGCTGCTGACCGAGGGCGGCTGGCAGGTGGCGCTGTACGTCGACGCTTCAGCCGACGACGGCCAGGCGGAGGCGCTGGGCAAGGTCTTCTCGGGCCAGGTGGGCGGACCGATGGCGGGGTTCGCTCCGTTCATCGGAGAGGTCCTCGGTGTGGAACGCGTCCCCATCGACTACCGCGACGACGGTCGCCGCCACGCCGCGCGGGTGGGCGATGCCATCGACATCGAGATCGAGGACCAGATCGCCCCGCAGTTCGGCGAGGACGGTCCGGTGATGCGCCTGACGGGCATGTTCCACCCGGTGAACAGCACACTGACGATCGCCCGGTCCACCCGGGCGACGGGCAACGGCGTATACGGCCGGTCCTGGGACTTCACGGGCGGCAACGGACACTCGGCGCCCTTCACGTGGTCCGGATGACCGGTGGGCCGGTCACCGTCCGCATCCGGTCGGCCCCTGCCGGGCTGCTGCTGGTCGTGGCGGCCGCCGCCTGGGTCTGGATGGTGACGCGCTGGAGCGGCATGTCGGCGATGCCCGGCACCATGGGACTGGGCCTGGCCGCTTTCCTGGCCGTGTGGACGCTGATGATGACGGCGATGATGCTGCCCGCCACGGCACCCGTCGCCGCCTTGTACGCCCGCACCATCACCGTGCACCGGGCATCGCGCATGGTCGTTTTCACGGTCGCGTACCTGCTCGTCTGGGCCGTGGCCGGGCTGCCGGCGTATGCGCTGGCTGTCGGCCTCGGCCGGGCGGCGCGCCTCCCCCCTGCGGCGGGGACGGCAGTGGCCGCGGCCGTGTTCGCGGTCAGCGGCGTCTACCAGCTCACGCCGCTCAAAGACCGTTGTCTGGCGAGGTGCCGTTCGCCGATCGGCCTGATGCTGCGCTACGCCTCGTACCCGAGGGCCTCGCGCGATCTGCGCGCCGGGGCCCACCACGGCGCCTTCTGCCTGGGCTGCTGCTGGTCGCTGATGGTGCTCCTTGCGGCGTTCGGTGTGATGAACCTGTGGGCCATGGTGGTCCTGGCCGCCGTGATCACCGCCGAGAAACTCACTCCGGTCGGTCGCCTGGTGGCCCGTGCCGCGGGGATCGTCTCGATCGTCCTGGCCGCTGCCGTCTTCTGGGTCCCGGCGCTGGCTCCGGGGCTCACCGGCGGTGGTATGGCCGGGATGTGAGGACGGGCCGCGCCCGCCGGGAGATCACAAGCCGGGCGGGTACGTGAGGGTACGTCGCTCGGGGTCACCGGGGGGTGATGGCCGGCTCGTCGAGGAGGGCCACGGTGCCAGCCGTCCCTCGAAGGTGCGGTCCACGCGAGCGGCGAGAGCAGGACCGTTCGTGCCCTGTCTTCTCCACGTCTGCTTCTCCCCCATCGCCCACGCCCCCGTTGGGCCGCCCGTGCGCGGCAACTGGAAACCGGCTGTCTCAGTCGATCGGGGCGATGGTTCGGCGGGATCGAATGTGTCGGGCGATCCCGGTCGCCCTGCCCATCAGCCATTCGAGCGGCCCCCGCTGGAAGAAGCGGGACCAGAGGGTGGCGAGGACGGTGACGGACGCGATGAAGCCGAGCAGGACGTACAGGGGCTGGACGGTCGCTTGCTCGGTGTCCAGGAGCCAGATGGCGATGATGTGGTGGACGTACGCCGTCAGTGACATCGAGCCGACCGCGATGACGGGCCCCGACAGCCGGCGCAGCCGGGGGAAGGCGTCCATGGCGGCCAGGCGCGCGGTGATCACCAGGATCGCCACACCCGTGTTGCCCACGAAGGACAGGGTCGCCTCGCTGTGCGGGGAGGCGACCGGCATCCCGGCGGGGGTGTCGCCGAAGATGCCCTCGCTGCCGGGCGGTGCGGACGACATGCCCGGTCCCCCTCCTGCAGCTTCCCGGATGGCTTCGGTGGCACCTGGCACGAGACGCAGCGCCAGCCAGGAGCCTCCATACGGGCCCACCAGGGCCCATCCCGCGACGATCAGCGCCAGCGGCTTGGCGCCCAGCCAGGAAGCCGATGACACCGCCTTGGCTCGGGGCGGGGCCCACGTGGACCGCGTACATGCCGAAGACGGCCAGGCCGCGGGCCAGGTCCAGCCCGATCAGCCGGCCCACGCCTGGCGCGCCCGTCGAGGGGTCACTGCGCTCGCGTGCAGGGGACGCCGCGTCGGCCGGGAGCAGCGGGGAGTCGGCGTGAGGTGTCATGCCCCTCAGGCTGGAGACCGGGCCGGTCATGGACTGTCCGGCAGGCGGCTGTGTTGTCCCTGCCGACTGGTGGGTGCTACCCCGCCGTGTGGCTGGAGCTGCCGCTCGTCGGGCCGCCGGGGCTCTGCCTGGCTTTAGGGTCGAGTCGGCATGGGCCGGACGGCATGAACGAAGGTGAGGCGGAGCGCGCGTGATCCGGGTAGTGGTGGTGGACGACGAGGCACTGGTCCGCTCGGGCTTCGAACTCATTCTGGGCGCCTCGGAGAACATCGACGTCGTCGCGACCGCGAGCGGCGGCGAAGCCGTGGAGACCGTCCGCCGGGAGCGGCCCGAGGTGGTGCTGCTGGACATCCGGATGCCGGACGTCGACGGGCTCACCGTCCTGCGCGAGCTGCGAGCGGGTCCGGCCGCTCCGGTGGTGGCGATGCTGACGACGTTCGACGCCGACGAGTACATCCTGACCGCGCTGCACTGCGGTGCGGCCGGTTTCCTGCTCAAGGACACCGAGCCGGAGCAGCTCGCCCACCTGGTGCGCACCCTGGCAGCGGGTGGTGTGGTGCTCTCCCCGAAGGCCTCGCGGACGCTGCTGCACAGCCACCCCGGCACCGAGGCCGCCGTCGACGAGGAGGCCGCCCGGGTCCGGCTGCTCACCGCGCGGGAGCGTGACGTCCTCGTCCTGGTGGCGCAGGGGCTGTCGAACGCCGACATCGGGGCGCGCATCCACCTGGGTGCCGGCACGGTCAAGGACCATGTCAGCGCCATCCTCACGAAACTTCGGGTGACGAGCCGGGTGCGGGCCGCGCTGCTGGCGCAGCGGGCCGGTCTGCTCGACGGGCACGCGCGGTCGGAGGCCGGGCGATGAATCGCGCCCGCGCGCTGTGGGAGCGTGTGCCCGCGCCGGTCGTCGACCTCGTCCTGGTGGTGGCAGCGGCCGTGGACGTGCGGCTGAACCTGTGGGACGACACGCGCCTCGGTGTCGCGCTGGCCACGCTCGGCTGCGTCGCACTGGCCTTCCGGCGCCGGTTCCCGCTCGGCGTGTTCCTGCTCACCCTGCCCATCGCGCTGACGCAGCCCGTCGCCGTCGCTCCGCTCGCGGCGCTGTTCACGCTGGCCGAACGGTCCCGCAACCGCCTTCTCCTCGCGGTGTGCGTCGCCCTGACCGCCGTGGCGAACAGCACTCCGTGGCCCCTGGCCAGCCTGACCGAGGTCGGCCGGACCATGACGCTGGTCACCTTCGTGTACGGCCTGGCGACCGCCGCCGCACCGGTCCTCATTGCACAACTTCTCCAGACGCATCGGGACTTGGCGCGGCGGCTTGTCGAGATCGAGGAGGCCAGGGAGCACGAGCGGGCCCTGCACGCCCAGGCCGTGCTCGCCCGCGAACGTGCCCAACTGGCCCGCGAGATGCACGACGTGGTCTCCCACCAGGTCAGTCTGATCGCCGTGCGGGCCGGAGCCCTACAGGTCGCCACCAAGGACGCGGACGCCAAAGAGGCTGCCCGCACCATCCGTTCGCTGAGCGTGACCACGCTCGACGAACTGCGCACCATGGTCACGCTGCTGCGCGCCTCCGGCGGCCACGCCACCGAGCCGACGCCTCAGCCCACCTTGGCCGACCTGCGCAAACTGGTGGAATCCAGCGGCACTCACGTGGAGTTGTCGGGTGAGCTGCCGCCCGCCGTGGGCACACCAGCGCAACGGGCCCTCTACCGTACGGTCCAGGAGGCGTTGACCAACGTCCGCAAGCACGCCCCCGGCACCACGGCCTGCGTCGAGCTGTGGCAGGACGGCGACGACGTCGGAGTGACCATCACCAACACCGCGCCCACGCGTCCCTCCCTCTCCCTCCCGGGTTCGCAGCAGGGCCTGGTCGGTCTGCGGGAACGGGCCGACATCCTGCACGGCACCCTGGATGCGGGCCCGACCGCGGACGGCGGATACCGGGTGCGGCTGCGGATTCCGCTCGGTGCGGACTGACCGACCGGGGTCTCGTGTCGGCGTGCTGTCACGGCCACGCTGCCGTACGCGGTCGCGCTGGTGGCTGCCGGCGGCGTCCTCCATGCGCCGCCCGAGTCACCTCGCCGAACTGCGTGAGCGCGGCGACGGCCGAACTCGATACACGAAGCCCGTACCCGCCCGGTGCGTGGGGTTGTCCGGCCGGAAATGGTGCAGGGACGGCCGGACAACCCCGCGTATGGGGGGTCATCGCGCGGGGGCCAGCAGCTGGGTGGCCGTCAGCTGCGCGTACAGCCGGTCCTGGGCCACCAGTTCCTCATGGGTGCCGACAGACCGAACCCGTCCGTCCTCCATCACGATGATCCGGTCGGCGCCTGTCACCGTCGACAGGCGGTGGGCCACCACCAGCACGGTGGTCTCGCGGGCCACCTCCGCAATGACGTCACGCAGCGCCAGCTCGTTGACCGCGTCGAGTTGCGAGGTCGCCTCGTCCAGGAGCAGCAGCCGGGGCCTGCGCAGCAGAGCGCGGGCGATGGCGATGCGCTGCCGCTCGCCGCCCGACAGCTTCGAACCGCGGTGTCCGACCGGGGTGTCCAGACCGTGGGGCAGGCGCTCGACGAGAGTGTCGAGCTTCGTGCGGGCCAGGACATCGCGGATGTCGTCGTCCGACGCGCCGGGCGCCGCGAACACCAGGTTCTCCCTGAGTGTGCCGGCCAGCACCGGAGCGTCCTGCTCCACATAGCCGATGGCGGACCGCAGCTGGGACAAGGGCCAGTCCCGTACGTCCTTGCCGTCGACCAGGACCCGGCCGCCGGTAGCCTCGTGGAACCGCTCGATGAGCGCGAACACCGTCGACTTGCCCGCTCCGGACGGTCCGACGAAGGCGGTCATCCCGGCGCCCGGCACCTCGAAGCTCACCTGCTGGTGGACGTACGGCAGGCGCGGGCGGTAGCGGAAGGTCACGTCCTCGAAACGGACCGACGCCGGGCCCGGCACCGCCGCCCGCTGCCCGGGCAGGACGCCCTCCTGCGGGGCGGGCGGTTCCGTCGCCAGGCGTTCCACCTGCGCGATCCGGGAGATCGCCGCCGCCCCCTCCTGGTACTGCGACACGGCGTCGACCAGCCTGGACACCGGCTCGATCAGGTAGAAGAGGTACAACAGGAAGGCGATGAGGGTCGACACGGGGATCGTCCCGGACGCCACGCGCGCCCCGCCGACCGCGAGCACGGCGAGGACGGCCAGCTGTACGGCGAGTTCGTCGGCCGAGCCCGCCACGGACTCCCACTTCGCGCTCTTCACGCCGTGCCGCCATGCCCGCCGCGCCGCCGCCTCCACCCGGGCGGTCTCCCGCTCCTCGGCGCCGGACGCCTTCACCGTGCGAAACGCCCCGAAGGCCCGCTCCAACGCGACGGAGATCTCCCCCACCGCCTGCTGCGACCGCTCGGTGGCCCGCGCGATCCTCGGCATCACCAGCGCGGCGGCCCCGCCGACCAGTACGACGACAACGAGCGTCACGCCCAGCAGCACGACGTCCAGGAACGCCATCATCACGATCGCCGCGACGAAGGCCACCGCGCCGGTGGCCGCGGAGACGACCGCCTGGGTGCTGACCGCCCGCAGCAGCGTCGTGTCCGAGGTGACCCGGGACATCAGATCGCCCGGCGGGATCCGCTCCCATTCCGCGATCCGCAGCCGCAGCAACCGTCCCACCAGGGTGCGCCGCGCGGTCAGGACCACCGACTCCGCCGTCCGCTCCAGCACATACCTGCCGAACGCCTCGACCGCCGTGCCCAGCAGCACCAGCGCGGTGAGCGCGATCAGGATCCCGGTGATGGTCCCACCGGAGGCGAGCCGGTCCACCAGTGTCTTCGTGGCCAGTGGCTGCAGCAGTCCCCCGGCGGCCCCGATCAGGGCGCACAGCAGGCCGAGAGCGACGGCCCACCGGTGCGGCCGGGTATAGGCGCACAGTGCCTTGACCGTCTCTCGGGGGGACACGGACGTCTCATCCGTCGTCGGGGCGGATGCGGTGTTCACGACATTCCTTTCTTCTGCGGTCTGCCGGGCACCGCATCAGCGGTCCGGCACACCAGGGCGTGATCATGTGTCGGGTCAGTGGACGAGTCCGGCTGTGCTCGTGGCGAGGGTGTGCACCAACGCCTCGGCCGATGACCCGAGGAAGTCCTCGCGCTCGTTGTGTCGCGCACGGTGTGTCATGCCTCCAGCCTGGAAGCCCGTCCGCCCCGCGCCCATCCGGCAACCGTCGGGTCCACCCCCGCCAAGTGGCTGAAGACGACAGCCGTCCGACAGTGCGGACGGGGCGGGACGAGACCCCGCCGGTCGGCAGGGCGGGACCCGCTGATCGGCGGGGCCGACACCGAAGACTGCCGGATGGTCCGCCCCCTGACGTGCACGCGAGATTCTCCGTATGACACAGACCCAGCCGCCGCAGGAGACATCAGCTCCGCAGAAGAACTCGCCTCCGCAGCCCCGAACCTCCCCCGAGTCCGCCGGGCCGGCCTCGCCCGGTCCCTCGATGGGACGCCTCGTCGGGGTGGACCTGGCCCGCGCGCTGGCGGTGTTCGGCATGTACGTCGTACACATCGGCCCTCCGCTGTCGGCCACGGACGGCGTCGCCAGCTGGATCCGGTACCTGGCAGAGGGGCACTCGTCGGTCCTGTTCGCCACCCTCGCCGGGTTCTCACTGATGCTGATCGCCGGACGCCGCGAACCCAAGACCGGCCTGGCCGGCCGACAGGCGAAAGCCCGCATCGCGATCCGCGCCGTGATCCTGCTGGCACTGGGCACCGCGATGGCGATGGAGTACGGAGGAGTGATCATCCTCGGCTTCTACGGCGTCTACTTCCTCCTCGCCCTGCCGCTGGTGCGACTGCGCGCCAGGACGCTCGCGATCACCGCGGCCGCCCTCGCCGTGGTCACACCACAGCTGGCCTTCGCCCTCAACTCGCTGCTGAGCGAGTCGGTCCAACAGAGCGTCAACGCCTACGACCCGCTCCACCGGCTCAGCGAGGTCGGCGTGCTCGATCTGCTGTTCACGGGCTTCTACCCGGTGATCACCTGGATGCCGTTCGTGATCGCCGGTATGGCGCTGGCCCGCCTCGACCTGTCCTCCGGAACCGTCCAGCGGCGCCTGGCCGCGCTCGGCGCCGCCCTCACCGTGACCGCGTACGGCATGTCCCTGCTGCTCGCCGGCAAGGGCGCGTTGCGGAGCCTCGCGGAAGGCGGGCCGTCGTCCGGCGGCTCCGGGTCGATGCCCCCTGACGGCGGGTCGTTCCCCGATATGCCGGCGTCGTTGCTCCTGACGGCCGGGCCGCACAGTGGCACCACGTTCGACATCATCGGCAGCGTCGGAGTCGCGATCCTCGTGATCGTCGGTGCGACGGTGGCGATGGATCGCCTGCCGCGACTGCGCCGCCTGGCGAAACC
This sequence comes from Streptomyces sp. NPDC050121, assembly GCF_044460385.1. Taxonomy (NCBI): domain Bacteria; kingdom Bacillati; phylum Actinomycetota; class Actinomycetes; order Kitasatosporales; family Streptomycetaceae; genus Streptomyces; species Streptomyces sp. NPDC050121. The sequence continues at coordinate 229,582 of NZ_JBITJV010000012.1, read as the reverse complement.
GGTCATCGCCGTGGGCACCATGTCCCTGACCGCCTACGTCGGCCACTTCCTCGCCCAGTCCGCGCTGTCCCTGCCCGGCGGAACCGGCACCCAGCAGTCCTGGGTGCCGCTGCTCATGTTCATCCTCGGGGCGATCGTGTTCGCCACCGTCTGGTCCCGCTACTTCCGCCGCGGCCCCCTGGAATACCTGCTCAACGCCGCCACCAAGCCCGCCAAGTACCTCCGATGACACCCGGCCGGGGCGGGACTCCTCCACGCCCCACCCGGCCTGGACCGCTCATGGATCCAGCAGACGCATGCGCCGGGGTGCACGCCGGTCTCCGCGCGGTGACCCTGACTTCACCACCCTGTTCGTGACCGCGGCCACGACCGGCGTGAACTGGTCCGCTACCTGTTCACCTGCGACATGTGGTGCTCGTTGTAGCGGTCTCCCCTGACCCCGATCCGGCCTGCGAGGTCGTCTATCCTGTGCGAAGTGTGGACTGGAGGTTCCGGTCGGCGGCGGAGGCCCCACACTGATGGTCACCGGAGGCACCAGGGGGAGCCCGCAGCATGACCGGCACCACGGAGGCCCTTGGCGGGTCGACTGCAGTCGACGATGCAGCACGAAGCGTCACGCGCCCGTTCTACGTATACGCCGTGCTCGCCAACACGCTGTTCCAGCGCGGCGTATTCGTCCTCTTCCTTCAGCAGCGAGGCTTCTCCGCCGGGCAAGTGGCGCTACTTCAGACACTGCTCTACCTGGTCAGCGGACTTGCGGAGTTGCCGACGGGAGTCATCGCCGACCGAATCGGCAGGCGTGCCGGCATCGTGATCGGCCAGATGCTGATAGCTGGATGTCTGCTCGGGCAGGTGGCGTCCTCCAACTACTGGGCGTTCCTGACACTGTTCGTCGGGCAGGGCGTGGGCATGGCATGTGTATCCGGTTCGGACACCGCCCTGCTGTACGACCTGCTCGTGCGTCGTGGCGCAACGACCAGCTACATCAAGATCAAGTCCCGGTTCACCATGCTCGGGACGGTCACCTCGGGAGCCGCCATTGTCCTCGGCGGCCAACTGCAGCAGATTTCCTGGGGAATCGTCTACGTCGGTTCGGCGGCCTGCCTCGTCCTGGCCGTGGTGGTGCTGATGTCACGGGTGCCCGAGATCCGCGGCGCGGACGCGGTGGACGAGCAGGACGGAGCCAAGGACGAGCACGGCGACGCCACGGCGTGGCGGGCGATGCTTCGGGTCGCCACGCCGGCGCTCGTGACACTTGTCGTGGTGTCCGCACTGATGCATGCGACTTTGACGCCGTACATCATTTTTACGCAGAAGACCCTTTCCGATCAGGGAGCGGGCACCGCATTGGTCAGCGTGGTCATATCGGCGGGGTTCTTCGCCGGCGGGCTCACTCCCTTGCTGTCGGACCGCGCGGACCGGCGCATCGGGTATCGGGTCATCGTCCCGGTGTCTCTCCTGACGCTCGCCGCGGCGCTCGGCCTGAGCGGCCTCGGCCTCGTCTGGGTCACCATCGCCGCGTTCCTGGCCCTGGTCGGAATTCCCGAGATCACCGCCGTGATCGTGGACAACGTGTTCAACGAGGCCGTGCCGTCACGCCACCGGGCGAGCCTGCTGTCGATGATCGCATTCGTGGAGTCGGCGCTCATCGGCATCGGCTATCTCGTCGTCGGCGCGCTCATGGACGGGTTGGGCTCCAGTGTGGGCATGGCCACCTACGCCGCGGTCCCCCTGCTGGCATGTCTCCTGTGGCTCCCGGTGCTCTTCCGAGGGGCACCGGTGACCATCGAGATCGAGAAGCCCGCCGACCACAAGGCATCCTGAAACAGACCATCTGGAGCAGCGCCTTGGCCCGATGGCGGGGGCGTTGCTCGTTGACATGTCGCTCCCAGCGGCGCCGGAGCTGTCTCGGGGCTCGAGGGACGAGCAGGGCTCCCTGCGCACCGGCCCCGTCGGGCGCATCAGCCGCCCCGGTCTCCGGGTCATCGGGTCTCCGGGCCATCGGGAAGGTGGTCGATCCACGGGCCCAGGCGATCACGGCGGCCGGGATGGGAGCGACCTGTGCCGCCGCGCTCAACCACGAGTTGGTCGAGGAAGCCACCGAGCGGGATCTCCGCGCGCACCGTCCCGCCACCGGCCGCCCACATCGAGGGCAGCGGCCGGGCGGTGGTCTCACAGGCCGAGCGTGTGCTGCTGGTCGAGACGGTCCGCAAGACCGGCCTGGAATGAGCGGCCAGGTCGTGCCCATCGACGACTCGTCCAGGCTCCCGTCAAAGCTCCTGCCCAGCGGGACCCTCAAGGTGAACCCGGGTTTCTCGCACGGCATGCCGATCACCGAGGCATCGGCTCGATGACCTGGGACATCACCTGGGCCCTGATCCTCGGGTTCGCGCTGTCCGCCGTTGTCCAGGCCGTGGTACGCAAGGGCACCATCGTCTCCCTGCTGGGCGACGACCGGCCCCGCACCCTCGCCATCGCCTCGGCCCTGGGCACAGCGTCCTCGTCCTGTTCCTACGCCGCGGTGGCACTCGCCCGCTCGTTGTTCCGCAAGGGGGCGAACTTCACCGCCGCCATGGCCTTCGAGATCGCGTCCACCAATCTCGTCGTCGAACTGGGCATGATCCTCGCCCTGTTGATGGGCTGGCAGTTCACCGCCGCGGAGTTCGCGGGCGGACCCATCATGATCATTGTTCTGGCCGTCCTCTTCAGACTGTTCCTCCGCGACAGGCTGCTGCGTCAGGCGCGCGATCAGGCCGAAAGAGGACGTGCCGGATCCATGGAGGGACATGCTGCGATGGACATGTCCCTCCAGCGTGAGGGCTCCTTCGCCAGCCGGCTGTTTTCCCGTGAGGGATTCACGTCCACCAGCCATGTCTTCATCATGGAGTGGGCGGCGATCATCCGTGACGTGGTCATTGGTCTGCTCGTCGCCGGCGCTATCGCCGCCTGGGTGCCCGACTCGTTCTGGCGCGCCTTCTTCTTCGACGGGCGTCCCCTGGCGGCCAAACTGTGGGGACCCGTGATCGGCCCCCTCGTGGCAGTCGCCTCGTTCGTCTGTTCCGTCGGCAACGTGCCGTTGGCGGTGGTGCTGTGGAAAGGCGGCATCAGCTTCGGCGGTGTGGTGGCGTTCATCTTCGCCGATCTGCTGATCCTGCCGATCCTCAACATCTACCGCAAGTACTACGGTGCCAGGACGACCGCATTCATCTTCGTCACCTTCTACTTCGCGATGGTCATCGCCGGGTACGTCGTGGAGATCGCCTTCGGAGGGCTTGGCCTGATCCCCCATCAGGAAGATGCGAAGCTGCCGGCGGAAGGCATCAGCTGGAACTACACCACGTGGCTCAACATCGCCTTCCTCCTCCTCGCCGCCATGCTCCTCGCGCGCTTCCGGCAAACCGGTGGACGGGCCATGCTCCGCATGATGGGTGGTCCTCCCGAGACCGGCCGGCACGGTGGTGACCACCACCAGCACGGCAACATGCCGAAGGGGGCGTCGGAGCCCACGACCGAGGCGTAGGTCCTGTGCGGGCTGGGGCTGCGGCACCCGGAGCAACACCGGATCCGCCGGGTCTGCTCGGCATCGCGCTGAACGATCTGCCGGCCTGTCGGCTGCAACCGCAGGCGGCTCAGCGGCAGTTGAGTCAGTCGAGTGCCGCGGCTTCCTCGGGGCGCTCGTCGTCGTCCGCAGTGGCACCGTGCAGCGGGAGAGGGGCTCGGCTGCCGTAGTGGTGCAACAGCCACCAGCCGTACGCGGCGTGAAAGACGTACACGCCCACCTGCCACCAGTCCGGGGCCGCGCCCGGAGAGCGGATCTGGAAGAAGTCGTCGAGCGCGTGGACGACCACCATCGGCCAGACGGAGCCGATCGCGAAACGCAGGCCGGCGCAGGTGAAGCCGAACAGCGCGGCGGACAGCATCTGCCACAGCGTGTCGTCCAACGCGGCGCCGAAGAACAGGTAGTTCTGCAGGTGCCCGATACCGAAGAGGACGGCGACGCCGGTGGCCGCACGCAGCGGGCCGAGTGAGGTGAGGGTCTGCTGGACGAGGCCGCGGCTGTAGACCTCCTCGTTGAGGCCGACCCACAGCAGGGACACCAGCGAGCTGACGACCACCGTCGTGCTGCCGTCGAGCCCGGCCAGAGCGTACGAGCCGGCGATCAGCAGCATCGGCACCGCCAGCCACCAGCGGCGCGGGCGGCCGAGCGTGGTGGTGCCGGATGCGCGCAGCCACCCCCACCGCCACAGCACGCACCAAACACCGGCGAAGCAGATCGCGTTGACCAAGGCAGCGCCCAGGCCCGGGAACCATGACGGTGCCAGCGGCGGCAGGATCACCTTGGCGAACAGCACCAGTACGGCATGCCAGGCCAGCGTCAACTCCACGGCGCCCCAGACGGGATGACGGGTTACGTAGCCCTTCCACCGTTCCATCACGGGGCGAGCGTAGCCGCGGCAACCCGCACGGTGCCCGTGGCTCTTCGCGCCGCGTCCGACGGACAGGTTCTGCCAGGCGCGGCTCGGTGTCTTCCCGGCCAGGTGGTCGAGGCGTCGCGGGGCGGTCGGCCGGCCGGCCGGCCGGGGCGGGGATGCCACGGACGTCCGGCGCCTATGCCGTGCGTTGCACCGGGTTGATCTCGAAGGCTCCGCATACCTTCAGGTGGTAGCGGATCAGCATGGACTGGAAGCTGGCCGGCGGGTAGACACGGATGTATGTCGATGTCGGCCGGCAGGTGGGCACCACGCTCGGATTGTTGGTGCGGATGGTGGCGAACACCGTCCGGGCTGGGTGGACGAACACGGTGGACACCGGATGGGCGTTACGGGTCGCCGGGGCACCGATCTGGTGGCGACGGCCGTCCAGGATGCTGACGCCGGGGTATCCGCGCAACGAACAGGTGTGGTGTGAGGTGTTGGTGATCCGAAGGGGATAGAAGAGCGATCCCGCGCCGCCTGTGGACCTGCCGACGGACAGGTGCAGGTCGGCCACGTGGCAGGTGGGGATTCTTGGCGAGGCCGACGATTGGGTGGCACCGACCACGGCGCCGGTAGCGGCGAGCAGGGCGGTGGTGGCGAGGGCCGCTATCCGGGTGGAGGTGTTGATCATGACGCACGCTTCCGTGCCAGGGAAGGAAAACTCTCCCGCATTCGGCGGGACGAGACTCAAGTGAGCCGGTGTCCGGCTCGACGTGTGCCGTCCATGAGATTCGGGCTCGCACTCTCAAGGACGCCGGAGCGAAGGGGCACTGCTGTGTGTGCAATGTGCGGGCCCGACGACGTCATTTTACCGCCTGAGGCCCCCGCCGCTCCCTGGCTGCGGCCCGGTCACAAGCCCCCACCAGCACAGACGGTCGCAACCGGGCCGGAGCCCGCCGCGGTCACTACCCATCCGTTTCCGCGAATGCAAACGGCGCCTCTCGCCTGAACTCAGCCTGTGGATCACGAAGTACGGCTGCGGTGCAGGCTGCCGGTCCGGCGGCCGGAGTCGCGGGGAACGGGCACCAGCCCGGCCGTGGAGGCCGGCTGGCAGGCGTCCGCGTGGAACACGTCCAAGCCGTCATCGCCGTCGCCCGCCGCCCGCCGCCCGGCCGACGTGCTGTGGGCACTCCTGCGTGACGGACGGGTCTTCACCTCCACTCCGCGGTCACGCAGGCGGCTTGACTTCGTCGTGTGAGACTCCTGACCGGGTGCCGGGTTGGCGGGAAGCGGCCTGGTCAGCGGGTGGCGACGGCTGTGTCCGGATTGCCGTAGTAGGCGTCGGGGCCGTGCTTGCGCGTGTAGTGGCGGTTCAGGAGGTGGGGTGGGGGCGGAGTGGTCGGAGAGAGGGACAGGGTGTGGAGGGCGATGTCGGCGACGGCCTCGCAGATGATCGCGTGCTCCAGGGACTTGCGGGCCGACGCGCCCCAGGTGAAGGGGCCGTGGCCGGCGACGAGCGCGGCGGGCACCTCGACGGCCCGCTGGTCGTCGCCGGCGAGCAGGTCGACGATCACGTGGCCGGTGTTGTACTCGTAGTCCTGCGCGCACTCCTCGGCGGTGAGGTCGCGGGTGACGGGGATGGGCCCGTTGAAGGTGTCGGCGTGCGTCGTGCCGAGGACGGGGATGTCCCGCCGTGCCTGGGCGAAGGCGACGGCGTGCGTGGAGTGGGTGTGGGTCACCCCGCCGATCGACGGGAAGGCCAGGTAGAGGCAGCGATGCGTCTCGGTGTCGGTGGACGGCCGCAGGTCACCGTCCACCACCGCACCGTCGGACAGCCGTACCGTCACCAGGTCATCGGCCGTGAGGTCCTCGTACGGTACGCCCGACGGCTTGATGACGAAGACCCCCGCCCCACGGTCGATTCCGCTCACGTTGCCCCAGGTCAGGGTCGCGAGACCGACCTGTGGGATGGCGAGGTTCGCCTCCAGCACCTCCTGGCGCAGGCCCGCCCGGACATCTGTTGCCATGATCGTTTCCTTTCGAGGCGAGCTTCAGAGGGCCTGGGCCAGGCGGTGGTAGGCCGCGTTCCAGCGGATCTCCTTGGCCAGTCGGTCGGTGGTCGTGTTCTCGTCGATCGTCAGCAGTTCCACGTCCGTCATGGCCGCGAAGTCGCTCAGCGTCTCGGTGCCCACGGCCGAGCTGAGCACCGTGTGGTGCGGTGCGCCGGCGAGCAGCCAGCTCTCGGCGGACTCCGCGAGCGAGGGGCGCGGCTTCCACACGGCCCTGGCCACCGGCAGACGGTGCAGGGGCTCGCTGGGGGCGACGACATCCACGGCGTTCGCCGTGAGCCGGAAGCGGTCGCCGAGGTCGCAGAGGCCGACGACGACGGCGGGGCCTGCGGCCGCGTTGAAGACCAGGCGGACGGGGTCCTCGCGACCGCCGATGGACAGGGGGTGGATCTCGCAGCGGGGGCGATCGGCGGCCACCGAGGGGCAGACCTCGAGCATGTGGGCGCCGAGGATGCGGGGGGTGCCGGGGCCGAGGTGGTAGGTGTAGTCCTCCATGAAGGTGGTGCCGCCGGGCTCTCCGGCGCCCATGACCTTCATCGTGCGCAGCAGGGCTGAGGTCTTCCAGTCGCCCTCGCCGCCGAAGCCGTAGCCGTCGGCCATCAGCCGCTGGACGGCGAGACCGGGCAGCTGGCGCAGGCCGCCGAGGTCCTCGAAGTTGGTGGTGAAGGCGGTGAAGCCGCCCTCGGTGAGGAAGGCGCGCAGGCCGAGTTCGAGACGGGCCGCGTAGAGCAGCGAGTCGTGGCGGATGCCGCCGGGGCGCAGGGCCGGGACCACGTCGTACGACTCGACGTACTCGGCCGCGAGTTCGGCGGTGGCCTTGTCCTCGACCTGGTCCACGACGGCCACCAGGTCGTTGACCCCGTAGGTGTTCACCGAGAAGCCGAAGCGCAGTTGCGCCTCCACCTTGTCGCCCTCGGTGACAGCGACGTCGCGCATGTTGTCGCCGAAACGGGCCAGCCGCAGCGTGCGTGCGGCGTGGCGGCCGGCGGCAGCCCTGGACCAGGCCGCGACGCGCCGGACGACCCTGGGGTCGGTGGCGTGTCCGGCGACGATCTTGCGGCTGACGCCGACCCGCGCCTCGATGTGCGCGAACTCGCGGTCACCGTGGGCCGCCTGGTTGAGGTTCATGAAGTCCATGTCGATGCTCGACCACGGCAACGACAGGTTGTACTGGGTGTGCAGGTGCAGGACCGGCCGGTCGAGCGCGCTCAGGCCGGCGATCCACATCTTCGCCGGGGAGAAGGTGTGCATCCATACGATCACGCCGACGCAGGTGTCGGAGGCGGTGGCCTCGAGGCACAGGCGGCGGATCGACTCGGCGTCGGTGAGGACCGGCTTCCAGACGATGCGCAGCGGGATCTCGTCGGTGGCGTCGAGCCGTTCGGCGATCTGCTGGGACTGGAAGGCGACCTGGCGCAGCGTGTCCTCGCCGTACAGGCCCTGGCTTCCGGTGAGAAACCAGATCTCCTGGCCGGTGAGGGGCAGTGTCGAAGTCGTCATGACAGGGGGCCTTTCTTCACAGGGATACACAGGGGTCCGGCTCAGGCGGAAGCTTCGGCGCGGATGCGGCGCAGGCGGTGCATGACCTCGTTGGCGCCGCGGCCGAAGTAGTCGTGCAGCTCGCGGTATTCGGCGTAGAGGCGCTCGTAGGCGGCCGCACGCTCGGGGTCAGGCAGGTAGACCCGGCGGTGGACCTTGCCCATGGCGTGGGCCGCGGCACGGATGTCGGGGTACGCGCCAGCGGCGACGGCGGCGTGCATGGCGGCGCCGAGGGCCGGGCCCTGGGCAGAGCCGATGATGCTCAGCGGGCGGCGGGTGACGTCGGCGTAGATCTGCATGAGCAGGGCGTTCTTGGTCAGGCCGCCCGCGATGATCAGCTCCCGTACCGGTACGGCGGCGGCCTCGAAGGCGTCGATGATGGTGCGGGTGCCGAAGGCGGTGGCCTCCAGCAGGGCGCGGTAGACGTCCTCGGGGCGGGTGGAGAGGGTCTGGCCGATCAGCAGGCCGCTGAGGTCGTGGTCGACCAGGACGGACCGGTTGCCGCTGTGCCAGTCCAGGGCGATGAGGCCGTGTTCGCCGACCTTCTGCTCGGCCGCGAGCTCGGTCAGGTACTCGTGCGGGCTCTGGCCGGCGGCCGCGGCACGTTCGGCGTACTCGGCGGGCAGGCTGGTGCGGATGAACCAGGCGAAGATGTCGCCGACGCCGCTCTGTCCGGCTTCGTAGCCCCACAGTCCGGGCAGGATGCCGCCATCGACGACACCGCACATGCCGGGGACCATGCCGCGCTGGTCCGAGCTCATCACATGGCAGGTGGAGGTGCCCATGATGGCGACCATCTGGCCGGGCTCCACGGCGACCGCCGCCGGGGCCGTCACATGCGCGTCGACGTTGCCGACGCAGACCGCGATGCCCTCCGGCAGGCCCGTCCAGGCGGCGGCCTCGGCGGTCAACCGCCCAGCCGCCTCACCGAGTTGGCCGATCGGCTGGTCCAGCTTGTCGGTGACGAAAGCGGCGAAGTCCGGGTGCAGGGCGGCCAGGTAGTCCGGTGACGGGTACCTCCCGTCCTGGTACTGGCCCTTGTAGCCGGCCGTGCAGGCGTTGCGGACATACGTCCCGCACAGCCGCCACACGATCCAGTCTGCCGCCTCCAGCCACCGCTCGGTGCGCCGGTAGACCTCCGGGTCCTCCTCCAACACCTGCAGCGCCTTGGCGAACTCCCACTCCGAGGAGATCTTCCCGCCGTACCGCTCCAGCCACGGCTCCTTGAGTTCGGCGGCCAGCGCGTTGATCCGGTCGGCCTGGCTCTGCGCGGCGTGGTGGCGCCACAGCTTGACGTAGGCGTGCGGGCGGGCGGTGTACTCGGGCAGCTCGCACAGCGGCGTGCCGTCGGCCAGCGTCGGCAGGACCGTGCAGGCGGTGAAGTCGGTGCCGATGCCGATGACTTGTCTGGCCTGGACACCCGCGCGGGCGAGGGCCTCCGGTACGGCGTTGCGCAGCACGTCGATGTAGTCGGACGGCACCTGGAGTGCCCAGTCGGGAGGCAGCCGGGTGCCGTCGGGCAGTTCACGGTCCAGCACCGCGTGCGGATAGACGTGCTCCGCCGACGCCAGCTCGGCGCCGTCGCGGACGCGGACGACCACGGCCCGGCCGGACAGGGTTCCGAAGTCGACACCCACAACGCAGGGTTCTTCAGGCACGACGCCCCACCTCTCTTGTTCGGTATGACAGCCATCGTTCGAGATACTGGACGGAAGAATGGGGGCCCGGCCGTAACCGGGCCCCCGGGACAGGTCAGTTGATCCGGGCGATCTGCCAGAGTTCGTCATCGGCGCCGGTGTCCGTGGACTGGACGATCAGCGCGCCGTTGGCGGTGGAGGCCGAGGCGACGTCCGCCACCAGGCCGCTGCCGACGTTGACGAGCTTGAAGTAGCCGTTGCCGGCGTCCGTGAGCGTCCACTTCTGGCCGTTCGCGGTGGACGACGAGTTCTGGACGACGGCCGCGCCGGCCGAGGCCGAGCCGTTGTTGTCGAGGAACAGACCGCTGTTGACGTTCTTCACGGTCCACGCCCCGCCGCTCTGCGAGGTGAAGGTCCACAGCTGGCAGTTGTTGGCGGTGTTCACCCACTGGCCGGCCTGCCTGCCCACCGTGGTGGACGCGCCGGGGATCTCCATGATCTTGCCGCTGTTCTTGTTGATCAGGCGGTACTGGCCGGTGGCCAGGTTCGGCAGGGCGGTCTGGGTGAGGTTCCAGCGCTGGCAGGCGCAGCCGGTGTTGTCCCACTGTCCCGCGGCGGTGCCGACGGTGGTGGAGGCGCTGGGGATCTCCAGGTACTTGCCGCTGTTGCGGTTGATGGCGGTGAAGCCGCCCGCCGGGTTCGGGGCGACGGCCCACTCGTGGTCGAGGGTGCCGTTGTCGTCCCACTGCAGGACCTTGGCGCCGTTGGCGGTGGAGGCGTTCTGCACGCCCAGGAGCTTGCCGCTGGCCACGTTGAAGATCTTGAAGTAGCCCGAGGTCTGCTGGACGAACTTCCACTGCTGGTCGGTGGCGTTGTCGGCGTTCTGCTGAGTGGCGAAGGTGCCGTTGGTGGTGGTGCCGCCGACGATGGTCAGCATCAGGTGGCTGTTGGCGTTGGACATGGTGTAGGTGGCGCCGTCGGAGATGCCGCCGCCCAGGTCGATGGTGCCGTAGGTGACCGGGTTCTCGACGGTGTTGCTGACCACGCCCGCGCTGAAGATTTCCAGGCTGTGGCCGTCGGCGAGGGGTACCATGCCGCGGCTGTAGCCGCGGGGGACGGTGGAGGCGATGCGCGTCCAGGCGCCCGCCGCGCCGTTCTGCGTGTTCAGGAAGAGGTCGGTGGTGCTCTGGCCGCTGACCGCCAGGGTGCCGTTGGGACCGCCGGTGGGAAGCCAGGTGATGAACGGGGCGCTGGTGGGCACGTACCCGTCGGTGGACCTCAGGACGGTGCCGGTGACGGAGCCGAACGCCTCGGGGTTGGAGGAGATCTTGTAGTAGACCGCGAAGTTGCCTTCGCTTGCACCCCCGTACTCGTACGTCATCACGTAGTTGCCGTTGGGCAGTTGCGCGACGGTCGGCATGCCGGGGCGGTCGGTGTAGGTCGGCATGGCCACGTCGTCCACGACCGAGGACCAGGTGATGCCGTCGGTGGTGGTCTGGTGGACGACCTTCTGGGCGTGGTTGGGGTCACGCTGGTCGGAGTAGTACACGATCAGTTTGGAGCCGGACACCATCAGGAACGGCTCCCACACCGGGGTCAGGCCGTTGGTGACGTCGGCCCTGCCGCCCTGGGCGATGCTGCTGACGAACGACCAGGTCGCACCGTGGTCGGTGCTGGCGTACAGGTCCAGCTCGGTCGAGGACAGGTCGTTCGGGATGGAGTTGCCCGCGGCGAGGATCGTGCCGGCCGGGAAGTTGCCGATGGCGGTGGGCAGTTCGTACAGCTGCGGCTGGTAGCGCATGCCGAAGCCGTTGTGGGTGTCGGTGATGCTGGAGATCTGCGTCCAGCTGTTGCCGTTGTCGGTGCTGCGGTAGATAGGGAAGACGGGGGTGCCGGAGCTGTACTGCTCGAACGTGGCGAGCATGGTGCCGTTGGACGATCCGCTGTGCTGCAGGCGCAGGCCGCGCGGGTAGAGCGCGCCGGGCGACGGGGCGGTCGACGGTGAGGTGTACATCGTCTGGGTCGCGCGCGTGATCGCGTGCGCCTGGCCGGATACGGGCAGGACGAGGGCGACGGCGGCTGCGAGCAGGGCCAGCAGCAGCGTGATCGCCTGGGGTCGGGGTACGGCGCGGAGTCTTGCGCCTTCCCTGGTGGTGGACATGGCGGCTCCCAATGGCTGTCCGGAAGGGACGGGATGGTGGTGGTGCTGGGCCCGCCGCTCCCGGGGGGAAAGGGGGGAGGGGAGCGGCGGGTGTCCTAGGGGGTGCCTGTCGGCAGGGGGTCAGCCGGCAGGAGGGTCAGCCGGCGCGGCGCAGGCGGATGACGTTCCAGGAGACGGGCGGCAGGTGCACCGCGAGGCGGCCGTCGGTGACGGAGGTGACGGCGGCCTGGCGCGGGCGGACCCGGTCGGGGGCGTCCTGGGTGTTGGTGGCGCGGATGTCGGGGTCGCTCAGCACGGAGTGCTGGACAGGCACGTAGCCGGGGAACGCCCCCAGTTCCAGGGCGAGTTCGACGTCCTCGTGCTGGTGCCGGTTCACAGCGAAGACGGTGAGTTCGTCGGCCCCTTCGGCGCCCTCGACGTGGGTGGCGACGGCGTCGACGACCGGGACGTCACCGAAACGCTTCGTCTCGTACACGGGCGCGTCCGGCTCGACCCGCAGGACGGTGCCGCGGGCGTGGCGGGCGGCCTGGGCGAAGGGGTGGAAGGTGGTCTGCCGCCAGCTGGGGCCGTCGGCCTCGCTGCGGATGGGGGCGATGACGTTGACGAGCTGGGCGAGGGAGGCGGCGGTGACGCGGTCGCTGTTGCGCAGCAGGCTGATCAGCAGCCCGCCGACGACGACGGCGTCGGCGACGTTGTACTCGTCCTCGATGACGCGCGGGGCCACACCCCACTGGCTGGGCTTCTCCTGCGCCTCGAACCGGGTGTTGTACCAGACGTTCCACTCGTCGAAGGAGAGGTTGATCCGCTTCTTCTTGCGCTGCTTGGCCCGGATGTGGTCGGCGGTGGCGACCACCGACTCCACGAAGCCGTCCATGTCGACGGCGGAGGCGAGGAAGCTGCCGAGGTCGCCGTCGAGCTCCTCGTAGTAGGCATGGCAGGAGACGTAGTCGACCTGGTCGTACGCCTCCTCCAGGACGGTCGCCTCCCAGGCGCCGAAGGTCGGCATCGAGGAGCTGGAGCTGCCGCAGGCCACCAGCTCCAGCCCGGGGTCGATCATGCGCATGGCGCGGGCGGCCTCGGCGGCGAGGCGGCCGTACTCGGCGGCGGTCTTGTGGCCGGTCTGCCAGGGGCCGTCCATCTCGTTGCCCAGGCACCACATGCGGATGCCGAAGGGGTCCTGGGCGCCGTTCTTGATGCGCTGGTCGGACCAGGTGGTGCCGCCGGGGTGGTTGCAGTACTCCAGCAGGTCGAGGGCCTCCTGGACGCCTCGGGTACCGAGGTTGAGCGCCATCATGGGCTCGACGCCAGCCTTGCGGGCCCAGCCCGCGAACTCGTGCAGGCCGAAGGCGTTGGTCTCGGTGCTGTGCCAGGCCAGGTCGAGACGGGTGGGCCGCTCGGCGACCGGCCCGACGCTGTCCTCCCAGCGGAAGCCGGAGACGAAGTTGCCCCCGGGATAGCGGACGGTGGTCACGCCCAGTTCGCGCACCAGGTCCAGGACGTCGCGGCGCAGACCGTCCTCGTCGGCTTGCGGATGGCCGGGCTCGTAGATGCCGGTGTAGACGCAGCGGCCCATGTGCTCGACGAAGGAGCCGAAGGTCCGGGGACTCACGTCGGCAACGCGGAAGGCGGGGTCGACGGTCAGGGAGGCGTGCAGCATGAAGGTCGCTCCGGGAGGTGCGCGGGAGGAGGAACGCGAGTAAGGGGAAAAAGCGGGGCAGCCGGGTTACTTGAGGCTTCCGACGGTCAGACCGCCGCGCCAGTACCGCTGGAGGAGGAGGAAGGTGACGATGAGCGGGAGGATCGCCACCAGGGAACCCGCGATGACGAGGGTGAACAGCGCGTTGGCGCCGGACTGGATCATCGCGCCCTCGTACCAGGACTGCAGGCCCACGGTGAGCGGGAAGAGCTTGTCGTTGTTGAGCATCACCAGCGGCAGGAAGAAGTTGTTCCAGGTGCCGACCATGGAGAACAGCAGCACGGTGACGAGCGCCGGCTTCAGGGTCGGCAGCGCCACCGACCACAGCACGCGCATCTCACCGGCCCCGTCCATGCGGGCCGCCTCCAGCAGCTCGTCCGGCAGGGACTCCTGCACGTACACCCGCACCAGGTAGACGCCGAACGGGTTGAGCAGCTGGGGCAGGATGACCGCCCACATGGTGTTGGTCAGCTCGACCTTGCTCAGCAGCAGGTAGGTGGGGATGGCCAGCGCGGTGGCGGGCACCATGATCGCGCCGAGGAGGCTGGAGAAGAGCAGGTTCCGGCCGGGGAATCGGTACTTGGCGAAGGCGTAGCCCGCGAGGGTCGCCACGGCGGTGGCGCCCACCCCGCTCACGCCCGCGTAGACGGCGGTGTTGCCCATCCAGCGCAGGTACTCGCCGTCGTTGTAGGTGAACAGCTGCTGGAGGTTGGTGAAGAAGGAGCCCGGCGAGTGGAACCACAGGGCCGCGGTGGAGAACAGCGCGTCGTTGTCCTTGGTGGCGGCGACGACCAGCCACCAGAACGGCATCAGGAAGTAGAGGATCATCGCCACCATCACCACGTTGACGGTGACGCGTCCACGGGCGCCGGACTCGCGGCGGGCGGCCGGGGCGGTGACGGCGGGGGCGGGGGCTACGGCGGTCGTCACTTCAGTCCGCTCCTTTTGCGTGCGGCGAACAGGAAGAGGTAGGAGCCGATGAAGACCACCGCTCCGAGGGAGAAGGAGATGGCGGCGGAGTAGTTGAACTCCGAGTACTGGAACGCCAGGTTGTAGGCGTACAGGTTCGGCGTGTAGTCCGGCGTGATCACCGAGGACGCGGTCTTCTCCAGGACTCGCGGCTCGGTGAAGAACTGCAGGGTGCCGATGAGGGTGAACATGAGCGCGAGCACCAGCGCCGAGGAGATCATCGGGATCTTGATGCGCAGGGCCGTCTGCACCTGGCCGGCGCCGTCGAGCTTCGCCGCCTCGTACACCTCTCGGGGCAGGCCCTGGAGAGCGGCGTACAGGACGATCATGTTGTAGCCGGTCCACTGCCAGGTCACGATGTTGCCCAGCGAGGTCAGCATCAGACCGTGCGACAGCAGGTCGATCTTGCCGAGCCCGAGCGAGTCGCTGATCGCGTTCACCGGCCCGAAGGTCGGGCTGTACAGGAAGCCCCACATCAGGGCGCCGATCACCGCGGGCACGGCGTACGGCATGAACAGGGTCATCCGGAAGACCTTGGCGAGCCTGCTGGTCACCTCGTCGATGATCAGTGCGCCGAGCAGGGCGAAGCCGAGCATCACCGGGATCTGCACCACACCGAAGAGGGCGACCCTGCGCACGCCGGACAGGAACTGCGGGTCGGTGAAGGTCTGCTTGTAGTTGGCGAACCAGCTGAAGTGGTCGCCGCCGACCAGGGTGGAGGTCCTGAGGCTGAGCCAGAAGGCATAGCCCAGCGGGGCCGCCAGGAAAGCCAGGAAGAGCAGGAGGAACGGGCTGACCAGCAGCAGGCCCATGCCCTTGTGCCGGGTGCGGGCGGACAGCCCGCCGGTGCGCCGGCCTGCCATGGGAGTACGAAGTCCCTTGGCGGGGGCGGCACTTGGCGGTGCCATCGCGGTGGATCCCTGCTGTCGGAGCAGGCTCATCACATCTCCTTGCGCGTCGTGCGAGCCCCCGCCGGCGGCGGTCGCGCCAGGCGCTGCGCGCCGGCGGGGGGTGGTGGTCGACCGGGGGTTCGGGTCGGTTACTTGTTGACCTTGAATCCCTGCTTGGTCGCGTAGGAGGTCACCTGGCTCTGGACGTTGTCGTTCACGGCGGACCAGTCGGTCTGGCCCTGGAGGGCCTTGCCCACCTCACTGGTGTCGGTGTTGTAGGCGAAGTCCTGGAACGGGCTCCAGTCGAAGCTGCCGATACCGTTCGCGGCGGGCACGAACACCTTGTTGATCTGCTGGCCGCCGAAGAAGTCGTACTTCTTGTCCCCGAAGTACGAGCCGTTGAGGATCGGCTTGGACAGCGGGAAGAGGTAGGCCTGGTCGATGCCGATCTTCCAGGCGCCCTGCGAAGTGCCGAAGAGCTCCCGGGCGACCTCGGTGGCCTCCTTGGGGTGCTGGGTCTGTGAGGTCACGGAGAAGCTCGAACCGCCCCAGTCACCCTGGGCGCCCGCGCCCGCCGTCCACTGCGGCAGCGGGGCGACACGCCACTTGCCGGAGGTCTTCGCGGCGACGCTGGAGAGGTAGCCCGGACCCCAGCCGGCCGCGATGTAGGTGGCGTACTTGCCGGTGCTGAGGCCGTTGTAGAAGTCCGTGGTGGCGTACGACTGGGTGTCGACCAGCTTGTTCTTGACCAGGTCGCCCCAGTAGTCGTACACCTTCTTGGCCCCGGCGTCGTTCAGGTTGACCCCGATGTTCGGCAGCTTGCTCGCCGAGTAGGCGTAGGGGCGCGAGCCTGCCTGCCACATCA
This sequence comes from Streptomyces sp. NPDC050121, assembly GCF_044460385.1. NCBI lineage: Bacteria > Bacillati > Actinomycetota > Actinomycetes > Kitasatosporales > Streptomycetaceae > Streptomyces > Streptomyces sp. NPDC050121. The sequence continues at coordinate 213,341 of NZ_JBITJV010000012.1, read as the reverse complement.
GGCCCTGGCGCCAGCCGCCGGCCGTTTCGTCGCTACCGAAGTCGGTCATGTACGCGTTCGGGTCGGCCTTGTGCAGCTTGGCCGCCTCCTCCTTGTACTCCGCCCAGGTCGTGGGGACCTTGAGGTTGTACTTCTCGAAGAGGTCGGCCCGGTACATCATCGCCATCGGGCCGCCGTCGACCGGGATGGCGTAGACGTGGTCGCCGTCGGAGGCCTGGTTCCAGGCCCAGGAGACGTAATTGTCCTTGTCCGCGCCCGCCCCGTACTTGCCCATGTCGAGCAGGCCCTTGCTGAGCTGGATGGTGGGCAGCTCCTGGAACTCCAGCATGACGACGTCCGGCGCGCCCTGGCCCGCCTTCAGCGCGGTCTTCAGCTTGGTGTACTCGTCCTGGCCCACACCGGCCTGCACCCAGTCGACCTGGACGTCCTTGTGGGTCTTGTTGAACTCCGCGACGACCTGCTTGAACTGCGGGTACCAGGCCCACACCTTGATGTGCACGGGGCCGCTCTGCGCGCCGCCGGAGCTACTGCCGCCGCCGGAACCGCAGGCCGCGAGGAGTACGCCGGCGAGGGCGGCGGAGGTGGCCGCGACCGCGGTCCGGCGCAGGGAACGGGACTGTCTGGTGGACGACATGAGCTTTCTCCTGGGTGAGGTGCCTGAACGGCAGGAAGAAAAAGGATGGTTAGGCATATATCGCCGTCCGTGCGCCTGGGATCGGAGCGCGGGAGGAGGGAACGGGCGGCGGTGGGGCGCGCGAGGGCGTCCGGGCGTTCAGCTGCCGGTCGCCTGTGAGTACGGCGGCCCCGGGCCGGCCGTCGCGATATGCCGGGCGGAGGGGACTTGAGATGCCGTCCGCCCGGGATCTGGGCGGGACGGACGTCGACGGACGCGGCGGGGTGGGCGTGCGTGACGTCGGGGGGAAGTGGCGAAGGGGTTGACGTCGACCGGGTCGGTCGGCGCCGCTAGTTCAGGCGGACGCCGCCCTGATCACGAATCCCGTTCGAGATTTCGGACGCAAAGAGGGCCGGCGTCCTAGGCCACGGCGAGTAAGGATCGGCAGCCCTGTCGAGGGCGGGCGGCTGCCGAACCGGAAGCGGTCACTGGTGTCACTGCGGCTCCTACTGATCGTTCCCCCGCAAGCACTCCCGGGGATCCGGTCCGTGGCGTGGCGACACCTCGGACCTCCGTCCGGCTCCGGCGGCGGCGCACCCTGGACCGGGCACGCGACATCCGTCGACGGACTACGCCGCATCGCGAGAGGATGCAGTACCCGATCATCCACTCGGGCCGCCCCTGCTAGTCTCTGCAGCGCTGCAAAAGTGTTAACCGAGGTATTGCCGCGCTGCAAGAGCTTGGGCGAAACTTTCAACATTGCCCCCTCCGGGATGAAGGTGACCTATGGCAAACGGCGTCACACTCCGCGACGTCGCGGCACTGGCCGGCGTCTCCAGCCGCACTGTGTCCAACGTGGTCAACGGCTACGCGCCGGTCGCCGAGGCCACTCGCGCGCGGGTGCAGCAGGCCGTCGACGAGCTCGGCTACCGGCCCAACGTGCTGGCCCGCAACCTCGCCTCCGGGCGCTCGGGCCAGATCGCGGTGGTCGTTCCGTACCTGGACACGCCCTACTTCGCCGAACTGCTGCAGGGCATCATCCGGGCGGCCCGGGTGCAGGGCTACAACGTCCTGATCGACCAGACCGACGGCGACGCGGAACACGAGAAGTCGTTCCTCACCCGTGGCTCCCAGCAGTTGCTCTTCGACGGCGTCATCTTCAGCCCGTTGGGCCTGGCCCAGCCCGACCTGTCCGAGCGCGACGCGAGCCTTCCGCTCGTCGTGCTCGGTGAGCGGGTGAGTGACGGCGGCTTCGACCACATCGGCATCGACGACGTCGCCGCCTCCCGTGAGGCCACCGAGCACCTGCTTGGCCTCGGTCGCCGTCGTGTCGCCGCGATCGGCGACCAGCCGTACCGCACCGGCGAGGCCGCCCAACTGCGCACCCTGGGCTTTCGCCTGGCCCATGAGCGCGCCGGCGTGCCCGTCCGCGAGGAGTACGTCATCTCCACCCCCCGCTTCAACCGCTCCGACGGCGCCACCGCCATGGCGCACCTCCTCGACCTCGAGGAACCACCGGACGCGGTCTTCTGCTACAGCGATCTGATCGCCCTGGGGGCTCTGCACACGTTGGCCGCACGCGGACTGCGCGTCCCGCAGGACGTCGCGGTCGTCGGCTACGACGACATCGAGGACGCCCGTTATTCGAACCCGCCCGTCACCACGATCTCGCCGGCCAAGGACGTGATAGCCAAGACGGCCGTGGAGCGCCTGCTCAAGCGGATCAGCAGCTCAACACCGGTCCCCGGCATGGAGATCCGGGCACCGTACCGGCTCATCCCACGGGCAAGCACGATGGGCCAGCAGGCCTGACCCTCGAGGCTGCCGACCAATCCGGATCGCAACAGCGCCCCGCCAGGGCCCCGCGCCGCGCCGAGTGCCGGGCGGGATTCGAGGTCGGCGGCCGACAACGCCTTTGCCCCGCCGGCGCGTTCGCCGACGGGGGGGGCGCCCCCTCCCCCGGGATGCCTCGGCGGTCAGCAGGGGGAGTTGGTCCGGGTGAGCAGACCGGCGCCTCGTCGGCGGTGGTCGCGTCGCCCGCATCGAGTACCTTGCGGCTGCCACGGTTGGCCAGCACGTACCACGCGCCTGGGCCGCCTCAGCCGACTGGTGGCGGCTTCGCGACGGCGCTGAGCACGGTGCTGGACGCGGGGCGGGGCCATCGCCGGGGTAATGGGCCGCAGTTGTGGCTCACTGGGTGTAGAAGGTGGCGTCGGCCCGGTCGGTCGTCGTGCTGATCGCCTGGACGTAGAGCAGGTAGTTGTAGTGGCGGATGTAGCGGCCCGGGAGGTTGTACGACTCGTACGAGACTCCGGCGGAGTCCGCGAGGCCGGCCCGGGCGGTGAAGGAGGCGTCACCGGCGAACAGCGACGTCCCGTCGTTCTTCTCCACCCACACCTCGCCGTTCTTGTGGCGCAGGAAGTAGCCGGGGAAGTTCGCCGACTCCAGGGAGACGGTGCCGGTGCCGGTGAGACCGGTGACGACACGGAACTGCGAGTCGGCCAGCGGGGAGACGTTCGCCTCGATCTTGGCGCGGTAGTCCCAGTGCCGGATGAACCGGTCGGGGAAGTTGTACGAGGAGAGCCGGATCGGGGTGAGGCCGTCGGCGACCGGGATGCCGAAGTCGGGTGTGCCGTCGGCCTTCCAGTAGATCTTCTGGACGCGGGTGCGGCGGTTGGGGTCGTTGAGCGGGGAGCCGCTGATGTCCTTGTAGCTGCGGTCGTGGTAGACGAGGATGTCGGACGTGCCGTCCTCGGAGACCGTGAACTGGTTGTGCCCGGGGCCGTACTGGCTGGTGGCGTCGTTACTGGCAAAGACCGGGTTCGCGGTCTTGGCCCACGACGAGGCGCTGAGCAGATCGGCCGAGGCGGACGCGGTCAGCATGCCCATGCAGTAGACGGCACTGGTGGCGCTGGCGGAGAAGGTCATGAAGACCTTGCCGTTCCGCTGGAGCACGGCCGGGCCCTCGTTGACCGTCGCCCCTCCGGCGGTCTCCCACGCGGCGGTCGGCCGGCTGATCATGACCGGTGTGCCGGTGATGGTCCACGGGCTGGACATCTGTGCGATGTAGAGGTTGGTGCCGGAGCCGACGGCCGGGTCGTTCTGAGCCCAGGCGAGGTAGCGGGTGCCGTTCACGGCGAAGGTCGTCGCGTCCAGGGAGAAGGTGTCCAGCGGCAGCGCGATACGGCCCTTCTCCGTCCAGGTGCCCGTGATGGGGTTCGCGTCCGCGCACTCCAGGACGTAGGGCCGGATGTGCCAGACGTTGTTGGCGTCACCGGCGGCGAAGTAGATGTACCACTTGCCGTCGATGAAGTGGATCTCCGGAGCCCAGATGTAGCCGCCCATCACACCGGTGGCGTGCTTGGTCCAGATGGTCGTCTCGGCGGCCGACGTGAGCCCCTGGATCGTGGTGGCCCGGCGGAGCACGATGCGGTCGTACGCCGGCACCGTGGCGGTGAAGTAGTAGAAGCCGTCGGTGTGCTTGTAGATGTGCGGGTCGGCCCGCTGCTCGGCGATGGTGTTCGTGTACGTCACACCGGGGGACGCGGGCACGGCGCCGTGGGCGGTGCCGGCCGAGACACCGGTGACGGTGGCGGCGGCCGAGCCGGCGATCATGCCGAGGACCGTTCGACGGGTGAGCGCAGGCCTCATGGAGTACTCCCTCTGGTGCTGGTGGTGCGGGGATACCCCCTGTCCACACCTTGCCGGTATATCGAACGCCGTTCGTAAACCCGGCCAGAAGATAGGTTCTGCACCCGCCCCAGTCAACACTCCCGTCACAAAATCATCCTTGGCGTCCGTGGTGCTCGAAGCAGTCCCGAAGGCGAGCCGAAGGTACGGCAAGCGCCCGCGTGTTGCAGGGATACGTAGACCCCGAGCCGCCCAACGCCCGGTCATCCCGCGCCCCTTCTGGGCACATCCAATGTCCGACTTGGCTGCCGTGGTGCCGGCCGGACGCTTATCCGACAGCGGGTAACGAATTTGAGTCGCAAGACTAGACAACGGATGCGCTCATACCCGTTAATCCATCCCATGTATCAGCGGAGCGGATCAATGGGGCCGAGCCCCCTACGGACCCCGGATCTCCTCGCCGGGTCGCGCCGGCTGGGGCGCGCCCGGCGTTCCCCTTCCGCACCCACCCCAAGGGCACTTCCTCACGGCATGGGCACAGCTGTACGCCATGACCGGGGACACCTCCCACCCGGGAAGTAGATCTCGGCCGTTCTCCTTCATCGGCTTGCTCGACAGGCCGACCATTGTTCGACATAGCGAACAAGTCGAGGCCGCACCACATCGACTGTCGGTACAGCCTCCGACGGAGGCCGACCGGAACCGCCTACTCAAGGAATCACGAGGCCCGCATGTACAGACGAAGCTCCAGCCGCAGACGCCTGACCGCGGTGTTCGCCGCTGCGGTCGCGGCCCTGGTCACGTTGGCGGCGATGCTCGTCGCCGCCCCGGCTCAGGCGGCCACCAGCGGCGCCTTGCGCGGTGTCGGGTCCGGCCGGTGTCTCGATGTGTCGGGCGCCAGCCAGACCGACGGCACGAACGTGCAGATCTGGGACTGCACGGGCGGGTCCAACCAGCAGTGGACGCTGACGGACAGCAACCAGCTGACCGTCTACGGCAACAAGTGCCTGGACGTACCGGGTCACGCCACCACGGCCGGTACCCGGCCGGTGATCTGGGCCTGTAACGGCGGCACGAACCAGCAGTGGCGGGTGAACTCCGACGGCACGGTCGTCGCCGTGGAGTCCGGGCTGTGCCTGGACGTCTCGGGCGGCGGTACGGCCAACGGCACGGCGGTGCAACTGTGGAACTGCACCGGCGCCAACAACCAGAAGTGGACCGGTCTGTCCGGCACGACCAACTCGTGTGCCCTTCCGTCGACGTACAAGTGGGCCTCGACGGGTCCGCTGGCGCAGCCGACGAACGGGTGGGTCGCGCTGAAGGACTTCACCACGGTGACGTACAACGGCAAGCACCTCGTCTACGCGACCACCTCTGACGGAACGAACTGGAAATCGACGGGGTTCGCACCCTTCACGAACTGGTCCGACATGGCCTCGGCCACCCAGATCCCCATGAACCAGGGCGCGGTGGCGCCCCAACTGTTCTACTTCGCGCCCAAGAACATCTGGGTGCTGGCGTCCCAGTGGGGTTCGGCGCCCTTCGTCTACCGCACCTCCAGCGACCCCACCAACCCCAACGGCTGGTCCTCCCCGCAGCCGCTGTTCACCGGCAGCCTCCCCACCGGCGCCCCGATCGACCTGACCCTGATCGGTGACAGCCAGAACATGTACCTGTTCTTCGCCAATGACAAGGGCAGCATCTTCAAGTCGACCATGCCGATCGGTAATTTCCCGGGCAGCTTCGGCTCCTCGTACACCACGGTCATGAGCGACACGGAGAAGAACCTGTTCGAGGCGCCGCAGGTCTACAAGGTCCAGGGCCAGAACCAGTACCTCATGATCGTCGAGGCGCGCGGTGTGAATGAGGACCGCTTCTTCCGTTCGTTCACGGCCTCCAGCCTGAACGGACCGTGGACCCCGCAGGCCGCCACCGAGTCCAACCCCTTCGCGGGCAAGGCCAACAGCGGCGCCACCTGGACCAACAGCATCAGCCACGGTGACCTGGTCCGCAACAACCCCGACCAGACCATGACCATCGACCCCTGCAACCTGCAGTTCCTCTACCAGGGCCTGTCCACCAGCACACCGTCGACCACCCCCTACATCCAACTGCCGTACCGGCCGGGCGTCCTCACCCTGCAGCGCTGACCCGCGCGCACCCGACCACAAGCTGGTGACCGTGCCCGACAGGCACGGTCACCAGCTGCTTGCGCCCTGTCTCCCCCCCCCAGGAAGGAAATCTGCATGGTTCCCATGCACAGGCGACTGCTGCGTCTCCTCACAGCCACCGCGCTGACGCTCTCCGCCTGCGTCACCGCCTCCGCCGGCACGATGGCCGAGGCCGCGCCCGGCAGTCCCGCGATCACTCCCCCGCTGGGCTGGAACAGCTGGAACAGCTTCGGATGCGGGATCACCGAGGCGCAGGTCCGCCAGGCCGCCGACGCAATGGTGTCCTCGGGCATGAAGGACGCGGGCTACCAGTACGTCGTCGTCGACGACTGCTGGTTCGACCCGCAGCGCGACGCGGCGGGCAATCTGCGCTCCAATCCGACCAAGTTCCCCAGCGGCATGAAGGCGCTCGGCGACTACATCCACAGCAAGGGCCTGAAGTTCGGCATCTACCAGGCGCCCAACGAGAAAACGTGCGCCCAGGGCGTGGGCACCTACCCCGGCTCCACCGGCAGCAAGGGGCATGAGGCCCAGGACGCCGCCGCGTTCGCCTCCTGGGGCGTGGACTACCTCAAGTACGACTGGTGCTCCGGCAGCGGCACCCTGGCCGATCAGGTCGCGCAGTTCACCGTCATGCGCGACGCGCTGCGCGCCACCGGCCGGCCGATCGTCTACAGCATCAACCCCAACAGCTTCCACGCCATCACCGGCGCCACCTACAACTGGGGCCAGGTCGCCGACCTGTGGCGGACGACCGAGGACCTGCTCGACATCTGGCAGAACGGCAACACCAACAGCTACCCCATGGGCGTCGGCAACGTCCTGGACATCACCGCGCCGCTGGCCGCTCAGTCGGGACCGGGACACTGGAACGACCCCGACATGCTCGTCGTCGGCCGCCCCGGTCTGTCACTGACCGAATCCCGCTCGCACTTCACTCTGTGGGCGCTGCTCTCGGCCCCCCTCATCGCCGGCAACGACATCCGCACCATGTCCTCCGACGTGAGCGCCATCCTGCGCAACCCCCGCCTGCTGGCGGTGAACCAGGACTCGCTGGGCGCGGGCGGACGCCGGGTCCGCGACGACGGCGACACCGAGGTGTTCGCCAAACCCCTGTCCGACGGCTCCGTCGCCGTGGGCCTGTTCAACCGGGGGAGCAGCACCGCGACCGTCACCGCCACGGCCGCCCAGGTCGGCCTCACCGGAGGGCCGTTCACCCTCACCGACCTGTGGACCGGCGGCACATCGAGCACGTCGGGGCAGATCTCGGCGAGCGTCCCCGCGCACGGCGCCGCCGTGTTCCGGGTGAGTGGCGGCAGCCCGTTGACCGCCACCACCTCGCGGTTGCGCGGGACCGGCTCCGGCCGCTGCCTGGACGTGGATCGCGCCTCCACGGCGGCCGGGTCGAAGACGCTGCTGTGGGACTGCCACACCGCCGCCAACCAGCTCTGGACCAGCTGGGCCGGAGGCGAGATCCGCGTCTACGGCGACAAGTGCCTGGACGCCTCCGGACAGGGCACCGCCAACGGCACGCCGGTCATCATCTGGCCCTGCAACGGCCAGGACAACCAGAAGTGGACCAAGCAGGCCGACGGGTCGATCCGCAACGTCCACGCCGGACTGTGCCTGGACGCCGACCAGGCAGGAACCGCCAACGGGACCCCGGTCATCCTGTGGACCTGCACCGGCCAGAACAACCAGAAGTGGACCACACTCCCGTAACTCGCCACCCCTGCCCACGCAGGGAAACGCCCTGTGAACACCCACTGCACCGGCCCCACCGCCGGCCTGGGCGCCGCCGTTCCCGCCGGGAGCGGCGGCGCCCGGTCACGTGGACCCGGTGCTCGTACGAGCGTGCGACGACGTCCCGCGGTCCCCGTCCGGTGCCGGGTCGGCCGGTCCGGGCAGTCCGCCGGGACCGGATCCTGGGGCCGGGCGTCCGAGCGCCGATTCGGTGCTCTCGCCGAGGAAGCCCCCCGACTGGTGCTGCCACAGCTTGGCGTAGGCGCCGTTCGCCGCGAGCAGCTCCTCGTGGGCGCCCTGCTCGACGACGCTTCCGCGGTCGAGGACGACGAGTCGGTCCATGCCGGCGACGGTGCTCAGACGGTGGGCGACGACGAGGGCCGTACGTCCGTCCATCAACCGCCACAGGGCGTCCTGGACGAGGAGCTCGCTCTCCGAGTCCAGCGCGCTGGTCGCCTCGTCGAGCAGCAGGACCGGGGCGTCGCGCAGAATGGCCCTGGCGAGGGCGACGCGCTGGCGCTGGCCGCCCGACAGTTTCACTCCCCGCTCCCCCACCAGGGTGCCGAAGCCGTCGGGGAGTTGGTCGGCGAACTCCGTGACATGCGCGGCCGCGGCCGCGGCGCGGATCTCCGCATCGGTGGCGCTGGGCCGGGCGAAGGCGATGTTGTCCCGCAGGCTGCGGTGGAACATGGCCGGTTCCTGCGGGACGTAGGCGATCAGTGAGCGCAGGTCGGTCTGGCGCAGCCGGCTGATGTCCTGGCCACCGATCAGGATGCGTCCGTCGTCGATGTCCGACATCCGCAGCAGGAGCCGGGTGAGTGTGGTCTTGCCGCCACCGGACCTGCCGACCAGACCGATCCGTGCGCCTGCGGGCACATCCAGGTCGAGTGTTCGGAAAATCGGCTTCGCGCCCGCGTGGGCGAAGGTCACCGCCTCGAAGCGGATGCCGGTGTCCCTCGGTGCGAGCGGTTCGGGTTCCGTCGGGTCGAGCACGGTGGGCGGATCCAACAGCAGCTCGGTGAACTGCGCGGCCTCGGTCATCGAGCTTTCCAGACGCCGGTAGATCTGGTTGAACTCGAACATGATCTGGGTCGCGTTGGAGTAGTAGGTGAAGGCGACGACGACCTCCTCCACTCCCTGGCCCGGGCCACCGAAGGCGATGGCTACCAACAGACCCAGCACGTTGGTCAGCACGGACATGGGGGCGATCAGGGTGTCGACGCGCAGATTGCCGTAGTCCCACGACCTCAGCGTCAGGCGCCGGGAGTCCGCGACACGGCTGCGGTGTTCGTCGGCCTCCCGCCGCTCGGCCGCGAACGCCCGGATGGTCTCCATGTTCATGAGGCTGTCCGCGACATGTCCGGAGACCCTGGCGATCGCCGCCTCACGGTCATTGACGAGCCTCTGCCGACGACGGATCAGAGGGGTCGCCGCCACCACGGTCAGCACGATCATCACAAGAAGGCCTGCGACGAGCATCGGTTCGTAGCTCCACAGCACCACGGCACCGAACACCAGGGGGACGAGACTCCCCACGATCCGGTACGTCACCGTGTCGACGAAGTCCTCGAAGCGCTTGCCGAAGCTCAGCACACGCTTGGTCAGGGAGCCGGCGAAGTTGTCGTGGAAGAATGCCGCGTCCTTGGCGAAGAGTTCGTCCATGCCGCTCACGTACAGGTGTTCCACGCCGAGGGCGTCCACGCGGTTCAGGCAGTGCTGCCCGACCCGCCACACGGCCTCGGCGAGCAGCAGCGTCACGCCGAAGCCCAGCACGTACGGCAGCGCCGAGCTGAGGGTGAGACCGCCGTCACCGGCGGCCTGTCCTGCCAGTTTGGCGATCAGCAGGGGGGCGACGTAGCGGGTGCCGATGTTGCCCAGGGCGGGCAGCAGCAGCGCGGGCAGGGCCAGCCGTCGTAGCCGCAGCAGTTCTCGTCCGTAGCGGCGCAGTGCCAGAACGACCGCGCTCCTGCCCGGCGTCGGCCCTCGCATATCTGTGGTCCCCATCACACTCCCGGAGATTCGGAAGTCGGAATTGTCCCGTCAGGGGAGGCCGCCAGTCCAGGCAATTAACCCAGACCGGCGAGAACCGGACACCGCTGTGTTCAGCGGACGCAGCGGACGTATCCAGTGGTGAGCCCGCGGTGGTCGGTGCAGCCGTCCATCGCGGTTCAGGGCCCGCCCGACCCTGGTGGCGAGTTCCTTGTTCTGCGGAGTACGACCAGCACTCCGGCAGGCACATCCCAGACTCAAAGGGCACAGTGCCGGCGGCGCTACGCTGCTGTGTCATGCAGGAGACGCGCCTCGACACTGCTCGGATCCGGGCGGCTCGCCGGGTGATCAACCCGATGTTCCTCGACACTCCGCTGTACCGCTGCGAGGCGCTGGAGCCCGACCTCGGGTGCACGGTGAGCATCAAGCTCGAAACGGCGAACCCGGTCCGCAGCTTCAAGGCCCGCGGTACCGAGGTGGTCGCGAGCCTGCTCGCCGACAATGGCTCGCGAGCCGCGGTGTGCGCCAGCGCGGGCAACCTTGGCCAAGCCCTCGCTTGGTCGGGCCGCGGCCGAGGGCTCGACGTCACCGTCGTGGCATCCCGCTTCGCGACCAAGGCCAAACTTGATCGTATCCGTGCACTGGACGCCAGGCTGGAACTGGTGGACGGTGACCACGAGTTGGCTCGCGAGCGGGCGGCGACCATCGCGCGCTGCGACAGCATCCGGCTGGTCGAAGACAGCCTGGACATCGAGACCTGCGAGGGCGCGGCGACCATCGGCCTGGAACTGGTGGACACTGCGTCGTCGTTCGACGCCGTCCTGATCGCTCTCGGCGGCGGGGCGCTGGCCACCGGCGTGGGTCATGTGCTCAAAGCCATGGCGCCCGAAGCCGAGGTGATCTGCGTCCAGCCGCTGGGCGCACCGGCGATGACACGCTCGTGGCGCGCGCGGCGCGTCGTCACCACCGACTCGACCAACACCATCGCTGACGGCGTCGCCGGCCGGCGTCCCATCCCCGCCGTCCTGGACGACCTCCTCCTGGTCGCTGACGACGCCGTCCTGGTCCAGGAGGCGTCGATCATCGCCGGGATGGGGCTGCTCCTCGACCACGCCGGCCTCGTCGTCGAACCGTCGGCCGCGCTCGGCATCGCGGCGATCCTCGAAGACCGTGACCGCTTCGCCGGCCGACACGTCGTCACCATCGTGTGCGGCAGCAACGTCGACGTAAACTCCTATCACCGCTGGGTTGGTGCGGCTCCCATCCTCAAGCCATGACTCGTCGGTGTCACCGAAGCGGTGCCGTCGGCTCCCGCTGACACCGGCTGGTCCCGAGGTATTCCGGCTTTAACTGTCTTGTCGGATGGTGAAGGTGGTGCTGGGGGCGGCGTAGTCGATGGGGCCGGTGAAGCAGGTGGCGGCGCGTGTCACCGCTTCCTGTGGGGTGAGGAAGCGGCCGACATGGGTGACGATCAGTCGGTTCGCGCCGGCTGCGGCGGCGGTCTCTCCGGCGTCCTCGGGGGTGTGGTGGACCTGTGCGCCTTCGGTCGGTGGCTGTGCGCTTTCGGCCTCGCACAGGAGCGCGTCGCAGCCTTTGGCCAGTTCCGCGAGGCTGGTGCAGGGGGCCGTGTCGCCGGAATACACCAGCGAGGCGTCTGTCGTCTCGATGCGGACGGCGAAGGCCGGGATGCCATGCGCCACCGCCCGGCTGGTCAGCCGGAGTGCGCCGATGGTGGTCCGGTGCCCGTCGTACAGCTCGGTGACGGCGAAGGCGGATTCGACCGGGCTGCGGTTCGGGGTGTTGGTGAGAAAGCCGGCCAGCCGGTCGGCGATTCCCGCCGGGCCGTAGAGAGGGATCGGCGCGGCGAGACGGATGTCGGCGAACAGGGCGCCGTAGTAGGCGGTGAGCAGGTCTGCGCTGTGATCGGCGTGCAGATGGGAAATCCAGATCGCGTCGAGCTCGTCCAGCGGGACATATCGCTGGAGCGGGCCGAGCGTCCCGGTTCCGGCGTCCACCCAGATGCGGGTATCCCCGCTCGACACCAGGTAGCCGGAACATGGGTTGTCCGCGCTCGGGTATGGCGTCGCGCTTCCCAGGACGGTGAGACGGATGGGTTCGCTGTTCATCGGGCGATCGTAATATCTGGGGTGCCGGTGTCAGGCTGCGCCATCCAAGTGCGCGCGAAGTCCGCGTCGATGCGCGGGCCGGCCGGAGGACTGGGACTTCGGATCGGTGGGTCAAGCGACCTGCCTGGCCGGGGTGAGGTTTCTGGCGATGGCCAGGAAGACGTAGAGATTCGGGATGCAGCTGACCGGGACGGTGGACCAGGGGTTGGGCATATCAAACTTCATGACGTGGACGGTGCCGGCCTTGACCGATATCTCCTTGACGGCGGACCAGGGGAGATGACCGCTTTTGGTGGAGGCAACACCCGTGCGGGAGACCGAGAGTGAACCGAAGTCGACGGTCCCGCCTTCAAGAATCGCTTTCAGCACCACCGGCCCCTGGACACGGAGAACAGCCTCCTGCAGCAACGGTCCCCAGGTCTCGGGATTCTCGTAGAACCCCGTCATCTCCGCGCCGCCGTAGCTCGGGGCGGCCACGGAGTAGACATACTTGGTGGGGGCGGGGATGCCGTTGATGAACAACTGGGTGATGTCCTGGTAGAGCTGTACGGACTCCCAGCGGAAGGCGGTCATGCCGCTCCCGAACTGCGGCTCCACGATCATCCCGTGCTCGAACAGATAGAGGCGCTTGGCGGCCTGCTTCCTGCTGAAATTCGGGAATCGGCGCAGCCACCGGAAGTACAGCAGACCGGGCACCAGGAAAAGCACGGAGAGGTGGACGAGCGTGTTGATGTGGAGGGCGAACAGCAGTTTGCCGAGACGCTTGGGGGTGAACGCGCTCTCAAGTCTGCCGAGTCGATGACGGGCGGCCAGGGCGGCAACCTCGGACGACTGGAGGGTCGTTGTGGTCATTGGCCTCTATCTCCTGGGGCAGTGGCGGGTGGGAGCGGCAGAGGGACGGGAAGTCACGGATCGGGCCACTTTCTGCTGTCCGGGCGGGAGCGCTCGTGTTCCGGTCATCTGTCGGGCCATCGCCGTGTACGGGTGATGAGTTGGGCCAGCAACCGGGTGCGGGGGATCATCCGGGCGACGTCCACGTGCTCGGTGTCCGCGTGGGCACCGCTGCCGACGGCGCCCAGGCCGTCCAGCGTCGGGCAGCCCGCGGACGCGGTGAAGTTGCCGTCCGACGAGCCGCCGACGGCGGCCCCGCTCAGTGGCTCCTGACCCAGCTCCGACGCGATCCGGGAGGCGAGGGCGAACAGTTCGGCGGAGGACTCCGGTGCCATGGGCGGCCGTCTCCTGCCGCCCAACACGGTCAGCCGGGCGCCGGGTGTCCGGGCGGTGAGCCCCCGCATGAGATCGTCGATCCGGTGCTGCTCCGCCAGGGTCGGCACGCGCACGTCCACCGATATGTTCGCCACCGCGGGCACCGTGTTGAGCGTGCTCCCGGCCGCCAGGAGGGTGGGTGTGACAGTCGTCCTGCCCAGAACCGGGCAGGCGGCACCGCTGGCAGCCGGTGAGGCTTCGAGGTCGGCGAGGGTCAGGACCTGGTGGGCCGCCTCGACCGCGGCGTTGACCCCTTTCTCCGGCTCCAGGCCCGCGTGCGCGGCTCTGCCGTGCACCACGACTTCATACCGTGAGGTGCCCTTGCGGGCGGTCTTGAGTGCGCCCGCCTCGTTTGCGGCGGCCTCCGCCACCAGGGCGGCCACACAGCCGCGCGCGGACTCCTCGATCAGTTCCCGGGAGGTCGGGGAGCCGACTTCCTCGTCTCCGTTGACCAGCACGCACACACCGGCAGGGGACGGCAGGGAGGCCAGCGCGTAAAACATCTGCACCAGCCCGGCCTTCATGTCCAGGACTCCGGGGCCCCGGGCGATCCCATCGACCACCGACCACGGGTGGGTCTCCAGCGAGCCCACGGGCCACACCGTGTCGTGATGGCCCAGCAGCAGCACGCGCGGGGTACCGAAGGTCCACCGCAGGTGGGTCACACCGTCGATCACGATCGACTCCGGCACGGAGCCCAGCAGTCTCGCTCCCAGGGCACCGACCACCCTGGCACTGCGAGCCACCGCCACGTGGTCGGCCGAGAAGGACTCGCAGACCACGAGCTGCTCCAGGTCGGCCAGCATCACAGGCACATCAATCACGTTTCCCCCTCGGACCGGCGATGTCATGAGACGTTACGAGGGAGCAAGGCATTCCACCAGCGACTGCATTTCATGGAAGCCATGCACTGATGGAATGTGTCAGGGTGATCTGCACAAGGGGGAACATGTTTGAGATCGACGCGCTGCGTCTGCTCGTGACGGTGGCCGAGACCGGGTCGTTCACCGGGGCGGCGGTCCGGCTCAACTACACGCAGTCCGCGGTGTCCCGGCGCATCGCCGCACTGGAACAGCAGGCAGGCGGGCCGTTGTTCGACCGGCTCCCCCGGGGCGTGCGGCTGAATCCCGCCGGCCGGGCACTGCACCATCACGCCGAGGACGTACTGGAACGTCTGGCGCGGGCGGCACAGGAGTTGACCATGATCCACGCGGGCCACGGCGGCATGCTGCGGGCGGGAGCCTTCGCGACCGCGAACATCTCCTTGGTGCCCGCCGCTCTGCGGGAGTTCCGGCGGATCAACCCGGACGTCGAGGTCGTCGCGGTCGAGGGTCGGAGCAGCGCGTTGATGCAGCGCCTCGCGGAGGGGGCGCTCGACCTCGCCGTGGTCAGCGACTACCCCTCCGGCCTGCCGTCCGCCGACGGCATCACGACAGCCGCACTGCTGGAGGACGAGTTGCTCGTCGCCCTCCACCGCGAACATCCCCTGGCGGGAACCGGGGCGATCGACTTGCACGACCTGCGCGAAGAAGCCTGGCTCCAGGACGCGTACGGCGACCGCCCCACGATGCTCGCCGACGCCTGCGCCCGCGCCGGCTTCAGCCCCAGAAAGATCATCAGAATCGCGGAGTGGACCGGCAAGTTCGGATACGTGGCCGCCGGCCTGGGCGTGGCGCTCATCCCCTCCCTGGCCGCCTGGGCGGTCCCGGCCGAACTCGCGCTGTGCCGGCTCACCGACCCCGCCTTGCGACGGACGGTCCACCTGGCCCTGCCCGCCGCCCCACTGCCGGCGGCACTCAAGCTGCGGGAACTGCTGCGCGACACCGTTGACCGAACCGTTCTTCGCGGCAATCACCCAGGACAAAAAGAGTGATGGATGCGGTGGCGCTCTTCCCGGTCTCTGCGGTAGCCGAGGGAAGGCGCCCTTCGCGAGAGCCAGGTGCCGGTCATCAGGTGACCTTGACCCAGTCCAGGGTGCGCTCCACAGCACGCTTCCAGCCCTCATAACCGTCCTGGCGCTGCTCCTCGCTCCACTCCGGGCTCCAGCGCTTCGACTCCTGCCAGTGGGAGCGCAGTTCGTCGGTATCGCGCCAGAAACCGGTGGCGAGCCCGGCCGCGTAGGCGGCGCCCAGCGCAGTGGTCTCAGCAACCACCGGTCGGCTGACGGGCACGCCCAGCACGTCGGCCTGGATCTGCATGCACAGGTCGTTCGCGGTCACCCCGCCGTCGACCTTGAGTACGTCCAAGTGCACGCCTGAGTCCTGCTCCATGGCGTCGACGACGTCGCGGCTCTGGTAGCAGATGGCCTCCAGCGTGGCCCGGGCCAGGTGCCCATTGGTGTTGTAACGGGCGAGACCGACCATCGCGCCACGAGCGTCGGAGCGCCAGTACGGGGCGAAGAGACCCGAGAAGGCCGGGACAAAGTACATGCCGCCGTTGTCCTCCACCGAGCGGGCGAGTTGCTCACTCTCCGCGGCCGTCCTGATCACCTTCAGCTGGTCGCGCAGCCACTGCACGGCCGCGCCGGTGACGGCGATCGACCCCTCCAGCGCGTAGACGGCGGGGCTGCCCGCGAACTGGTACGCCACTGTGGTCAGCAGACCGTGCTGTGAACGCACCAACTCCGTACCGGTGTTGAGGACCAGGAAGTTGCCGGTGCCGTAGGTGTTCTTGGCTTCGCCAGGGGCGAAGCAGACCTGACCGACGGTCGCCGCCTGCTGGTCGCCGAGGACACCGGCAATCGGGACGGCGGCGTTCAACGGCCGGGATGTGCGAGCCTGGCCGAACGCCTCAGGATCGGACGAGGGGTGGATGGCCGGCAGCATCGCGCGTGGGATGTTGAAGATTCCCAGCAGTTCGTCGTCCCAGTCCAGGGTCTCCAGATTCATCAGCATGGTGCGGCTGGCATTGGTGACGTCGGTGGCGTGCACACCGCCGTTGGGGCCGCCGGTGAGGTTCCACAGCACCCAGGCGTCGGTGTTGCCGAACAGGGCATGGCCCGCTTCGGCGGCCTCGCGCAGGCCGTCCACGTTCTCCAGCAGCCATTTGATCTTGCCGCCGGAGAAGTAGGTGGCCGGCGGCAGGCCTGCCTTGTGGCGGATGGTCTCGCCGTGGCCGTCACGTTCGAGGGCGGCGGCGATGCTGTCGGTGCGAACGTCCTGCCAGACGATGGCGTTGTAGTAGGGGCGGCCGGTGCGCGGGTCCCAGACCACGGTCGTCTCGCGCTGGTTGGTGATGCCGATCGCTTTCAGATCGGTGGCCGAGAGCCCTCCGCTTCGCAGGGAACTCTGGATCACCGTGTTGGTGCGCTCCCAGATCTCCACCGGGTCGTGCTCGACCCAACCGGACCGCGGCAGGATCTGATGGTGCTCGAGCTGGTGCTTCGCCACCTCGTTGCCTGCGTGATCGAAGATCATGAACCGTGTGCTGGTGGTCCCCTGGTCCACCGCTCCGACGAATTCGGGCATCGTTGCCGCCTCTTCTCCTGGTCCTGGTGTCATGACGCTCTGGGGGTGACGTTCCGGGTCGGGCAGTGCTGTCGCCCGTCCCGAACCATCAGGTCAAGCCTGGTGCGTACGCCTGCGGAGTACGGCCATCCGGGAGGGCCGGGGCGCGGAGTGCGCAGGCGTCGTTCCCTCAGCGGACAACTGCCCCTGCCGGACAGGTGACGGAGCCTGCTGCCGCGTCTAGGGCTCTTCGGTGGCGGGGCCTTCCTCGGCAACCCCGCCCCTGGCCTTGACCAGCGGAGTGATCAGCAGGTCATACACGCCGACACCGACGACTCCGCCGATGAGCGGGCCGACAATGGGGATCCACCAGTAGCCGCTGAACCACCCGAACGTACCGGGCAGAGCAATAGAGCCCCAGCCTTCAAAGAAGGTAAACAATCGGGGGCCGAAGTCACGTGCGGGATTGATCGCATACCCGGCGTTGGTTCCGAAAGTCAAGCCGATCGCGACGACCACCAGGCCGATAATGAACGGGCCGAGATTGGACATCGGGGCCGTATTGCGGGTGTCGATGAGTGCACAGATCAACAGAAGGAGGATCCCGGTACCCACGATCTGGTCAAGCAAGGGACCCCACCAAGAGTCTCCGAAGTATTCGGCAGGGAATGTGGCGAAGATCGAGTATGTTCCCAGCGATTTGTCTCGCGGGGTACCCGTCTTCGTGTTGGCCGCGTCGATGGCCCACCTGTAGGTCGCGTAGATGAGCGCGGCGGCGACGAAGGCGCCCACAACCTGCGCCAGCCAGTAGGGCAGGACCTTCCGCCAGGGGAAAGCCCGACGAACCGCGAAGCCGAGGGTGACCGCGGGATTGAGGTGGGCGCCGCTGATGCCGCCGGCCACATAGACGCCGAACACCACGGCGAGGCCCCATCCCCACGAGATGATGAGCCAGTTGGCGGGCCCGAACTCCACGACTTGTCGACCTGATCCCGGCAGACCGACGACTGCGACAGCCACCGACCCGATGCCCAGCAGAAGCAGGACGAACGTTCCCAGAAACTCGGCAATCATCTCACCGCCGAGGCCTTCGCGATAGCCGCGTCGACGCACGGTGCGTTCAACCATTGTCCCTCCTTGATTAGAAAGTATCGGAACTTTCCATTCCTTGCCCAAAACGTACGCGAAGGGAAGCGCATCTGGGTGATCGTGCGCGTGTATCCGCAGATTTTCCCCTCTATGGAGCAATCCAAAGCGCCACTGAACCTGAATGTGTGCTGTCGGTCCGACGAACACGAAAAGCGGACCGCTTCGGCAAGCTGGCGCTCTCCCTGAACGCGGACAAGGGCAAGGGCGAGGGCAGTGCCGCGTCCGATATCGCGGGCGAACGGACCTGTGTCCCGGGGGCCGCCGACATGTCGCGCAGTGTGTGGGGCAACGAGATCCCCGCAGACAAGTGTGTGCACCGGAGTCGGTCGCCCCGGGCCGCAAGCTGAGGGTTTCATCGGTCGCTGGGAGTAGGTCCTCAGCCTCAGGCGCCCTTCGCGCCTGCTTGGCTAGGGTCGGTCTTCATGGAGACCACGGGAATCGTTGGCCGCCGCACGGCGGAGCGCATGCGCGACGCTCTGGAGCGGCTCGTCACCGAGCGGGATGTATGGGTGTCGACGGCTCACCCTGATCACGGGCCGCACCAGGTGCCGCTTTGGTTCTTGTGGGATGGGCGAGCCGTGTGGCTGTGCACCGGCGCCACTTCCGTGACTGCGCGGAACGTGCGCAAAGAGCCGCGCGTTCGCCTGTCGCTACCGGACACCTTCGACGTGGTGCTCCTCCAGGGGGAGGCGGAGTGCTTCCCGGACCAGGAGGTGCCCGGAGGCGCAGCGGAGGCGTTCGCCGACAAGTTCGGGTGGGATCCACGCGTGGAAGAGGGTTCCTTTCTGTATGTACGCGTGGTCCCGAGGACTGTGCGCGCTTGGCGCGGCGAGCCGGAACTGCGCGGGAGAGTCATCATGCGCGACGGAATGTGGCTGGGACAGCGGCCGTCCCTCGCCGACGCGCCTCTCTCGGACCACGATGCACAGCCGTGAGTCCTTTACTGAGAGGGGACTTTCCGAGGTGAGGTCCAACGGGGTCGCCTGGAGGACCGACCAAGCGCACTCCCGCGTCTCCGCCGCGCGTGGGTTTTGCTGGTGATCCGAGCCGTCGCGGGCCGCTGCTCAGCTGTGCTCAGGGCGCTCGATGGACACCTTGGGCAGTTTTCGGGCCAGCGGGGCAGGGAGCCACCAGGCCCATCTGCCGAGCATCTGCACGACGGCGGGGACGATGAGGCATCGGATGACGACGGCGTCGAGAAGAATGGCGACGGCCAGGCCGAGACCGAACTGCTGGAGCATGCGGTCGGAGCTGAGTACGAAGGCCCCGAAGACGAACATCATGATGGCCGCGGCGGCGGTGATGACCTTGCCGGTGGATGCGAGCCCCTCGCGTACGGATTGCGAATGGTCTTTGGTACGGGTCCATTCTTCGTGGATGCGGGAGATGAGAAAGACCTCGTAGTCCATGGAGAGCCCGAAGACGATCGCGAAGATCAGCGCTGGGATGAAGGCTTCGATGGGGCCCGGCTGTGCTCCGAACCAGCCGTGCTGGAACACCAGGGTGATCACGCCGAGCGCGGCGGAGATGGACAGCAGATTCAGGATGGCTGCCTTGACGGGGATCCAGATGGACCGGAAGACCAGCAGGAGCAGGAGCGAGGAGACACCGACGACGACGAACAGGGGCAGCCGGTTGGCGAGGGTTTCGGAGACATCCTGGGAGGCGGCCGTGGCACCGCCGACCAGGACCCCCGCGCCGGTGGTGTGCTCCAGGGGCGGGGCCACGTCGTCCCGCAGGTGGTGCACGAGTTTCACGGTCCCCTCGTCCTGCGGCGAGGTCGTCGGGTAGACGAAAACGGTGGACAGGGCGCCGTCCTCAGAGGGCATCGCTGGGCTGGCTTCGGCGACGCCATCGGTGGTGGCGAGCTTTGCCCGCACGGTCTTGCCTGCTTGCTGATCGCCCTTCACCAGCACGATGAGCGGACCGTTGAAGCCGGGACCGAAGCCCTCGGCGAGCCGGCCGTACGCGCGGCGGAATGTGGTGTCCTTGGGGTCGTTGCCGGAGTCGGCGAAGCCCAGACGCATGCCAAGTGCCGGTGCGGACAGGGCCAGGAGCGCGATCACGCCGGCCAGCAGGGTCGGGATGGGGCGTCGCTGCACGGCGCGTGCCATGGCGCGCCAGCGGTTGCATTCGGTCTTGCCCTTCTCGGTGGCCTTGGCCCGCTGCTTGAGCACATGACGCTGGATGCGCTTGCCGGACAGGGCCAACAATGCAGGCAGCAGCGCCAGGGAGGCGGCCATGGTGATCAGGACGGTGACAGCCACCGCGAGGGCGATGCCCTGGAGCGAGCCGAGCCCGAGGGCGACCAGGCCCAACAGGGCGACGATGACCGTGCAGCCGGCGAAGAAGACCGTACGCCCCGCGGAGTCGAGGGCCTTGCGGCCGGCCTCCGCCGGCTGGATACCGGCCAGGAGTTCATGGCGGTAGCGGTAGAAGATCAGCAGGGCGTAGTCGACGCCGACGCCGAGGCCGACGAGCATCAGGATGGGCGGGGTGAAGTCGGCGACGGTGAAGATGTGCGAGGCCAGGGCGATCAAGCCGATGGCGCCGCCGACCGCGAACAGCGCGGTGATGGTCAGCCCCGGCCGGCTCACGGACTGACCCCCGGCTACGCCGGCAGCTGACACCGCGCCGGCCGTGCAGACGCCACCTGCCGCAGATCCACCGCGCCGGTGAAGCCGTCGGCGGTGTCGGACGGATGGACCGCTCGAAGCGGTCCATGCCGCTCAAGGCCATCTGGATCGAGTCTCAACTCACCGGCACAGCGGCGTGGTGCCTTCTGGCGGGGTCAGGGCCGGGCCAGGCAGTCACCCCACAGTGGGGCCAGCCCTGCCGGGATCTCCGGGATGGCGGCGCAGCCCCGGGGACTGCGCGGGAACCCGTCACTGGCCACATAGGTCCAACCGCCGTCGTGGGTCTTCATGAAGTACTTCTCCGCACTCCCCTCGTCCTGAAGCTGGACCAGTTCGTTTCCGGTGGCGTCGGCCGTCGCTGTGAAGGAGGCTCCGGCGTAGAAATCGCCGTCGCACTGGCCGTAGTAGAAGGTGCCTTTCACGGGGGTGATGTGCACCAGTCCCGGCTGCGATCGCCGGTAGGCCTGAGTCACGGCGTCCTTGATCTGCTGTGGCACCACCAGGGAACGGCATGTTGGTGAAGAGCTTGACGGGGGTTCGGTCGCCGGGTCCGGCGCCGCGGTGTCGGATTTCGGGGTCGCGGTCGGTGGGGCCGCGGACGTGGCAGGTGTGGCCGGGCTCACGGCCCCTTCGGGCGGGGAGGCCCGGCGCGCCGGGCCGGTGACGGCGAGGGCGCCGCCGCCGACCGCGGCGACCAGGGCGACGGCCAGTGCGGCGGTGGCCATCCGGTGACGGCGACGCAGCTCGTCGCCGCGAGCCCGGACAGCCGCGACGGGCCGGGCGCCGGTTCGTGCGGCGAGTTCCTCAGACCCTGCCTTGAGGACAGCCTCGAAGTCCTCAGTCATGGTGGTGCACCTCCTGGTCGGTGGAGCCGAGGACGTCGGTCGCGGCAGCGGGAGCGGTGCCGGGTGCCGCGAGGGCCGACCGCAAGCCCATCGGCGGGCTGGCCCCGGCGCGACCGTCGGCCACGCTGTCGGACAGATACGGCGCCATCGCTTGGCGCCCACGCGAGAGCCGGGCCTTGACCGTTCCCGGCGCGACATCGGTTTCACGTGCGGTCTCGTCGACGGACAACCCGACCAGGTGATGCAGCACGATCGCCCGCCGTTGCTCGTAGGGGATGCGCCGCAACGCCGCGACGATCGCGACGTAGTCAGGGCTGACACCGGGCACCTCGTCCGGTACGCCGTGGCGGCGGTGGGCCGTGAGCCGGTTGACCGCCTTCCGCCAGACACTCACCCGGATACGGCAAGCCACCGAACGCACCCAGGCCTCCGGGTCGGCATAGCCGGACACCTTCTCCCAGTTCTGCCAGGCCCGGGCGAAGGCCTCCTGCACCAGGTCCTCGGCTTCGGCGAGGCTGCCTGTCATCGCGTATATCTGGCTGGTCAGCCGGCGTACATGGCCGGCGTAGAACTCGTCGAAGACGCGTGGGTCGCGCATTGCCCCCTCCACATCACGGGTTGAGGGGTCGTGCCCTCACCACCTTGTCACGCCCGGAGAGGGTGCGAGGTTGCACGGCAGCAGGCACACGATGTCAAAGTGGCATGGGCGACCAAGCGACGCTCGTCCAGCGCACGGCCGGCAGGCACCCGACACATGGCGGGGCGGCCGTCGGCTCACACCGAACAGGTTCCGTCCCCGAAGGGGCATATGGAGCAAGTAGACGGCTTCAGGCGCTCCGGTCGGCAGGCCCTAATTTCCGACGGGCCCGGCAACAGGCCGACGTGATCATTCCTGCGGCGAGGTCGACCACAACAGCGGTCCGCCGAAGACCTGGGGCCACGGCGCTCTGCGGGTGCGGGACGCCTTTCCCGTGAGCCCCCTCGATGTCGGGACGGCAGCAGAAGACCTGGATGCCGAAACCTAAAATGACTGCCGAGCCTTGCTCGTGGCCACGATTTCGATGGCGACTTGGAGGGGTGTCTCGGCATTCCCCAGTAGTGCCCGCGTGATGACGATCGCCTGGATGGTGCTCATGCCGCGCTCGACCAGGAGGGCTTGGACAGCCTCCATGCCATCGCTCTCAAGGATTGGCCGGGACTCCTCGACCAGCGCGGCCCAGCGTGCGGCTTGCTCGGGACGTACTCCGACCATGTGGTCAAACACAACTGCTTCCTTCCCGTGCCCAGCCGATGGGCTGTGCTCCCGTCTCCGATTGTCGCAGCTCAGTCCGCCCCTGTTACTCCTGGCCATGGTGAGGGTGAGGGTCATGGCTGGGACGGAGGTTCCGGGAGGCCCACTGCGGGGTCGGGATGCCTGGGTCGGCGATGGTCCGATGACCACAGCGTCGGCCAATCCGGGCGCGAGCAACCCGGGTGAGCATCGTACGGTCGGCGCCCGCCCGGCAGCCCCGAGCGCGAGCGGTACGTCCTCCCTCCCGGCCGCGGCACGCACTCGGCCTCCCACCGGAATACGTGTTTCCGCAGCCGCTGACAGGGTCACCCTCGTCATCTGACCAGACCCACCTGATTTCGCTCGCTTGACGTATGCCTATATCGGAATACGATGGGGTCATGGCACGAGCAGCGACGACGTCGGACGTCTTCAACGCGATCGCCGAGCCGCAGCGCCGGGAGATCCTGATGCTGCTGCGGGCGGGCGAGCGGCCGGTGACCGAATTGGCCCAGGAGTTGGGGATGACCCAGCCGGGGGCATCCAAACACCTGCGGGTGCTCCGCGAGGTCGGACTGGTGCGGGACCGCAAGGCAGGCAAGCGACGCCTGTACGGCCTTGACGCCCGCGGGCTGCGACCGGTTCACGAGTGGACCGGCGGGTTCGAGCGGTTCTGGAACGAGAGCTTCGCCCGGCTGGACGAGTACGTCCAGGACCTCAAGCAGGCAAGGCAGGAGGAATAGCCGATGAGCGCGACGGGACGAGAAGCGGCGGCACAGTCCGCGACGGCCGACCGCGAGATCGTGATCTCCCGGGTCATCAGCGCCCCACGGGAGCTGGTGTTCGAGGCGTTCACCGAGGTGCAGCACCTGTCGCGGTGGTGGGGACCGGAGGGGTTCACCACCACCACGCGGACGTTCGAGTTCCGCGTCGGCGGGGAGTGGGACTTCGTCATGCACGGACCGGACGGAACGGACTACCAGGAGTGGATCTGCTGGACCGAGATCGCCCCGCCGGAGCGGATCGCGCTGCTCCACGGTGAGTCCCGCGACGACCCGAACGCCTTCGAGTCGGTCTTGACGTTCGCGCCCGACGGCGCGGACACCCGGATCGACATGCGCACGGTGTTCCCCACCAAGGAGCTGCGCGACGAAGCGATCGAGAAGTACCACGCGATCGAGGGCGGTCAGCAGACCCTGAGCAACCTGGCTGCCTACGTCGCCGAAATCGTCCGGAAGGGAGTTGAGGACTGATGGCCGGGAAGGTTTTCTTCAGCGTGACGATGTCGCTGGACGGGTTCATCGCGCCCGAGGAGCGCGTGGACGACCCGGATGTGCAGCGCTGGATGGCGCAGTGGATGGAACTGCAGCAGTGGATCTTCCCGCAGCGGTTCTTCCGGGAGAACCTGAAGCTCGGCGAGGGCGGCGAGGAAGGGCGCGACAACGACATCGCGCGCGAGACGTTCGAGCGCACCGGCGCGAGCGTGATGGGCAAGCACATGTTCGACCTTGGCGAGCAGGCGTGGCCGGAGGATGCGCCGTTCCACACTCCGGTCTTCGTCGTGACACACGAGAAGCGTGACCCCTGGGAGCGGCCGGGCGGGACCACCTTTCACTTCGTCAACGACGGCATCGAGCCCGCGCTCGACCAGGCGCGCGAGGCCGCCGGCGACCGGGACGTCCGCGTCGCGGGCGGCGGCGCAACGATCCTGGAGTACGTGAACGCCGGCCTGATCGACGAGTTCACTATCGCGCTGTCGCCCGTGCTGTTCGGCTCCGGGATCCGTCTGTTCGAGGGCGTGGACGCGGGCCGCGTGGCCTTGGAGCCGGTCCGCGCGGAGCCGACGCAGCGGGTGACCCACCTGACCTACACCGTCCACGAGCGCTAGGTGTATTGCCCTGTGAGGTTGGTGACGCGGACGGTTCCTGCTGGGATGGCGAGTCCGCCTGCTGGCCGGTGAAGAAGAGGATCGGCCGGTTCAGCGGTCCGAAGCGGGCGTTGTCACGTCAACGAGCGGTCCGGGCTGTGCGCCGATGGGGTGGTTTTGCCGGCTGTCGGCCGATCGTCCGTGCGGAGTCCGCGAACACTGGTCGGGGGGTGGCGCGGGCCACCGGGGAAGGGGGACGGCATGGCCGAGGGCACGGTTTTGGTGGCGGTGGCGGAGCATCCGGAGGACGGGGGCGCCGCCGCTGAGCAGTTGGCGCGCATCGCCGAGGGGATCCGGGCGCGCGGCTTACCGGTCCGGTGGGTGGTGAGCGCCGGTGACGCCGAGGCGGTGCTCAGGACGGAGGCCGGTTTGGCCGCCGCGGTGGTCGCCTGGGACCTTCCGCCCCGAGCCGAGGACGGCCCCGGCGGCGCGACGGTGCTGCGCCGGATCGGGCACCGGTTCCAAAACCTGCCGGTGTTCCTGGTCATGGCGGACGAGGGGCTGCGTGAACTGCCGCTGTGGGTGTCGCAGTCGGTGGTGGGCTATGTGTGGCCGCTGGAGGACACGCCGGCGTTCATCGCGGGGCGCATCACCACCGCCGCGCGCGCCTATCAGGAGGCCCTGCTCCCGCCGTTCTTCAAGGCGCTGCGGCGCTTCGAGGACGCGCACGAGTACTCATGGCATACCCCGGCGCACTCCGGCGGTGTCGCCTTCCTCAAGTCGCCCGTGGGCCGGGCGTTCCACGACTACTTCGGGGAGCGGCTGCTGCGCAGCGACCTGTCGATCTCGGTGGAGGAGCTCGGCTCGCTGTTCGAGCACACCGGCCCGATCGGCGAGGCGGAGCGCAACGCCGCGCGGGTCTTCGGCTCCGACCACACGTACTTCGTCCTGCACGGCGACTCCACCTGCAACCGTCTGGTCGGCCATTTCAGCGTGACCCGCGACGAGATCGCCCTGGTGGACCGCAACTGCCACAAGTCGGTTCTGCACGGCTTGGTCGTCTCCGGCGCCCGGCCGGTGTACCTGGTACCCACCCGCAACGGCTACGGCCTCGCCGGACCGCTGCCGCCGGCCGAGATCGCGGCGGACTCGGTGGCGGCGCGGATCGCGGAGAGCCCCCTCGCCCAGGACGCGGTATCCTCGCGTGCCCAGTACGCGGTGATCACCAACTCCACGTACGACGGGTTGAGTTACGACGCGGTGACGGCAGCCCGGGCCTTCGCGGCCGGCACACCCCGACTGCACTTCGACGAGGCGTGGTTCGCGTACGCCCGCTTCCATCCGCTCTACGCGGGACGCTACGGCATGTCGGTGGACGAGGAGGCCTTCCCCGGCCCCGACCGGCCGACGGTCTTCGCGACCCAGTCCACCCACAAGCTGCTGGCGGCGTTGTCGCAGGGCGCCATGGTGCACGTCCGGTCCGCGCCGCGAGCGCCGGTGGAGCATGAGCGGTTCAACGAGGCGCTGATGATGCACGGCACGACGTCCCCGCTGTATCCGATGATCGCCTCGTTGGACGTGGCCACGGCGATGATGGACGGTCCGCAAGGGCAGTGGCTGGTCGACGAGGCGGTGTCGGAGGCGGTCCGGTTCCGCCAGGAGATGGTGCGGATCGGGCGGCGCATCGAGGCCGCCGGGGACCGGCCCTCCTGGTTCTTCGGGGTGTGGCAGCCGGGTGAGGTGACTGACCCTGCGAGCGGGGCGCGGCTGCCGTTCGACGAGGCTCCGGCGGACCTGCTGCGGACCGAGCCGTCCTGCTGGCACCTCGCACCCGACGCGGACTGGCACGGCTTCCCCGGTCTGACCGACGGCTACTGCATGCTCGACCCGATCAAGGTCACCCTGACCTGCCCGGGGCTCGGCGCGACCGGTGTCATGTCCGACTGGGGCGTCCCGGCGCGGGTGCTCACCGCCTATCTGACCACGCGCGGCATCGTCGTGGAGAAGACCGACAGCTACACCGCGCTGGTGCTGTTCTCCATGGGCATCACCAAGGGCAAGTGGGGCACGCTGCTGGACGCCCTGATGGACTTCAAGGACCTCTACGACGCCGACGCCCCGCTGGAGCGGGTGCTGCCCGCGCTCATCGCCGAGCACCCGCGGCGCTACGCCGGACTGACGCTGCGCGACCTGTGCCAGGAGATGCACGATCACTTGCGCGAGGCTCGCCTGGTCGAACTGCTCGACACGGCCTTCCAGCAACTCCCGCAACCGGTCGCCCCGCCCCAGGCGTGCTATCAGAGCCTGATCCGTGGCGGCACGGAACGGATCCGCCTGAGGGACGCACCGGGCCGCATCGCCGCGGCGATGGTCACGGTGACGCCGCCCGGCATCCCGGTCCTCATGCCGGGCGAGAGCGTCGGGGAGGAAGAGGGCCCTCTCCTGCGCTACCTCAGCGCCCTGGAGTCCTTCGACCGCCATTTCCCGGGCTTCGGCAGCGAGACTCACGGCGTGACCCGTGCCCCCGACACCGGCCACTACCTGATCGAGTGCCTGCGTCCGGACGAGCAGAAGGGTCTCGCCGGTGCCCTGACACCGGCGCAGCGGCTGGGGGCGCAGGGCGCCAGGTCGGGGAGTTGAGTCCGAGGGTGCGCGGACGGCGTGACGGTGGGGCGACCCGGGCCGGAAATGGTCCGACCGATGAAGAGGGCCTTGGGGGACGGGCTTCGCCGATGCTCGTAAACTCATGACATGGCGTTCATGAGCACCCCGCACTGCTGCTTCCTGTGATCGGAAGGTGTTGAGGGCGATGCCGGACGGCGTCGCCCTCCTTGGTGTGCCTGCCGCGTGAACCCCATTCCCTACGCTGCCCGTTCCTTCCTGAGGCAGTGACGCTCTGAGCGCGCGTGCAGGCACGGTCTCTTCCCTTCACCCTCGCCAGGAGTGCCTCGTGCCCGTGTCGCTTCCCCCTGCCCTCGAACTGTCCCTCGACCTGCTGTGCTGCCCGACGTGCCGCATGCCCCGCCTGCACCCCGAACTCGGCGCACTGCGCTGCCCGGTGGGCCACACCTTCGACATCGCCCGCCACGGCTACGCCGGCCTGCTGACGGGCACCCGCGCCACCAGCGGCGACGACGCAGCCATGGTCCAGGCCCGGGACCGATTCCTGTCCACCGGCGCCTACGCGCCCATCCGCGACGTCGGGGCCTGCCTGGCGGCCGGCGCCACGGCTGAACAGGCCACGGTTGTGGACGTGGGATGCGGCACGGGCTACTACCTGGCCGGCGTACTCGACCAGCTGCCCGGCGCCCGTGGTCTGGGCCTGGACACGTCGGTGCGTGCCTTGCGCTCGGCAGCCCGAGCCCACGACCGAGCCGCCGCGGTGGCTTGGGACGTCTTCCGCCCCTTCCCGCTGGCCGACAAAGTGGCCGATGTCGTGCTGAACGTGTTCGCCCCGCGCAACCCGGCGGAGTTCCACCGCGTGCTGCGCCCGACCGGCCGGTTGATCGTGGTCCGTCCCACCGGGCGGCACCTGGCCGAGCTGCGCGGCCGGGTGTCTGCGATGGTCACGATCGACCCGGCCAAGGAACAGCGCCTGCACCGGGCGCTGGATCCCTACTTCGAGGCAGCCGTCACCGAACAGGTGGAGTACCTCGCGGCCATGGCCAGGCCGGATGCCCTGGACCTGGTAGTGATGACGCCGAGCGCACGCCACATAAGCCGTGCAGAGCTCAACGATGGCTGCCTCCTGCCCGATCAGGTCACCGTCTCCGTGCTGGCTACCGCCTACCGGCCTCGGTGACCACAAGCGGCCGCATGCGCCTGTCGGCAGACGACCGGTGGACACACCGGGCGCCCTTCCTTCCCACAGCAGAGGAACGGCAGGGCGTCCGTTGAGAGATCTGCCCCGCGAAGCGTTCGGGCCCTGGCAGACGGTATGAAACCGCCGCCGCAGGTGGTCGGCTGACGGGGCAGGTCCACGACGCGCAAGTCCTCCCGCTCTTGCGGTGCCTGGCCGGCTGCGGCGGAAAGCCCGGGCTCTGTACGGTGCAAGGACGGGTTCACCCTCCCGACCCTTCACCCCGCCTCGAAAGTGTGAATCCGGCCGGCCGGAATCTCGGGCTCGCATCCTGGTCCTGCTGCACACGCCCGCGGTTCCGGGAGGGACAACCGGGTTCCAGGGCGGGGCGGGCCGCATCGGTGTGCCCCGCCGCAGCCCTCACACGCCGACGTCCACGGGTCCGCAGGAACAAACGGCGCTGTT
Organism: Streptomyces sp. NPDC050121; assembly: GCF_044460385.1. Taxonomy (NCBI): domain Bacteria; kingdom Bacillati; phylum Actinomycetota; class Actinomycetes; order Kitasatosporales; family Streptomycetaceae; genus Streptomyces; species Streptomyces sp. NPDC050121. The sequence continues at coordinate 184,326 of NZ_JBITJV010000012.1, read as the reverse complement.
TGTCCGTACCATCTGTACGCCAAGGCATCTTGCGGCACATGCCGCGTCCCTACCGGGCGCCGGCATCTCGCCCAAGAGGGGCGTCACCCTCATTCGGTGCAGCCCCGCAACACGGTCATTCGCCGAGGAAAGGTCAGCATCCATGCCCGAGACAACGACTCCCGTCACCGAACTGACATCGCAGTACGTCGCTCAGGTGACCGGTGATCTCGAACGCAACATCAAGGAGCAGGAACGCATCACGGCGGAAATCGCCTTGCTGCAGGGGCAACTCGCCGCCCTGCAGCACGACCACAGCGTGCTGGTGAACATGCGGCAGGCGCTCGGCATCACCGAAGCCTCGGCCGAGCCTGCCGAAGAGTCCGAGAGCGCCGCGGTGCCCGCTCCCCGGCGGAAGGCCGGTGCCGCGCGCGGCGGGAAGCGGAGCGCACGACAGCCCGGCGCCACGCCGGGAGAGGCAGCAGCCAAGAAGCCCGCGCCCGAGACGGCGACTGTCACGAAGGGGGCCCAGCCCACCCTGGTCGCGCTCATTCGCCGCCACCTTGCCGAGTTGAAGGAACCGCGCTCCGCCGCGGAGATCTCTGCGGCGCTCGGCCAGGCACACCCCGAGCGCCAGATCACGACCAAGGTCGTGCGGGTCACTCTCGAGGGGCTCGTGGCCAAGAGTCAGGCTGAGCGCAGCAAGCAGGGCAAGTCCGTCTTCTACACCGCCCCCGCACCCGAGCCGACCACTAGGTCCGAGGCCGACACACAGCCCGAAGCCGCTGACCGCTGACCGCTGACCGTCTGTGTGGGTGGCGCTGTCCCACGCACTGTCACCGGGGGTGCCAGGTGCGGGCCTCGAGGTGGATGACCTGAGCGTCGTGGCCCGGATGCGCCCGGTCTCGAGCAGCCAACTGGCGCGCGGCGGGGGTGACGTCGCCGCCCCGCGGCGTCCACCCACGGACGAAGTCGACTACGGGGGCCCACGGCGGGATACTGGCGTGCCATCTTCCGCTCCCAGAACCCGACCCCGGAGACGTCATGCGCAAGCCGCTCGCCGCTGCCCTCAGCACGGTCGCCCTCACCGCGGGCACGCTCCTCGGTGCCCCCGCCGCCCACGCGCAGAGCGCCGCCTACCCGACCTCCCACTTCGACGTCACCTACGGCAACACATACACCCGTGGCACGCTGACCTGGTACAACCGCTCCATCGGCGTTTCGGGCATCCACAAGTCGGTCGACGTCAACGGCTGCCGGATGACCACGGTCTTCGCCCTCGACTCCGCCGGCCACGAACTGGCCCACGCTGACAGCGGGTCGGCCGCCTGCGAGTACGAGTACGCGTTCCAGTTCACCGTGCCGGTGGACGTCCCCGGCGTCTCCCTCGCGCGGGTGTGCCTCGACCAGTACGTCCCCGCGACCGGGACGATCACCTACCTGAAGTGCGTCCGCTACAGCCGCCCCTGACCTCGTACGGCGGCACAGTCGCGCGAGTCCCGTCGTTCCTCCTTCGTCATCCCTCGTCGAAGACGAGGTCATCGGAGGGGTGCGTCATCCGGACGGTGTGGCTGTTGGTGATCTTGACGATGTAGTCCAGGCCGGTGGTGGCGTGGCCGGTGGACAGGATGAAGAAGCGGTCCTGCTTCTGGGCGAGGAAGGCGGGGAACCCGGTCAGCGACGGGTCGCCGAGGCGCAGGTAGTCGACGAGGCGGCGGAACAGCTTGGGCAGGATCACCACCTGGTCGGTGATCGACGTCATCCCGGTGACCTTCGCGCCCTTGGTGGTCACGTCCTGCGGCCACAGCCCCTTGCCGCCCTTCTGCGCCTTGTGGGCCACGTCGGTCAGTTCGTTGCGGTGGTCGGGGAAGAGGTTGCGGCAGTAGGTGGGGTAGGCCAGGCCGGTGGCCAGCAGGTGGTGGTTGGCCGTTTTCCGCAGCAGTGCCACGTCGACGTTGATCCACGATCCGCCGGCCTTTGGGGGCTTGCCCTTGCCGACCAGGGCGATGCAGCGGCCGTAGAGGTCCGCGCCCCGGGTGAGGATGAAACCGGGGACCTGGTCGGGTGTCGCTGCGGTGACGGTCTCGTCCGGGTCGCGCCGCACGTTCTTGAAGCCGAGCCACTTGAGCAGTTCTGCTGATGCGGCGTGCCCGAACTCCAGGGGCTGGTGCACCCGCGGCGCGGTGCCGTAGTGGGTTTCCAGGGCGTCGACGGCGTCGAGCCGTAGTTGGTTGAGGAAAGGGCCGTATGCCGTTACATGCGGCGCATAACGGTACAAAACTACGCATTGCATGTGACCGCGACAATTTCTTATGCTCCGCTGAGTCAGGGGGGACGGCGTCGTCAGAGCGACGCATCGGCATGTTTCGACGGCCGCCCCGGTCGCCGATATCTGGCCCTGCCGGACACTGTTGCGCCCTGGCAGCAGTCCGGCCCGCCCGGCACGGAGAAGCAACTGGTCCACGAAGGCCACGACCGTCAGGACGATGACCAGTCCGGGCAAGGTCATGAAGACGGCGAATTCCATGCCAGCAGTATCCGGACCGGGGCCGACCGGAGCGGTGCTGTTGCAAGTGCTGGCCGCGATCCCTCAGCTGTGGATCGCGGCCAACGGACTCAGCTGTCGTACGGGGTGGTGACGTCCAGGACCCAGGTCACGCCGAAGCGGTCGGTGAGCATGCCGTACAGCGGTGCCCACTGCGCTGACTCCAGCGGACGGACGATGGTGGAGTCGGCGGCGAGCTTGCCCCACAGGGCGCTGATCTCCGCGGCGTCGTCACCGCGTACGGAGACGAAGAACGGGTTGTCGCCCTGGTTCCAGGGCAGTTGCGAGGGGACGTCGTAGGCCATGACGTGGAAGCCGTTGTCGCCGGCCACCTCGCCCCACATCACCCAGTCCGCCTCGCTCTCGTTCTGCACGGCGCCCGCGTCCTTGTAGGTGATGGCGACGGTACGCCCGCCGAAGACGGACTGGTAGAAGTCCAGCGCCTCCCGCGCGGTGCCCCGGAAGTTCAGGTGAGTGGTGGTCGTGACGGACATGGCTGCTCCTTGCCTCGATCGAGTGGTGAAATGCGCCGCCGGCCGTACAGGCACGATGCGGCGGCCGTGACCGGCAGCGATGCGCTCCCGAACGGCTCGAAGGCCACGATGGCGGAGGTAGAGGACAGGATGGGTCCTGTACTTCGGTGAAGATGGATCTCATGCAGAAAACGTCCTCCCGGCTGCTCGCGCTGCTCTCGCTGCTTCAGAGGCACCGTGACCGGTCCGGCGACGATCTCGCCGGGCGTCTCGCCGTCACCTCGCGCACCGTGCGCCGTGACATCGACCGCCTGCGCGAACTCGGCTACCTGATCAGGACGGTCAAAGGACCGGGCGGCGGCTACTGCCTGGAGGCCGGCGCTCAACTGCCGCCCATGCTGTTCGACGACGGCCAGGCCGTCGCGTTGGCCGTCGCACTGCAGTCCGCGGCCGCCGGCACCGCCGTCGCCGAAGACGCCGCCCGCGCCCTGGCGACCCTCCGTCAGGTCATGCCACCGCGCCTGCGTCACCGCATCGACCTGCTGCGCATCACCGCCGTCCCCGCGCCCACGGCCCGCGACACCCCTGAAGTCGACGCCCAGGTCCTGCTGGAGCTGAGCCGCGCCATTCACGCCCGCGAAGAACTGCGCTTCGACTACACGCCGGGCCCGGCCGCCTCAGCCGATGACTGCCGCCGCGTACAGCCCCACCACCTGGTCACCTGGCGGCACTGCTGGTATCTCGTCGCCTGGGACCTCGACCGCGAGGACTGGCGCACCTTCCGCGCCGACCGCATCCGGCCCCGCACACCCACCGGCCCCCGCTTCACCCCGCGCGAACTCCCCGGCGGCAACGTCTCCACTTTCGTCACCAGCCGATTCCGCGGCAACGACGGCACCACCAGCGACTGGCCCTGCCAAGGCGAGGTCGTCCTCCACCTCCCGGCCGCCGACGTCGCGCCCTTCGCCCAGGACGCAACCGTCGAGGAACTCGGCCCGCACCGCTGCCGGCTCACCCTCGGCTCCTGGTCATGGACGGGGCTAGCCGCCGCCCTCGGCCGCTTCGACGCCGACATCGAAGTCATCGGCCCACCCCAACTCGCCACGGCATTCGCGGACCTCGCCGCCCGCTACGGCCGCGCCGCGCCCACCGCAGGACCACAGATCGGCCCGACGCCGTGAGAACGAAACACACCTCCCCTCAGCCATCCGTGGACCCCAGTTCACCAACAGGCACGGAAGAACAGCGGAGCGAAGACTGGCCTTCCTGTCAGGCGCCGGCGCCGCCGTCGACCGGCAGGATCGCGCCGGTCACGTACGAGGCCCGGTCGCTGAGCAGCCACGCGGCCGCCTCGGCGATCTGACGGGGCTCGGCCATCTGACCGAGCGGGATCGTTGCGGTCATCTGCTCGACGATGCCGGGAGCCGCCGCCTCCCAGGTGTCGATCATCTCCGTTGAAGTGCCGCCGGGGGTGATGCCGTTGACCCGGATTCGGTCACCGGCCCAGTTCACCGCGGCGGTCTCGGTGAGGCTGTTGAGGGCGCGCTTCATGGCGCCGTATGCGGGCAGGGCGGGGTTCGCGCGCCGGCTGCCGATGCTCGAGGTGTTGACGATCGCTCCGCCGCCGCCCTGCCGCATGAGGGCGGCCTCGGCGGTCATGGCGGTCCAGTGCGCGCGGAAGTTGACGGCGAACTGCTCGTCGATGTCCTCGTCGCTGGTGGTGTCGACCGGGCCTAACTGCTGCTGGGGCACCGCGCCGTTGTTGAAGGCGCCGTCGAGCCGTCCGTGCAGCTTTGCCACGCGGTCGACGGCGGCGCAGATGCTCGGCCGGTCGGCGAGGTCCAGGGGGACGGCGTCGGCGACACCACCGTCGGCGCGGATCTCGGTGACGATGCGGTCGAGGGCGCCGGTGCTGCGGGCGGCGAGCACGACGGAGGCGCCCTCGGAGGCGAAGAGCCGGGCCGCGGCCGCCCCGATGCCGCGGCTGGCGCCGGTGATGAACACGACCTTGCCGGTGAGCAGGCCGATGGGCGCGATGTCGGTGTTGTTCGTCATGACGCCAGTGTCGGACCGGACCCAGACCGGATGGAGGCACAAGCTGTACCAGGATCCCTCGCCGCGCAGCGTGCAGACTTGGGGTATGGACAAGCAGGAGCTCGGGGCCTTCCTCCGTAGCCGTCGCGAGCGGCTGCGGCCGGAGGATGTCGGCCTTTCCTCCGGACCACGACGCCGGACACCGGGGCTGCGCCGCGAGGAGGCCGCGGTCCTCGCGCACATCTCCACGGAGTACTACATCCGGCTCGAGCAGGGCAGAGCGCCCAGGCCGTCGGGTGAGGTCCTCGCCGGGATCGCAGGCGCGCTGCGGCTCACCGACGCCGAGCGCGACCATCTGCACGTTCTCGCGGGTACCGCGCCGACCGGTCGTCGGCTGCACCGGCGCGACGTCCGCCCGAGCATCCTCGCGCTCCTCGAACGGCTGCCGCAGACGGCCGCCTTCGTGATGTCCGCCGCGTTCGAGGTCCTCGCGTGGAACGCCCTCGCGGCCGCGCTCATGGAGGACTTCGCCCAGCGGACCCCCGAGGACCGCAATCTCGCGCGCCGGACCTTTCTCGGGCCGGAACGCGGCGACGCGACGCTGTACGGGATCTCCGACGCCGCCGAGTTTCGGCACCAGGTGGTCATGGAACTGCGCGCCGCCCTCGCCCGCTACCCGACGGATCCCGCGGTGACCGGCCTCGTGGACGAACTCCGCGACGCCGGCCCCGACTTCGCCCGGCTCTGGGAGCGGCATGACGTGCAGGCCGCGCCGATGCTCACGAAGACCTTCCGCCACCCGGTCGTCGGGGAGCTCACCGTCGACTGCGACTCGCTCAAGCTCACGGACCGCGACCAGCACCTCGTGCTCTACAGCGCGCGACCAGGATCCCCCAGCGCCGACGCGCTGGCTCTTCTCAACGTACTGGAAGCCGAGGCTGGTGCAGTGACGGCGCTACCGACCGGCAGATCGCCACTGAACTCGCCTGCAGTCACAAGACCGTGGAACGGCGTCTGACACGACTGTTCCAGCGCACCGGCTCCCGCTCCCGGGCACAACCCCACCCACGCGAGCCGCCCCACACTGAGCCTCCGCCGGCGCCCGCACGGGATGGAACTCGGTGGAGCACACACCTGAGGAGTTGGGGGCATGGCTCCGGGTCGGGTCGCACCTTCCGGTTCACCGTGAGCGCCTACCAGGGACGGGTGACCTGTACGGCCAGTTCGGCGCCGTACGCATCGAACACACACGGGCGCTCCCCTTGCGCTGAAACGAACCCGAGAGGCCGTCACCGTCTGCGTATGGTGACGGCCGGAGCCGGTGCGGGCGGCCGGCTAGCCGTGGCCCGGACTCGGCTCGGCGGCGCCGGCTGAAGGTGTTTCGGCTTTCGTGTGGAGGACCTCGCGGGCCTGCTCTGCTGCGCGGGTGATGCCCTCGGCGACGAAGTCGACGAAGCGGGCGATGTTCTCCAGGCGGGCGGCGGCCGGCGTGTCACGGCCGAGGACGTGCACGCCCTGCCGTGCGGTCTCGGCGAGCTGGGTGCTGGCCCGGGCGGCGGCGATCGTCGACTGGTAGAAGACATCGTCGTCGACGGCGTAGCGCTCGCGGCGGTGTTCTCCTGCTTCCCGGCGAATGAGGCCCTGACTTTCCAGGAACGCGACCGCTTTGGAGATGGAAGCCGGGCTGACCTGGAGGCGCTGGACGAGTTCGGAGGCGGTGAGGCTGCCCGCGTCGGTGGTGTAGAGGCAGGTCAGCACCCGGGACATCATTTTGGGCAGGCCCTGGTGCACGAGGAGGGTGGTGAAGGTCTCCTCGTACTCGCGTACGGCGTCGGCGTCGCGTCCGTGGGCCTGTTCGGGCACCTGCGGTCCCGGGGGCGCGATCCTCCTACGCCGACGGGTACGACGTTCCGTGGCGCGGTGGGCCAGGTCGGCGCGGTAGGCGGTGGGGCCGCCGTTGCGCATCACCTCGCGTGTGACGGTCGAGGTCGGGCGGTCGAGGCGTCTGGCGATCTCCGCGTAGGCGAGGCCGTCGGCCAGCCCCAGCGCGATCTGCTGACGTTCCTGCTGCGTGAGCCTGCCTCCCGGCATCGCGGTCTCCTTCGTGCCGTCTTGTGCTGCCCGATACCGCCAGCATAGCGTTCACCGCCAATCCATTGCAACGCAACGGGTGACCCTTGTTGCGTTCCAACTCAAGCAGTTGCAACGATTTCACTGCTTCCACCTGCCAATATGACCATTGAGCGCAACGAAACTGTTGAAGAACCTTTGAACGCAACGTAGCTTTTCCTTCATCGGAAACAACGAGCCGAAGAGCTGAAGGAGCCCACGATGCAGAAGTTCGACAGCCCCGCCCCGATCTCCGTCGTCCTCGACATCCCCGCGGGACGCATCCGGTTCATCGCCGCCGACCGGCCCGACACCACGGTCGAGGTCCTTCCCGCCGACGGCACCAAGAGCCGCGACGTGAAAGCCGCCCAGCAGACCGAGGTCGCCTACGCCGACGGCGTCCTGCGGATCGAGACCCCCGCGAAGAACCAGATCCTCGGCGCCTCCGGGGCCGTCGAGGTGACCGTCCAACTGCCCGCCGGCTCCCGCGTCGAGGCGAAGGCCGCCGGTGCCGAGCTCCGGGGCGTCGGACGGCTCGGCCACGTCGCCTACGAGAGCGCGCAGGGCCCGGTCAAGCTCGACGAGACCGCCGGCGCCCGCCTCGTCCTGCAGGCCGGCGACGTCTCGGTCGGCCGCCTGGGCGGGGACGGCGAGATCAGCACCCAGAAGGGCGACCTGACCGTCGCCGAGGCCGTCGGCGGCACCGTCACGCTGCGCACCGAGCAGGGCGATGTGTCCATCGGCGCCGCCCGCGGCGTCTCCGCCGCCCTGGACGCCGGCACCGGCTACGGCCGGATCCGGAACACGCTCACGAACACCGACGGCGCCGCCGCCGGCCTCACCATCCACGCAACCACCGCCCACGGCGACATCACCGCCCGCAGCATCTAGGCGTTCTCGGCGACTCCCCGACCCCTGGGTTTCGGCGGGCACGGGCTGCCGCGCCCCCACCCCGTCCACCCCGGGGGCGGCGGGCCCGTGCAACTGCCTCCCCCTGCCCCGGACCCGGCCGCGGCAGAGACGAGCCGCCCGACCGACCCGGGGGCCACCCGAAAAATGACATGAAACATTTTCCCCGGCCGACCGCGTCGGAGAGATGTAGGCCGACCAGACGGCATTCGAGGGGTGCGAATGAGAAGGTCCCGGACCAGGTCCCGGACGGATGAGTTCATGGAGTTCGCCGCCGCGCGCGCCGGACACCTGCACCGCTGCGCATCCCTGCTCACGAGCGGAGACAGCCACCTCGCCGAGGACCTGGTGCAGGAGACACTCAGCCGGATGTACACCCGCTGGGGACGGATGTCCCGCATCGACAACCCCGCGGCCTACGCCCAGACCGTTCTCGTACGGACGTTCATCACCCAGCGGCGCCGATACTCCGCGGCCGAACGACCCCTGGCCGAACTCCCCGACACCCCGCCCCCGCACAGCGCGGACGACCCGGCCCTGCGGCTCGCGCTGTTGGCAGCCCTGCGGGAACTGCCGCCCAAGGACCGGGCGGTGGTGGTCCTGCGCTACTGGGAGGACCGCAGCGTGCAGGAGACAGCCGACGCGTTGAACGTCAGCCCCGCCGCCGTACGCACCCGCTCGACCCGAGCCCTGGCGAAACTCCGCCGACAACTGGGCGGCAGCCTCACCGAATTGACCACCCCCGCCTGACCACCCCGCACCCAACCCTCCTGCTCACGCCTTCCCGCGGCGAACAGCCGGGCCAAGCACGGTTCCCGTCCCGTTGCGCCGGCGCGCTTCCCCCCTTCCGCACCATGAAAGGAACCGGTGCTCAGCCCATGGACTTCGAAGACGAACTCGCCCAGGCGCTCCGCCGCACCGCGGGCGCCGTCACCACCGACCGGCGTTCCCTCGCCGAAGGCAGCCTCACCCGCGGCCGACGCAGGCTGGCCCGCCGCCGGGCCGGCGTCGTCGCCGGCAGCACGCTGGCCGTCGTCCTCGTGGCCACCGCCGGACTCCGGCTGAACGCCCCGCACAGCGGTGGCGGCCCGGACCGCGGCGAGCAGGCCGCGACGCCACGGCCCGCAGGCGACTACCGCCACTTCGCCGTCAGCGCCCAGGAGATGAAGAACATCCTGCACAACGGCATGAACCGGGCCGGAATCGCCGTCGCACACCCCGAACTCCAAGCAACGGGCAGCACCGACCGCGCCCGGCCCGCCACCGCATCCATCGACTTCGAGGACGGCTGGGGCGCGGCGAGAGTCACCCTCTCGGTACGGCGCGTCGACCCCTCCCAACCCGCCCTGAAGAAACAGATCACCTGCCCGACGGCCAACGACTCCCCCTACGAGGAGTGCACGCAACAGCCCGACAACCGGGCCGTGAAGGGATACACCCGAGCGGGCAAGGCAGGCGGGGTCAAGGAATGGGCGGTCACCATGCTCTCGCCCAGCGGATACCTCATCGACGTCACCACGCACAACCTGCCGGCGGCCCGGCAGACCAAGGCATCGTCCGTCAGCCGCAACCCCCGTATGAACCCCGGCAAACTGCGCTACCTGGCGATGTTCGTCGACGGGTCCTTCACCGGCGACGGCGAAGCCAACCCGCTCGGAACGCTCAAGCCGGGCACCGAGGCCGAACCGGGCGACATCCTCCCCGTCCTCAAAACCCTCCTGCCCCACCGTCTCCACATCACCTCCGAAGGTGGCACCGGAGCCGAGGGGCACGTCGTCGTGATCGACCGCACCACCGGCCACAGGACATACATCCAGGCCACCCGGGTCGCCGGCGACAAAGAAATCTGGAACCGGACCCTGCCCGACGGCACCAAGGTGGGCACCAGGCAGAGCCCCGGCCAGCAGCCGGGAGTCGTCCAACTCCGAGCCGACGCACTGCGCGTGAACGGACTGTGGATGTCCCTCACCGCCTACAACGCACCCACCCCCGCCTCCCGACACAGCGGCGCCACCCCGCTCATCACCACCGAAGAGCTCACAACCATCGCCACCAGCCGCACCTGGCTCCTCGCACGCTGACCCGGGGGCCGGTCGGGTTCGGTCGGTCCGCCGGCCCCCTGTCACGCGCCGACTCGCGCGCGATCACCCGATCAGGCGCCCTGTGCTGCCTCGCCCTCTCGGAGGACGGTCAGTCGAGACAGAACTCGTTGCCCTCGATGTCCTGCATCGATATGCACGACTCGTTGTCGTCATCGGCAGGCAGTAGTTGCACGCGCACCGCGCCGAGCGCGACCAGTCGGGCGCATTCGGCCTCAAGCGTGGCAAGGCGCTCTTCACCCACGAGTCCGGTGCCTGCCCGCACGTCCAGATGCACCCGATTCTTGACGACCTTGCCTTCGGGAACGCGCTGGAAGAACAGTCGCGGGCCGACCCCTGAGGGGTCGACGCAGGCGAACCATGAACCCTGTTCCTCGGACGGCAGCGAGCGAGAGAATTCTTCCCACGTGGCGAACCCCTCCGGTGGCGGCGGGACGACGTACCCCAACACCTCGCACCAGAAGCGAGCGACGCGCTCAGGTTCCGCGCAGTCGAAAGTGACCTGGAACTGCTTGATCGACGACATTGATCCACCGTAGCCCCCACCTATTGTGGGGCGTGACCTACTCACCGGGATCTGGACCGGGAAGGGGAACTGTGTCGCCAGGGGAAATGTCCGAGAATCAGGCACGGGCAGCGGAACCGGGGAGCGACCCTCCTTCTTTATGGAGCAACTCCGCCTACCGAATCTTTTTGGCCATCCAGACCCTGTCCTCGCTCGGTGACTCCTTCTCCTACGTGGCTCTGCCGCTGCTGGTGCTGCACAGCACGGGCTCGGTCCTTCAGATGGGTTTCGTCACCGGTCTCACCGGCGTCGCCTCCATCGTCGCCGGTCTGTTCGCGGGCCTCGTCGCCGACCGCTTCGACCGCAGACGGCTCCTCGTGCTCACCGACGGAGCGCGCTGTCTGCTTTTCCTCGTGATCCCGCTGGCGTGGATCTTCTCGACCCCGGTCTGGCTGATTTACACCGTGGTCCCCGTCGCGGGTGTCTTCTCCATGCTCTTCCGGGTCACCTACGTGACCGTGGTGCCGGCCCTCGTCGAACCTGACCAGATCACCAGGGCCAACGGTCACATGTACGCGACGTGTGCGATCGCGAGCGTCGCCGGCCCCGCGCTCGCGGGTTTCGTGGCTTCCTCCGCCGGGCCGGCCACCGCGCTCGGCATCGACGCCGCGACCTTCGCGGTCGCCGCGGTCGGCGTCCTGTTCGTCAATTTCGACGGCAAGCCACCCAAAGCCGCCGCCGTGCCCGAACGCGGCACCGCACGCCAGGAGTTCCTGGCCGGCGCCCGGTTCCTGTGGGATCACCCCGTGCTGCGCCCGCTGACCGTGCTGCTGGCGCTGCTGACCTTCCTCACGTACGGGCTGACGGACCTCGTCGTCTACCTGCTCAAGCACGATCTGGACCGCTCGGACACCACGGTCGGCTACGTCCTGGCGGCGGGCACCGTAGGCACGTTCATCGCCTCCTCCGTGGTCGCCCGGGTCCGCAAGCGTCTCGGGTTCGGCGTGAGCTGGATCAGCGCGTTCTCACTCGCGGGGATCACCGTCGCCGGCCTGGGCCTGACCCGGAACGTGCCGGTGATCGCCGCGCTGGTAACGGTCAACCTGATGTGCACGGGCATCGCCGGCATCTGCTCGATGTCGCTGCGTCAGGAGGTGACGCCCAGTCATCTGCTGGGCAGGGTCACGTCCTCGTTCTGGACCATCCACTCGGCGCTGGATCCGCTCGGCGCGGCCGTCACCACCGCGGCCGCCGCCGGTCTGGGCGTCACCTCGGGCTGTCTCGTCATCGGTGTCGCCATGCTCGCCATCACGCTGACCGGGACACTGACCGGCATCGCGCGGCAGCCCCATGCCGTCGAACGCCCGGCAGGAGAGGCCGCGTGAACTCCGGCAGCTCCTGCGCAATCGCGAGAGGCGTCACACCGAGCTTGCGGTCCAGGTGACGTGCGGGGGTTCGACCCGTGCGCACAGGGGGCCGCCGTGCGCGTCGGTCAGCCCGAGGCGTCCGACCAGCAGGCCGTCGCGTGCGGCGGCGGCAAGCACCTCGGCGGGCACGACGTCGAGCATGAGCTTGGCGCGGCGGAACATCGAGAAGACGCCCGCCTCGTCGACCGTGCCCCAGGACAGGTAGACGAATCGGCGGCCCAGCCGGTCCTGCACATACGGGCCCTTCACCTCGGTGCCGGCCGGCGAGGGGACGGCGGTGCACTCCAGGGTCCATGTCGCGGACGCGGCGTCACCGGGCTGCGGCTCCAGCAGCTCGGCCGGACGGTCACGGCGTTGCACGGCGACATGGACGTTGGCGTAGGCGGGAGCGTCCCCGTCAGCGGGAGACCGGCAGACGAGCCCGGGCAGGTCGACGGCGTCGATACGGATGCGCATGTCTGCCATCATCCCCGCCGGCCTGCTGGGGCGACAGCACGCCCGACCAGACCGAACCGGCGCGCATGCCTGCCGCGGCAGAACAGGCGGGACTTTCGCCCCCTCTCAGGGGCAGTACGTCCAGGCCGCCCGGAGGGCGTCGCGCAGCCGCCTCAGATCGTCCGCGGGGCGGCCCAGGCCGTTGAGTCGCTGCCGGGCCTCCTGTGTACGGGCGTCGGGGTGCGTGCTGAAGGCCAGGTTCAGCGACTGGCGCAGCATCCACTGGTCGTAGGCCAGCAGCCGCCCCGCATACGCCTGTGCCGCCAGCAGATCGGGTTGGGTGAGCGGCAGTGCCAGCAGGCGGGCCCGGAGACGGACGATGGCCGAGCCCGCGTGCCCGCAGTCCTGGGCGGTCCGCCCTGAGACGGGGCCGGGCTCCCCGCACGCGGCCACTGCCGCATCGGCGGGCCGCTGAGCGGCCACCGCCTCGTCCAGCACCGCGAGCAGTGCCCGCAGCTGGGCCCGGCGCGACAGCCCGCCGGAGGCGGGTCCGTGGTGCAGGCGGGCGAGGAGGTGGGCGGCACGGTGTCGCAGGGCGACGCCGACCCGTGCCACGGGCCGGGCAGGCGGGCTGCCGGATGCGGGCATGGATCCTCCTGGTCGGCGTGGCCGCACCGGCGACCCTCACCGGCGCCACCCGACACGGGGTGCGTGCTCTTCCAGTGTGGCTTGTCGAAAACAGCGGTGCCCGATCGACGTGAAGGCACAGGCAGCACTTCCCAGACCTTGAGGAGCACCCCGTCATGATCGTGACCGCGGATTTGGCCATCTCCCTCGACGGCTTCATCGCCGGCACCGACGTCACCCTCGAGAACCCCGGAGGCGACGGCGCCGAGCCGCTCTTCGAGTGGATCCACAACCTGGCGAGCTGGCGGCAGCGCCAGGGCATGACCGGCGGGGAGGAGAACCGCGACTCCGAGCTGATGCGCGAGTGGTTCGATGCCACCGGAGCGGTGGTCATGGGGCGGATGATGTACGACACCGGCGAGGAGTTCTGGGGCGACAACCCGCCGTTCCGGACCCCGGTCTTCGTGCTCACCCACCGCCCGCGCCCGACCCTGGTCAAGGCGGGCGGCACCACGTTCACCTTCGTCACCGACGGCATCCACAGCGCCCTCGACCAGGCGAGGGCCGCCGCCGGGGACCGGAACGTCGACATCGCGGGCGGGGCGAGGACGGTGCGGCAATACCTCAGCGAGGGACTCATCGACGAACTGCAGCTGCATGTGGTGCCCGCGCTCCTCGGCGAGGGTCTACGGCTCTTCGAGGGGCTCGGCGCCGGGCGGCGAAACCTCAAGCCCGTGCGGGTGGTCGACACGCCCCTCGCCACCCACCTGAAGTACCGCTTCGTGAAGTGACCCGGCCGCCAGGCGCACACGGTCGAAGCAGAAACACCGGCCGAGCGCCGCCCGCTAAGGGCGACGGCCAGTAAAGGGGCGGCCAGTAAAGGCGGCGGCCGGGGTGCGCGGTGCGTCGTCGGTCAGTACGGTGGCGTCCAGGTGTTCGACCGTGGGTACGGGTGACCTCGAAGGTCATCGGCGTAGGTCATCGGGCGGTGGAGGCGGCATGGCCGGCAAGAAGGCGGCGACACTGTCGCGCAAGGCGTATGAGACGGAACTGCTGCGCCTGCAGACGGAGTTGGTGAAGCTGCAGGAGTGGGTGCGGGCTGAGGGCACCCGACTGGTGGTGATCTTCGAGGGGCGGGACGCGGCGGGCAAGGGCGGCACCATCAAGCGGGTCGCCGAGCACCTCAACCCGCGGGTGGCCAGGATCGCGGCCCTCCCGAAGCCGACCGAGCGCGAGCGCACCCAGTGGTACTTCCAGCGGTACGTTGAGCAGCTGCCGGCGGCCGGGGAGATCGTGCTGTTCGACCGGTCCTGGTACAACCGGGCCGGGGTGGAGCATGTGATGGGCTTCTGCACGAAGGAGGAGCACCAGCTCTTCCTTCGGCAGTGCCCGATCTTCGAGCGGATGCTGGTCGAGGACGGCATCCTGCTGCGCAAGTACTGGTTCTCGGTGAGCGACGTCGAGCAGCAGGAGCGCTTCCGGCGCCGCCTCGAGGATCCGCTGCGGCGCTGGAAGCTGTCCCCGATGGACCTGGAGTCGATCACCCACTGGGAGGCGTACTCCCGGGCGAAGGACGAGATGCTGGTGCACACCGACGTCAGTGGGGCGCCCTGGTACGTGGTCGAGAGCGACGACAAGCGCCGGGCCCGGCTGAACATGATCGCCCACCTGCTGGACTCCCTGCCGTACCGCGACGTGCCTCCGGCCGTCCTGGAGCTGCCGCCGCGTCCGCCCTCGACCGGATACCAGCGCCCGCCTCCTGATCTGCAGACCTACGTCCCCGATCACGCGGCGAACCTCTGAGCCTGCGCGCCTACGGCACCGGATGCCCCGGTTCGATCGTGAGCGTGTCCGAGAGCCGCAGCAGCGGCTCGTCCTCGCTCTTCTCCTGCCCGCCGGACTGCACTGGGTCCAGGACGAAGCCGACATGGTCGCCCCCGTCGATCCGCTGCTCGATCCTGCCGACGAACCACGCGCACGCGTCCCGCAGGACGACGGCCCCGCCGTGCCGCTCCGTCCAGTGCGTGCGCGCGAACTTGTCCAGACGGTCGCCGGTCTCACCGCCGAACAGGGCAGCCAGCTCGTACCGGTCCGGCGTCAGCAGATGCACGGCGAGAAAGTCGGCGGCGCAGGCCACCTCGTAGGTCCGGTTCGCCTTCGACAGCCACACCACGAACCGCACCGGACGCATGGAGCACTGCGAGGCGAATCCCACGAGGCAACCCGCACGGTCGCCACCCGCATGGGCCGTCACGACGCACATGTCGGGGTCCAGCCGGTCGGTGAAAGCGCTCATGTCCGACATGCTCATGTCCCTCCAGTCGTGCGGCGGCCCATCAGCCCCTGAGCCCTGCGAGTACCTCGTCCCCGCTCGTCATCCATCCTTGTCGTCCTTCACACATCGCGCCGGAAGACGCCCTAGGACCCCTGACGCGCCGCCTGTCGGAGGGCCCGTTCCAGGGCCGGCCGGCCTTGGCCGAGGAGGGTCTTCTCCAGGCTGTGGTCGTCCGAGCGGCCGGTCCGCTCGCCCTGGGCGAAGGCGTCCGTGTCGAGAACCCGCCCGCACCACTCCCCACGCCCGACGACCTGCTCGTCGAACGGCACCACGGCCCCTTCCCCGAGCGCGACCCACCGCTCCCCCTCCCAGCGCAGCGCGAGGACGTAGGTGTGGCCGGGTATGACGCGCGGGGCGTCGCCGGTCAGGTCCGGGACCCGGGTCGTGCCGTCGGCACGGAGCACCTTCCAGCCGGCGGCCACATAGTCGAGGGTGGCCCCGACGGTGGGGTGGGAGCGGGTGCGGGAGTCGAACGGCCGGTCCTGCACGGTCAGTTCAACGGTCCGCTGCAGCTGGTAACCGTACGCTCCGGCCGCCAGCTTCTCCCGCCCGCTCTCCCTCTCCCGTACGGCCCGGCCGACGACCACGACATCGGCGTACCACACCCAGTCCTGCGCGGTCCCGGACGGGTACCGATCACTCGCGAGCCCGCACCCGTTCACGGTGTCGAGTGCCGGCCAACCGACGAGGATGCCCGCCGTGACGCCGACAGCGGCCAGGACGGCGAGGGCGGGGCGCCCGGCCGCTCCGGCCGGTAAGAGGTTTCTCCACATCCGATGATCTTGGTGGTGGCGCACCCCATGGGCCGTGACGCACATCACTTTGCCAGTCACAGGCCTGTCACATGCATGTCACAGAGGGGCGGCCCCTCAGGGCACTCCCCCCGGGGGCCTGGCCAGGGCCCGCTGGAGCTCGGCTGCGGGGAACGGAGTGCGTTTGCTCTGTGTGAGCAGGCGGCGGTGGAAGTCGTCCAGGACGACCGCGTGCGAGACGTGACGATCGAGGATCGCGCCGATGTCGGACGGAACGCCGTCGGGCCGGTGACCGTCGGCCCATGCGCGCAGGAACGCACTGTGGTCGGCGCCGCCGCGCACCTCGTCCGGCACATGATGGCGCAGCAGGTGGTTCGGTGCGTAGGAGCGGTCGTACCCGAGGTGGTCGGTGAGGAAGGCGTCCTCCGCCGGCGAGAGGTCGAAGCCGCGGCTCGACGCGAGCCCGAAGTCCGCGAAGTACACCTGTCGGCCGTCGGTGAGCAGGTTGGCGAAGTGCGCGTCGAAGTGGACCAGTCCGCGCGCGCTCATGAAGTCCGTCCCGCGCACCAGTTCATCCTCGGCCCATCGGCAGGGCGACTCGCCGTGCGGACCCCGCCAGGCGGTGTCACGGGCCTCGCCGAGCCACGCGGCCAGCGTGCGGGGCACGTACTCCAGGAACAGCACCAGGCTGGCGGAGGAGGAGCCGATGGCCTCCAGCCGACGGCGCACGGCCGGCGAGCCCTCCCAGTGCGCGACCGCCTTCTCGATGCCCCCGAGCCCGTCGACGAAGCCGGCGGGTGCGCTGTCCGGCAGCACCCGCCAGTGGTACAGCAGCGGGAAACCCGCGTACTCGTTCGTCAGCACCCAGCCGGTGGTCAGGATGTGCGCGGCCAGCTCACGCCAGGCGCCGAACCCGGCCGAGCCCACCCCGTACTGGTAGAAGAGGGGAAGCTCGAACAGGTTGGCGGTGGACCGCAGGTGTTCCGGTCGTAGCTCGACGTCCGTCAGGGGGACCCGTTTGACGAAGACGCGTGTCCCGTCGACCTCCAGCTCCGCCGACCTGCCGCCGATGCCGGAGCCGAGACTCGGCGCCGCGGCCACCGCGTCCTGCAGCCGACGGTCGCTGAGCAGGGACAGACGGGCGCCCACGCCTGCGTATGCGCGCACCCGCGCGGCATGCCCTGAATCGGTCACTTCCATCGGCGGCTCCAGCCAGACAGCGGTACGGACTGCCGTCGATCATGTCAAAGGCGAGGGGACCGCTGTGGAGGTCGGCGTCGGGCGGTGCAGATAGGCGCCGACGGGCCGGCCGACGGCCTGGCCCGACCGCAGGATGTGGACGCCTCTCAGGAAGGTGTCGGTGACCTGGGCCGTCAGCTCGAAGCCCTCGAACGGGGTGTACCCCTGCGTCGACTCCGAGTCCGCGGCGCGCACGGTCCAGGTGCGGTCCGGGTCGACCAGGGCGATGTCCGCGTCGTAGCCGGGCGCGAGGCTGCCCTTGGCGCGCAGCCCGTAGCGCCGGGCGGGGTTGAAGGAGGTCAGCGCGGCGATCCGGCCGAGGGGCAGGCCGCGCTTCGTCCCCTCGGTGATCAGGCCGGGAAGGAGGTACTCGGCCCCACCGAACCCGGACCTGGCGAGGAAGACGTCGTCCTTGGGCTCACCGAACTTGACCTCCTCACGGCAGCAGGCGTGATCGCTGACGACCCAGTCGACGGTGCCGTCGAGGACGTACTCCCAGAGGGCCTCGACGTCTTCGCGGGGCCGCAGCGGCGGGTTGACCTTGCCGCCGAGGCCGTGGGCGGTGGTGATGTCGGCGAGCAGGTGCCCGGCGGTCACCTCGCGACGGAAGTCGATGTGCGGGAACGCCCTGCTCATCCGTACGGCCGCGTCGACCGCCTTGCGGGACGACAGGTGCAGCAGGTTGATCGTCGGCAGCCCGGTCTCGTGCGCCAGGTAGGCGGCGACGGAGACCGCGAGCCCCTCGGAGTGCTGGGGCCGGGAGGCGCTGTAGGCGGCCAGGCCGGTGAGGTCGCCCGCCTCCTCGACGAGTTTGGTGTAGGCGGTCATGATCTCGGCGGTCTCGCAGTGCAGGGAGAGGGAGATCTCGTCGGCGAGGTCGGGGAAGCGCTCGCGTGCGGCCTGGACTCCGCGCATGACGAACTCGAAGTGCGCGTAGTCGTAGCGCTCGTCGTCGGTGAGCATCAGGAAGGCGTTCTGGTCGGCGGACCTGCCGTGCAGGCCGTGACCGCCGTAGAACATGAAGATCTTGAACGAGGTGACGCCGAACCGCTCGATCAGGTCGGGGATCTCGTCGATGTGAGCGCGTGACAGGGGCGCGAGGTGAAAGCCGTAGTCGACGTGGGCGCGGCCGGAGGCGGCGGCCAGTACCTCGGGAAGGAAGTCGGCGTACGCGCCGCCCTTGTTGAGGTAGTAGCGCCCGGTCCGCATGTAGGTCAGGGCGCTGGTGACGCCGCCCTGCGCGCACGCGCGGCTCTCGGTGGCCGCGTCCTCGGCCAGGGGGTGGTAGATCCCCCAGTGCTGGTGGGCGTCGACGACGCCGGGGAACGCCAGTCTGCCGCGGGCGTCGACGACCCGGCGGGCGCCTGCCGTCGGGATGCCGGGGGCCACCGCCGCGATCCGCCCTGTGCTGACGGCGATGTCCGCGGGCCGGGCCTCGTCGTGGTCGTGGGTGACGACACGGGCGTTCTTCAGCACGAGGTCGTACTCGGTCACGGTGGGTTCCTTCATTTCATGCCCCGATCACGCGGCCGGCCTCGGACCAGAAGGTGACGCGCCTCTGGACGAACCGGATGACGAAGTGAGCGACGAGCCCCAGTACGGAGAGCACCACCAGCACGGCGAACATGCCGGCGATGTCGAAGTTGTAGTTGGTCTGCAGCAGGAGGTATCCCAGGCCCTCCTTGGCCCCGATGAACTCGCCGACGACGGCGCCGAGGATCGCGAAGACGATCCCTATGTCGAGGCCTGCGAAGATGAACGGCAGCGCGCTCGGCAGCCGCACCATCCTGAACACCTGGAACGGGCCGGCCCCGAACACTTTGAGCATCTGGATCCGGTCGGCGTCGGCCGAGCGCAGCCCTTCGATCACGTTGACCAGCATCGGGAAGAAGGAGATCACCGCCGCCATGACGACCTTGCTCGTCATGCCGAAGCCGAACCACACGACGAACAGCGGCGCGAGGGCCACCTTGGGCACCGTCTGGAAGGCGACGACGTACGGCATGAAGGTGCGTTCGATCAGCCGCACCTGTGAGATCGCGGCGCCGAGGACCAGGGCGGCGCCCGCGCCCAGGAGGAAGCCGTACAGCGACTCCAGCAGCGTGACTTTCAGATGGCCCCAGAACAACGGGTCGGCGAGCTGCGTGCGCAGCGCGTCGAGGATCTGGGAGGGCCGCGGCAGCAGGTAGTCGTCGACTCCGAGGGCGGGGACCGCGAACTCCCAGGCCAGCATGACGATCACGAAGACGGCGGGGACGAGGAGCAGTTCGGGGCGCTCTCTCGGATCCAGGCGGGGCCCCTTGCCGGGCCTGGGTGTTCTGCGGGGCCTCATCGGTCGATCACGCTCGTGGCGTCGAAATGCCTGCGGATCCGCTCGACGTGGATCCCGGCCCGGTCCGAGGCCATGACGCTGATCGCGCGCGGGCGTTCCAGCCCGATGTCGACGATCTCGGCGACCCGCCCGGGGCGGGGGCTGAGGACCACCACGCGGTCGGAGAGGAAGACGGCCTCGGGGATGGAGTGGGTGACGAACACGACGCTCTGGCCGCTCTCCCGCCAGATCCGCAGCAGCTCGACGTTCAGGTACTCGCGGGTCATGGCGTCGAGCGCGCCGAAGGGTTCGTCCATCAGCAGCACGGCCGGGTCGTGCACCAGGGCCCGGCAGATTCCGGCGCGCTGCTGCATCCCGCCGCTCAGCTCATGGGGGTACTTGTCCTCGAACCCGTCGAGTCCGGCCATCGCGAGCAACCGCTCGGCCCGCTCGCGGTGGACACGGGCGTCGAGCCCGCGCACCTCCACGGGGACCATCACGTTCTGCACAACGGTGCGCCACGGCAGGAGGGTGGCCGCCTGGAAGACCATGCCCACCTCGGGCAGCGGCCCTGTCACGTCGCGGCCCGCGACACGGACCGCGCCCCGGCTCCCGGGGACGAGCCCGGCGAGGATCTTCAGCAGCGTGGTCTTGCCGCATCCCGAGGGCCCGACGACCGAGACGAACTCGCCGCGCCGGACGGTGAAGCCGACGTCCGAGAGCGCGTGGGTCGGCTCGGACCTGCTCGGCCGGTAGGTCTTGTGCAGTCCGGTGACCTCGATCCAGCGGTCCTCGTCCACATCGGGTTGGGCCACCGCGCCACCGCCCGGCCCGCTGCGTCGGCGTCGCCCCGGAATCCTCATCGCCCTGTCGGCCCCCTTGCCTTCCCGGTGATGCGTTCCGGTCACTGGTCGGCGGCCTTCGCCTTCTCGACGACTGCCGCCGAGTCGAAGTCGTTCGCGCCGTTGAGGAGGCTGTCGTCCCACAGCTGCGGCAGAGAGACGTCCTTGGTGATCTGGCCGGACGTCCTGGTGTAGGCGACCGTCCTGCTCCACTCCGCGTCGCTGATCGCACCCCAGTCCTTGAAGCTCGCGGGCTCGCCGGAGGCCGGGACGGCGGTCTTGATCCACGCCTGGAGGGTCTTGGTGTCGTCGCCGATGCGGTCGTCGGCCTTCTTGCCGGTCAGCAACTGCGGGAACGCCCGGTAGCCGTCGCGCATGGCGGCCTCGGGGTTGACGGCGGAGAAGAGCAGCGCCTTGTAGGAGGCGCGCAAGTAGCGGGTGAGGACGTCCTTCTTCTCCTTCAGGGTCTTCTCGGTCACCGCGAAGGTCAGGGAGCGGATGCCGTCGAACGCAGCGGAGTTGTCCAGGTAGCGGAACTCGGTGCCGGTGTTCTCGATCGTGGTGAAGGCCTGCGTGTACAGGGCGAGTACGTCGACCTTGCCGCTCTGAAGAGCGGACAGGGCCTGTGCGCCCACACCGACCGGCAGCAGATCTACGTCCTTGGCGGCGTCCAGTCCGGCGTCGGCGGCGTAGGCACGGGCGTAGATGGCCGAGCCGGAGGCGAGGCTGATGACCCCGACCTTCTTGCCCTCGAGGTCGGCCGCGGTCTTGATGTCGCTGTCCGGCTGGACCGCCATGCGCCACGGCCAGTTCCGTACCAGGCCGCCGACGGCCTTGACCGGGACGCCCTTCTCCCGCGCGGCCAGGATGGCTCCGGCGTCGGCCGGCGCGATGTCGGCGCTGCCCGAGGCGACGGCCTGGACCGCGGCGACCGAACCGTCGGTGTTGATCACGTTGACCTTGAGCTTCTCCGCCGATAAGTAGCCCTCGGCGTCGCCCACGGCGTAGGTGGCGACTTCCTCCTTGGGGGCGATCACGGCCGAGGGGATGGCGAGGTCGAGCTGGGCGGGGCCGCCCGGGTCGCCGTCGGAGGAGGACGAGCTGTCCGTGCAGCCGGAGAGCGCCGCGAGGGCGGCGAGAGCGACGGCGCTGACGCCGCGTCGTAGGAACTGCTGCACGTGCCGCATCGCGTACCTCCGAGGCCGGGGAGCAAGGGATGTCGGTCGACGAGTTCCGCGCCGGAAGACGGCGGGCGCTCGTTGTTGCGCTCGGCTTGCCGTTCAGGGCTCTCTGGTCAGGAGACGTGCGGTTCGGCGGCCCAACTGGGCTGCGGGGCGGGAGACTTGTTCGCACTCAGGGCGGTTCCCGGCAACGCCGGTGCCCCCACCTTGACGCTCCTCACCACCGCGACGCAAGAGGTCCCCAACCCCGCCGGACGCTCGATCTCGCCGGACACTGTCAAGGGTCAAGCAGATGGACACCCGTCCAGGTGCCGTATTCTCCGGGTGTGAAACACGATGACGACGGGCCGATCGCGGCCGCGCCGTACTCCCTGTTGATCTGTGTGCACACCGAGCCCGGCCTGACCGGCGCCGAACCGGCCCGCCGTCTGAACGTCACTCCGCAGGCGGGTGGCGTCCCAGGTGGCCCGCCTGGAGGAGCGGGGCCGACTGGAACGCCGGCCCGCACCCACGTCACCGCCATGTGTGGAATTCCCCCCCGCTCGACCCCCTCGGTGAACTGAGGAGGCGCCACCCTCGATGACGCCATAGACCAGCGCGCTGATGGCCACCGCCGCCGTGATCTGGCCGGGCCAGTCCAGCCGGCGGTCACCGGGCGCGCGGGAGTCGGTCACCAGGGGAAACGCGACCGCCAGGGTGATGACGGCCACCGGTACGGTCGGCAGGAAGATCCATCGCCAGGCGGTGTGGTCGAGGATCACACCGGCGATCATCGGGCCGACGGCCAGCGCCGCCATCAGTGAAGCCGCCCAGAGCCCGACGAACGTGGCCCGCTTGCGCGGGTCGGGCACGGCATGGCTGATCAGCGCGAGCGTCGACGGCAACAGCGCGGCCGCGCCCACCCCGGCCATCGCCAGTCCCGCCAGGTACACCTTCCTGCGGCCGTGTACGTCTCCGAAGACTCCGGCGGTCAGGATGAGCGCGGCCATGGGCAGTTGGAACGCCGCCGACACCCAGGTCAACTGGGAGCCGGCAGACAGGCGACGAGCATGCCGACACAGGCCATGACCAGCGTGGCCACCTGCCGTTCTCGCGGCGTGTTCGTGGGTGTGACGTTCACGGAACTCTCCCTCGTGGCACGGCGATGCCGCACGCGGCTTGCACGAGGAGAACACTCGGGCCCCTCCCGCTGTCCGATCCAGCCACAGCCTCCGAAACCGGGAAAACCGACACCCGGAGCCCTCCTGCGAGGGATTTCCTCCCAGGGGCTGTCACGGGAGGGCCTGCGGGTCGCACCCAACCTGCTCGACGAGGTCCGCGGCCGTGTGCAGCCCGTCGCGCGCCCGGATGGTCGCGGAGGTTTCCCCCAGCGTGCGCCGTAGGCGGGTGTCACCCAGCAACTCCGCGAGGGCGTGGTGCAGTTGGGTGTCGGTGAAACGGTACGGGTCGAGTCGGACGCCGTAGCCCAGCTCGGCCACCCGCTGCGCGTTGTCGTACTGGTCCCAGAACAGGGGCAGCACGATCATGGGCTTGCCGTGGTGGAGGCACTCGGTGGTCGTGTTGTTGCCGCCGTGGGTGATGACGAGGTCGACGAGGGGGAGGATCCGCGTCTGCGGGAGGAACTCCGCGCCCCACATACCGGGCGGGAGTTCGATCTCGTCGTGCAGCGGCCCCATGGAGACGATGCAGCGGTGCGGGGTGCGCGCCAGGGAGCCGATGATCCTGCGCATGAGGTCGACGTCGGCGGAACCGAGCGAGCCGAGGCTGAAGTAGAGCAGTGCGCTGCCGTCCGTACGGGTTCGTGGGTCGGCCAGTTCGGCGGGCAGGGTGAACTCCTCGTCGGTCTCACGGACCGAGGAGTCCAGCCGGTGCCAGGTGGGACCGAGCGGGCGGGCGTCGGTGTAGTCGGCGATCTCCGGGTAGACGTACAGGTTCAGGTCGCCCTCGTGGATGAACTCCAGGTCGGGCAGCGGTCGTGCGCCCTGTTCCACCACCCAGGCGTTGAAGGCGGACCACACGTCGCGGTGCGTGCGGTCGTATTCGGCACGGAACTCGGCCCAGCCGGCGCGGTCGTGGGCCGGGTACCCGGAGAACGGCGGAGGGATGTGGTCGCCCTTCATCTCCAGCGGGTTGCAGGAGACGATCCGCACGAAGGGGACGCCGGCCGTGGTCAGCGCGGGGAAGCAGACGACGTTGTCCTCGACGATCACGTCCGGCCGGACCCGGTCGATGATCGCCTTGAGCCGAGGTTCGCAGTAGCGGGCGCCGGCGACCAGCTCCTCCCAGACCGGCCTGACCCAGGTGCCCAGCTGCTCGATCGTCGGTTTCCTGAACTCGGGGGCGGTGTCCCGGATGAAGTCCTTCCAGAACTGGCCCGCCTCCTGGGGCTTCTCGGGCGGCGGGGCCAGCTCGACCAGGTCCTCCTCGAAGCCGAGCGCGGTGAGCCTGCCCTTCCAGGACGCCTCTGCCGCGAACACCACGCGATGGCCGCGTCGGCGCAGTACGTCGCCCATGCCTACGCAGTTGTTGGTCGGTCCGTAGGCGCTCTCCGGCGCGAAGAGGATCGTCAGTGGTCTCATGGGGCCTGTCCTCCCGTTTCCGAGCTCGCCTCGTCCACCTCGTCCACCTCGCCTGCCTTTTCCGTCCCGTCCGTCTCGATCAGGACCGCGCTGCCCGGATCCCAGGACAGGCGGACCGGCGTGCCGACGGCCACCGGGGCCGGGCCCGACGCGGTGATCAGGATCGGCCGGCGCAGACCGGGGACCGTGACGGCGATCCGTGAGGAGCCGCCGTGGAAACTGACGTCCAGGACCGTTCCGCGCAGCAGGGCCTGCTCGGCGCCCGGCGCGGCGCCCGGTGCGTCCGCCGCGGTGAGGCGGATGTTCTCCGGGCGTACGGCGACGACGCCGGCTCCGGTCCGGCCGTCGGCGGGAGCGGGCAGCACGCCGACGCCGGGCGCCTCCAGCCCCCCGGTGGCCAGCAGCCGCCCGGAGAAGAGGTTGTTGGAGCCGACGAAGCCCGCGACGAACCTGCTCCGGGGGCGCCCGTAGAGCTCGACGGGGGTGTCGACCTGGAGGACGCGCCCCCGGTCCAGGACGGCGATGCGGTCGGCCAGCGACATCGCCTCCTCCTGGTCGTGCGTGACGACGACGAAGGTGATGCCGGCCTCGTGCTGGAGCCGTTTCAGCTCCAGTTGCATCTCCGCGCGGACGTTCCTGTCCAGCGCCGACAGCGGCTCGTCCAGGAGCAGCAGGCGAGGCCGTTTGACGATGGCGCGGGCCAGTGCGACCCGTTGCCGTTGCCCGCCGGACAGCTGGTGCGGTCGTCTGCGCGCCTGCTCGGTCAGTCCGACGGTGGTGAGCACGGCCGAGACCCGGTCGCGGATCTCCGCCCGGGCGAGGCCTTCCCTGGCCAGCCCGTACGCGATGTTCTTCTCGACATTCAGGTGCGGGAACAGCGCGTAGGACTGGAACATCAGGTTGACCGGTCGCCGGTGCGCGGGCACGCCCAGCAGGTCCCGGCCGTCCAGGGCGACCGTGCCGCCGTCCGGTGTCTCGAATCCGGCGAGCACGCGCAGCAGCGTCGTCTTGCCGCAGCCGCTCGGGCCGAGCAGGGCGAAGAACTCCCCCGCGCCGATGTCCAGGTCGACGCCGTCCAGGGCCACGGTGTCGCCGAACGCGCGGGTCACACCCCGGATCCGGATCAGCGGGTCCTGGCTCACAGCGCCTCGGTGAGCCGGCTCAGGCGCTGGGCGGCGATCACCACGGTGAAGCTGACCGCGAGCAGCAGGGTGGCGAGCGCGTTGATCTCCGGGGTCACACCGAACCTGATCATCGAGTAGATGACGATGGGCAGGGTGGGGTCCTCGGGTCCGGCGGTGAAGAAGGCGATGACGAACTCGTCGAGCGAGAGCGTGAACGTCAGCAGCGCGCCCGCCACGATCCCCGGGGCGAGCGTCGGCAGGGTGATCCGCAGGAACGTGGTGACCTCTCCCGCGCCGAGATCGCGCGAGGCCTCCTCCAGTGAGGGATCGACGTGGGCGATGCGGGTGCGCACGACGGCCGTGACGAAGGCCAGGCCGAAGACGGTGTGGGCGAGCAGCACCGAGTGCAGGCCGAGGGTCGCCGAGACGAACGAGTAGAACGCCAGCAGGCCGATCGCGAGGACGATGTCGGGCAGGACGGCGGGCATCACCGTAAGGGCGTGCAGCAGTCGGGACCGGCTCGCGTGGCGGGCCAGTCCGACGGCCAGCAGTGTGCCGAGAACGGTGGACAGGCCGGTCGCGCCCGCGGCCACGATCATCGTGTTGACCAGGCCCCGCAGCACCTCGTCGTCGCCCGCCAGTGTGCCGTACCAGTCCGTGGTGAACCCGGACCACTCGTAGGGGCTGTCCGAGCGGTTGAAGGACATCACCACGAGCACGACGACGGGCGTGTACAGGAACACGTATGTCACCCAGAGCGGGAGGAGCATGGGTCGGCGCATCAGCGGCCGCCCAGCCGGCGTCCGGCCCACGCCTGCGCCATGAGCAGCAGGACCAGGAACGCCATGAGGGCGAGGGCCAGGACCGAGCCGAACGGCCAGTCCCGGGCCGTGAGGAACTGGTCCCTGATCAGGGTGCCGACCATGACCGTGCGCCCGCCGCCCAGCAGTTCGGGGACGACGAAGTTGCCGAGGCTGGGCACGAAGACGAAGACGCAGCCGGTCAGCGCGCCGGGCAGGGTGAGTGGCAACGTCACGCTCCAGAACGTGCGGGCGGGGCGGGCTCCCAGATCGGCCGAGGCTTCCAGCAGGCGCACGTCGACGCGCTCGATCGCCGCGTACAGGGGCAGCACCATCAGCGGCAGATACGCGTAGAGCAGTCCGACGACGACGGCCGGCTCCGTGTAGAGGAGTTGCAGCGGCCGGTCGATCGCCCCGATGCCGGTGAGGGCCGTGTTGACCACGCCCTTACTGGACAGCAGCACGATCCAGGCGTAGGTCCGGATGAGGAAGTTGGTCCAGAACGGCAGCACGACCAGGACCAGGGCGACCGTGCGCCATCTCCTGGGCAGCCGGGCGATGGCGTACGCCGTCGGGTAGCCGAGGAGGAGTGCGAGCACCGTGGTGACGGCCGCGATCCGCAGCGAGTCGGTGAGGACTGAGGCGTACAGGGAGTCGGTGAGCCTCGTGAAGTTCTCCCCGGTGGCCCCGTCCTCGTACGCGATCCGGCCGAAGCGGCCCCGCCTGAAGAGTGTGTAGCCGATCAGCAGGCCCAGCGGCAGCATGAGCAGGACGACCAGGTACGACAGGCCCGGACCGATCAGCACGACGCGGGCGCGCAGGCGCGGTACCCGGCCCGCCTTCAGCGTGCCGACCATCAGCCCGCGGTGACTTCCGTGACGATCCGGGTGTACGCCGTGGAGGCGTCCCCGACGTCGACGACGGACTCGCCCCTGATGAGTTGTTCGGGCGTCATGGCGAGCGCCGGATACCTCTTCAGCAGGGCCGGGTCGATCTCGGCCATGGCGGCGTCGTTGGGGACCTTGTAGAAGATGTTCGAGGCGACCCAGGAGTGCACCTTCGCGTCGAGGACGTAGTTGATGAAGGCGTGCGCCGCCTCTTTGTTCTTCGACGACTTGAGGACGACCATCGTGTCGGTCCACAGGTCGCTGCCCTCCTTGGGGACGACGAAGCCGATCCTCTCGTCGTCGGTCGGGCACCATCCGTCCCAGGCCTCGGCCAGCGCGGTCTCCCCGGACTTCAGCCGGTCGCCGAACGTGGTGTCGTCGTAGGCGAGGAGTCCCTTCTTCGCGGTGAGCAGCAACTCCTTGACGCGGGCGAGCTGTTGCTCGTCGGTGGTGTTCACGGAGTAGCCGAGCGCCTTCTGCGCGGGGAGGAAGAGCCAGCGTTCCGTCTTCAGCATGGTGATCTTCTTCTTGACCGCGGGGCGCGGTTTCAGCAGGTCGTTCCAGCTGTCGGGGGCGCGGCCGACGAGGTCCTTGCGGTAGCAGAGCCCGGTGGTGCCCCAGGTGTACGGCACGGAGTAGACGTTGCCCTTGTCGTGGGCGAGCCGGGAGGCCAGCGGATCGAGGTTCGCGAGGTGCGGGACCAGATCGTGGTGGATCGGTTCGAGCAGGCCCTGTGCGGCGAGCGCCTGCGCGTACTGGCCGGACACGAACGCCACGTCGATGCCGCTGTCGGCGGAGGCGGTCAGCTTGGCGACGATCTCCTCGTTGGTCGTGTGCTTGGCGACGGTCACGGAGGGGCCGACGGCGGACTTGAACCTGGCGGGAAGGTCCTCGGGCAGATAGCCGTCCCAGTTCGAGACGGTGAGCCGCTGTTTGCTCAGGTCGGCCTCGCGGTCGAGTGACGCGGAGGCGGCGGGGCCGCTTCCGCCCGGCCGGTCTTCACCGCTGCAGGCGGAGAGAACGAGGGCGAGGGCGGCCGCCGCGGCGGCCAGGGAAACGTGCCTGAACCTCGGTGCGCCTAACACGCCACTCCCTTGCTGTCGAGATCAGCCGGCTGAGCGTGGGGCTGTGCCGCGCCCGGTGCGCCGAGAGGCGCGCGGGCAGGCATCGGTTCCCGGAGTTTCGCATCGGTGGCATGCACCGGGCAAGACGGCGTGTCACCTGGCGTCGAGCGGACTACAGTCGTGGCGACCAGGACAGGTCCAGCAACCGCGTAGCCGGTTCACCGCTCTGCAGACGAAAGAGAGCCGAGGAGCGTTTCCATGGCAGAGGGACACGAAGACCCGCCGGCCGGCGGACGGCCCGACCGGAGGCCCGCCGGTGAGCTGGAGGCGAGTGTCCTGGCCGCGCTCTGGGCCGCCGACGCGCCCCTCACGCCGGTCGCGGTGCAGGCGGCGCTCGGCGGGGACCTGGCCCGCACCACGGTGACGACGATCCTGACGCGCCTGCACACCAAGGGCGCGGTCACCCGCACCCCCGCGGGCCGCGGCTACGCCTACGCCCCGGCCCAGGACCCGCCCGGTCTGACGGCCCGCCGCATGCACGCCGAACTGGACAAGGACGCGAACCGCGGAACCGTCCTGGCCCGCTTCGTCTCCGGCCTCGGCCCCGAGGACGAGGAGCTCCTGCGGGCCCTGCTCGACGACGGCCGGGCGGATCCCGGAGGCACTGCGTGATCTACGCCGTATGGATTCCGCTGGTCGTGCCGCTGCTCGCCCAGGGGGAGGCACACGGCCGCCCGCACGCCGTCCGCTGACCGTCACCGTCGCCCCACTGACCGGTCACCGCCGTCCGCCGACCGTCACCACTATCCGCGGCGCGCTACTCCCTCTGTTCGGTCACGGCCGCGCCGATGCCCGCCAGGAACGGGGCCGGGTCGGGCGAGGCCGCCAGCCGTGGCAGGACGAACGTCCACAGCTGCGTCATGCGCTCCACCGACAGCCACTCGCAGTCCGCCGCGCCCAGCACCTCCAATCCGGTCGTCGCCGCCACGATCACGGTCGCCGCGGCGTCGGCCGAGACGTCCTGCGCGAGCTCCCCCTCGTGCTGCGCCTGGACGATGAGATCGTGCACCCACCCATGCCACCAGCGCAGCATCTGCGCCCCGTTCTTGCGGGAGGGATCACCGCTCAGCCGGAACGCCGCCCTGATCACGGGCTCGGTGACGACCGCCAGCAGCAGACTGCTGGCCATGTGCACGAGGGACTGCAGCCGCGTGTCCGCCGCGTTGCGGCAGCGCTGCGCCAGCTGCTCCACGGCGTCCGCCGCCGCCCGCTCCACGGCCCCGGCGAGGTCGTCCTTGCTGGAGAAGTGAAAATGCAGGGCTCCGGTACTGACGCCGGCCCGTTCACTGATGGCGGGAAGGGACGCCCGGGCGTAGCCCTCGGCGGCGAACACCTCGGCCGCCGCACGGACAAGGGACTGGCGCGTGCGCACCGCCCGTGCCTGCTTGACCATCATGCCTTCCTCCCCCACCCGGCCTGCCCGGACAACGCAGGTCCGCGCCCTGCGCCCCGCCGAATCGTGGAGAGCATCCCATCACCAACACGCCGCAGTAAACCGCGCGTTCGGTATTTTTACCGTCCGTGCGTGCCTGTTCGTTTTCTGTCCCCGCGTTGCCGCTTCCTCGCCTGGACGGCGCCGACGCGGGCGCTGCCGGACCGGCGGGTCCGGCAGCGCCACCCGGGCGACAACGCTCCCGGTGAAGAGGGCTCGCCGGTCAGACGTGCGCGGGCGCCAGGATCACGGGCAGCGACCGGTAACTGTTCATCAGGAAGCTGGGCAGGGGCGCGAGTTCCTCCGGCTCACAGGCGAGTTCTATCCGGGGGAAGCGGTCGAAGAGTGCGGCGAAGGCGCTCTCCGCCTCCACGCCGGCGAGCGGGGCTCCCATGCAGCGGTGCGGTCCGTGGCCGAAGCCGAGGCTGTCGCGGTCCTTGCGCAGCAGGTCGAACCGGTCGGCGTCCGGTCCGTAGCGGTCGGGGTCTTGGCCGCCGGCCGCGAAGGAGACGAGGATGGCCTCGCCCTTGCGGATCAGCACACCGTCCAGGTCGATGTCCTCCACGGCGAACCGCATCGGCGAGTACGCCCCGGGGGTGTGCACCCGCATGGTCTCGGCGGCCACGTCGCCCCAGGTCGCCCGCCCCGCCCGGACATGCTCCAGTTGCTCGGGCCACCGCAGCAGCGCCCCGACCGCGTTGGTGATCAGGGCGGCGGTGGTGTCCTGCCCGCCGGCGATCATGAGGAAGAGGGTGCCGAGCAGCTCCTCCTCGGTGAGCCGGTCGTCCTGGTCGCGCGCCTGGATCAGCAAGGAGGTCAGATCGTCGCCGGGCTCGGCCCGTTTGGCCTTCACCAGCTCCGACAGCAGGACGAACGCCTCCAGCCGCGCCGCCTCGATCTCCTGCCCGCTGATCGTCGTGCCGAACACCGTGTGCAGCGCCGTGCACAGGGCGTCGGTGGCCTCGCCCTGCGCCACCCCGAACAGCTCGCAGATCACGCGCATGGGCAGCAGTTCGGCGAACGACGACCGCAGGTCCGTCGGCGCGCCCGGCTCGGTGTCCGCGAGCCCGTCGGCGAGTTCGGCCGCGAGCTGTGCGACGCGCGGCCGCATCGCCTCCGAGCGCCGTGCGGTGAACGCCCCCGCCACCAGCCGGCGCAGCCGGGTGTGCGAGGCGCCGTAGGCGAACAGCATGTTCTCGTTCGCCACCCACGGGTACAGCGGCCATTCCTCGGTGATTCTCCCCTCGATGAACTCGGGCCAGTGACGGCGCGCGTCCTTCGACACCCGGGAATCGGTCAGCAGCCGCTCCACGTACTGCTGGCGCACCACCGCCCAGGCCACCACACCGCCCGGCAACTCCACCTGGACGGCCGGTCCGTTGGCCCGCAGCATGGCCGCCTCACCGGCGAGATCGCGCCCCGTGACATCCAGGGCATAAGGGCAGGCAGTCGTATCCATCGTCGTACTCCCTGGGTTCGTCTTGCACACATCGGCATTTGCGCTTGCCCAGGAGAAAGGGGCTTCCCCCGCCCTCCCTACCGGGAACGCACGACGACGCCCCGGACGAACTTCATTCCCACCACTCCCCCAGCCGCCCCGAAACCAACCACCGCCACAGAGCACAACCACCGTCACACGACGAACACGCCTCGACGAACACGCCTCGACGACCGCCGACGACGCCCGGTCGACACCGGTACGGCGGTCAGCCCGCCGCCTGCTTGCCGCCCGTCCCCCAACTGGCCTTCATGGCCTCCTCGTAGACCCTGGCCCCCCGGTCGGCGGCCGTGTCCAGCTGCAGAAGCACCGCAGGCACCGCGATCCCCGCCATCAGGTGCCGCTGCAGGTCCGCCACCCGCTCCGGCAGGTCCGCATGTCCTGTCATGATCTTGGACAGTACCTGGACACCGGTGAACGCTCCCACGAACATGCGCGCCGCGGCGGCCACGTCGACATGCGGCAGCAGTTCGCCCTTCTCCTTCGCCCGCTTCAGCACGTCCGCGTTGTGAGCGATCCAGCCGCTCATCGGCAGCCGTCGGTCCAGCTTGTCGCTGGGCATCCCCTGGTCCACCGTCAGCCGGATGCTCCCTTGCACCAGCGGGTCGCCCACCGCCAGCAGATGGGCCAGCACGAACGCCTCGTCCAGTCCCTGCTGGAGCAGCAACTCCCGTGTCGGCACGGCCGGTACCGCCTCCAGCTGGCTGGCCAGAACCGCCTGGGCGAGCTCCTCCTTGGAGGAGAAATGGAAGTACAGGGCTCCCTTGGTCACCCCGGCGCGGGCCAGGATCTCCGCGATCGTCGCGGCCTCGTACCCGACCTCCGCGAACACCGCCGCGGCCGCGACGAGGACTGCCCGCCTCGTCCGTACGGCCCGTTCCTGCAGCGCCACGCCCCCACCTCCGAGGTTGCTCCCCGTGATTCCGGCTCCGGAAAATATACCGGCAGGTCTGTCCACTGCCACCTCACGGGCACCGCCCCCGCACCCCGCCTCCCACCCCCCTTGCGGTACCGCGACCGGCACCCACCAGCACAACCTCCGGAAAACCGGCCGGAGTTCCTGATTCCGCCTCTCGTTCCCCCGGCCACCGGCCGCACCAGGAGTACCGAACTCACTCCTGCGACATAGGCACCCCTCAAAACCCGCCATCCACGCCACCGCACTTTGCCGATTTCTGACTTGATAAGAAAACCGGTAGGTCCGTATCTTCTGGCTCACTGCACATCCAGACATCCAGCTTCCGGATCTGCGACAACGGGGAGAGGGTCATGGCCCTTCTGGCATTCCACAGCGGAGAGCGCCCCACCGGGCCGCACCGCGCCGACCACGTCCCGAGTCAGGCCCCCACACCGGGCCCGGCCGCAGACGTCACCGCACCCGACCCGAACCGGGAAGCGGCCGCTGACCCGATCCGACCCGGCGACCCGGCGCGGGCCGACGCCGCGACGGCCCGCGAGCTGACCCGGCTGCTGTTCGACCAGGACGGCGAGCAGGAACGTGTCCACGCGCCATGGCGTCGCCTCATCGCCCGGGACACCTTCCGCCATCAGCCCGGGCTCACCCCCGAACAGCGCGCCGCGCAGTCCTATGCCTGGCTGCGCCTGGTCAACGACACCCTCGACGACCCCGAGGCCCTCGCCACCGACCCTGCCCTGCTCACCGCCCTGCACGAGTGGGCGGCGATCGTCGACGGAGGGGGCGGGCTGACGACCGTCGCCAGCATCCACTACAACCTCTTCCTCGGCAGTCTCCTCGACCACGACGACAGCCCGCTGAGGAACCACGCCGAGTTCACCACACTCCGACGCATCGGCACCTTCCTGTGCACCGAGGTCGACCACGGCAACGACGCCCCCGCCCTGGAGACCACCGCCACCCTCGATCCCGAGACCGGCGGCTTCGTCCTCCACACCCCTCACCCGGGCGCCGCCAAGTTCATGCCCAACACCAGCACACTCGGCGGCCCCAAGTCCGCCGTCGTCGCCGCCCGCCTCCTCATCGACGGCCGTGACCAGGGCGTCTTCCTGTTCCTGACCCCCCTCACGGATCGCGACGGCCCGCTGCCGCACATCACCGTCACTCCGCTCCCCCTGCGTCCGAACGCCCCCGTCGACCACTGCCTCACCTCGTTCGACCATCTCCCGCTGCCCCGCCAAGCGCTACTGCAGGGCGAACACGGTCGCCTCAACGCCGACAACACCCTCACCAGCGCCCTCGGCAACCGACGGAAACGCTTCCTGACGTCCATCGCCCGGGTCACCGCCGGCAAACTCTGCATGAGCGCCGCGGCGATCGGCGCCTCGCGGGCCGCTCTCGCGATCGCCGTCCAGTACGGCAACCGACGCCAGGTCAGCGGGTCGCGCCCGGGGCGGCGCATCCCCGTCAACAGCCACCGCACCCACCACAGCAGGCTTCTCCAGGCCGTGGCCACCACCTACGCCATGACCCTGCTCCACCGCTCCCTGACCACCGAATGGAGCCGGCACACCGCCGACGACCGCGACCACGTCGAACGCCTCATCGCCCTCACCAAGGCCTGGATCACGTGGCAGGCCCGCACGATCACCCTCGAGGCCCGGGAACGCTGCGGTGCGCAGGGCCTCCTCCCCGCCAACCATCTCGCCGGGTTCCCCGAGTACGTGGAGGGGACGATCACCGCCGAGGGCGACAACCTCCTCATCACCACCAAGGCGGCCGCCGAGCTCCTCCTCCACCCGCCGGCCGCGCTCCTGCCCGACGCGGGCCCGCCGCACCTCACCAACCCCCGCTACCTCCGCAACCTTCTCGCCCGCACCGAGCAGGCCTTCCACGCCCAGGCCCACAGCGCGCTCCGCCACGGCCCGGCCCACGACCCCCAGGGCCGCTGGAACACGGCCTCGACGCCCGCGCTCCAGAGGGCACAGGCCCACACCACCGTGCGTGCGGCCGACGCCCTCCTGGCCACGCTGGCCCGCACCGGCCATCAGAGCACGCATCAACTCCTCACCGAACTCACCACTCTCTACCTCCTCACCCATCTCACCCCCCACACCGGCACGCTCCTCGCCGACAACCACATCGCCCCCCACCACGTCCACCAGCTGCCCTCCACCGTCGACGCCCTCACACACAGCCTGCAACCCCACCTCACCACCCTCACCGAGGCGTTCGACCTCCCGCCCCAGTACCTCGACGCCCTCCCCCTCATACGGAGCGGCGGCTCGCAGCACAGCGACGGGGAGGAGGGGGCACAGCCCCGGCCGGCCCTGGTCTGAAGGAGTCCTGCGGTCCGTTCGCCGCAGCGTCCTGTTCTCCATGATCAGGATTCCGGAGCGAAGGCGGGGGCGGACGACCGTGGACGCTTCGTCCAGTTCCACGGTCGTCCGGTTCGGCGGTGCGGCGGTGAGGGCTTCCTCGAGCTCGCTCGCTTCCCCGGCTACGGCTTGCGGCCCACGCCGCAGTAGGCGTCGACGGCGGCGGCGAAGTTGGCTGAATCATCGGGGTTCGGCCGCCACTCGGGCACCTGGACGATCCCCGGCTCCACCAGTTCCAGCCCCTCGAAGAAGCCGCCGATCTCGTCGATGCTGCGCACGTAGTAGGGCACCGCGCCGCTCGCGTTGTACGCCTCCGACGCGGCGATCATGCCCTCGCTGGTGGCGGTGCTGTCGCTGATGACCAGGTAACTTCCCGAGGGCAGCCCGGCCATGAGTCGCCGCACGAGGTCGCGGCCCTGCTCGTAGTCGGCGACATGGCCCAGCGTGTTGAGGATCATCAGGGCGACCGGCTGAGAGAAGTCGAGGGTGCCCGCGGCGGCCGCCAGCACGGCTTCCGGGTCGTACAGGTCCGCGTCCAAATAGGCGGTCTTGCCCTCTCGCGTACTCGTCAGCAGGGCGTTCGCGTGGGCGAGCACGACGGGGTCGTTGTCGACATAGACGATCCGGGCGTCCGGGGCGACGCGCTGGGCCACCTGGTGGGTGTTGTCGGCGGTGGGCAGACCGGTGCCCACGTCCAGGAACTGGCGGATGCCCTGCTCGCCTGCCAGGTGGCGCACCGCGCGCCCCAGGAAGTGCCGGCTGGTGACCGCGACGTCGACGAGGCCGGGGAAGATCTCCTTGATGTGGTCCCCGATCTCCCGGTCGACCTCGTAGTTGTCCTTTCCTCCGACGAAGTAGTTCCAGAACCGGGCCGAGTGCGGCTTGGACGTGTCGATCCGGCCGGGTGTTCCGGCGGTCTCGGTGGTCTGGGAGGTGGAGTCCGACACAGCAAAGCCTCCTGCACAGGTACGTTGGTGATCAGGGCCCCAACCTAGGCGAACTTTCTTTCGGTTCAGGCCGGTTGAGAGCGCTTACTCGGCCCCTGCGTGCCGTTTCGGCCAAAATCCGTCACAGGTGAGGCAGCGGCCCGACCGCGGCCGGTTCAGGTGGCGGTGTACCCGAGTTGACGCCTCATGTACGGGGTCATCAAGGTCTTCGCCTTGGCCAGCACGGAGGTACGACCGCCGAGCACCGCGCTCTCACCGCCCGGCACGGGCAGCAGGGTCACTCCGTCGGCCGGACCGAAGGGCACGATGAGCGGGGTGCGTTGGATCGGCCGGTAGAGGCGGGGCTCCCTGCGGTGCTTGCCTGCGTGCTGCAGGTGGACGCGGATGTTGTGGGCGGCGAGGTCGGCCTGCGCGAGGGCGGCGGGGGTGATCTTGAGTTCGGTGGCGTCGT
The DNA here is from genome assembly GCF_044460385.1 of Streptomyces sp. NPDC050121. Lineage (NCBI taxonomy): Bacteria > Bacillati > Actinomycetota > Actinomycetes > Kitasatosporales > Streptomycetaceae > Streptomyces > Streptomyces sp. NPDC050121. The sequence continues at coordinate 148,388 of NZ_JBITJV010000012.1, read as the reverse complement.
TGACGTCGCCGACGGCGAAGACGTCCGGCCGTCCCTCGACCCTGAGCCGCCGGTCGACCTTGACGTGGCCGGCGGAGTTCAGCCAGTCGCCGTGTCCGCCCAGGCGCAGCCAGAAGGTGTTGGGCGTGGTACCCGTGGCCCAGAAGGAGAGGTCGGCGTCGATGATGTTGCCGTGGGCGTCGCGATAGGTGCCGAAGTCGTTGCCGGGGGACATGAAGGAGTCGAGGCGGACCTCCACGTCGTGGGACTCCAGCCAGGCCAGCGCCTTGCGTCCGGCCCGTTCGCTGCCGGTGGAGTGCAGCAGCGCCGCCCCCGAGTGGGCGAGGGTGACCCGGGCGTCGGGCCGGACGAGGCGTATCTCCGCGCTGAGTTCGACGCCGGACGGTCCGCCGCCGACGACGAGGACGTGCTCGGCGGTGGCGACCCTGCGCTGGTGACCGGCGAAGGACTTGAGCGTCTCCTCGGCGGTGGTGCCGGTGAAGCGGGCCGGTTCGGGGTAGTCGGCGCCGGTGGCGATCACCACCACGTCGTACGGGAGCCGCTCCCCCGTCGCCAGGACGACCTGTCGCTCGCCGGTGTCGATGCGGACGGCCTTGCCGACGACCACCCGGCCGTCGCGCAGCAGTCGGTCGTACGGGATGAAGGGGGTGACCGACCAGTCGGGGCGGACGCCGGCGCGGAGGGAGGCGATACGGTGGAAGAAGACCTCCTTGCGGTCCACCAGCGTGACCCGCGCCGCCCCGTCGAGTCGTTTGGCCAGCCGCACGCCCGCGTAGCCGCCACCGATCACCACTACGTCGCCGTCGCGCACGCGCGTCTCCTGAGCATGGGGGGGAAAGCGAGCGGTCGGGCGCGTGGGGGCTTCCTCGACCACTCGAATTGCCGATGAGCGTAGCGCTTGAAACCTAAAGTTCACGTGTGGATGTGTGTACGTTCCGTGAAGCCGTCCCTCCGGCCACCGTGGAGCGGTGACCGGAGGCGTCGTTCGGGGGTGGCGTCAGGCGAACTGGCCCGGACGGTAGTCGCCGGCGGGCTGCCGGACGATGACGTTCAGCCGGTTGTACGCGTTGATGATCGCGATCAGCGCCACCAGCGCGGTGAGCTGCTCCTCGTCGTAGTGCTTGGCGGCGTTCGCCCAGACGTCGTCGGGGACGCCGCCGGCCGCGTCGGCGATGCGGGTGCCCTGCTCCGTCAGTTCCAGGGCGGCCCGCTCCGCGTCGGTGAACACCGTGGCCTCGCGCCAGGCCGCGACCAGGTTGAGGCGCACCGAGGTCTCCCCGGCATGCGCGGCGTCCTTGGAGTGCATGTCGGTGCAGAAGCCGCAGCCGTTGATCTGGCTGGCCCGCAGCAGCACCAGATCCCGGGTCGCGACCGGCAGCGACGAATCCGCGACGGCCTTGCCGGCCGCACCGAAGTGCTTGAGGAGGGTGCCTGCGAGGGGGCTGCCGAAGAGGTTGAGACGCGCTTCCATGGTGATCTCCTTGCCGTGTCGACGCTTACACAGCACTGACGGAACGCCCCGGCGAAATGTGACAGGCGGCCGAGTACGGCCGCCTGTGACGTGCGTCTCCCTCCAGATCAGCGCTTCAGGCGGGCGCTGCCGGCGGCCGCGACGACGCGGTCTCGTTCGGCCCGGGTGAACAGGGCGCCGGACAGCCAGGTGTCGGCGAGGGTGCGGACCGCGTCCACGAAGCGGGCCGAGGTCGCGAACGGCGCCTGTTCCCAGAGGACGTCGAGGAAGGTCAGGCCGTCGGCGCGGGCGCGGTTCGGTACGCCCGAGTCGGTCGTGCCGAACACGACGGACGGTTCCGCGCGCCTGAAGTAGGCGTGGTAGCGGCTGTCGTCCGCGAGGTGGAACGGGGCCAGCGTCAGGCCGTGCGTGGTGAAGTGCAGGGGGCGGCCCTCGGGGCGGACGGCGTCGGCCAGGTCGCCCCGCAGCGTGAAGTCCTTGTAGAAGGAGAACTGCCGGAAGGTCGTCGCCTGGCTCCGCGCGACCAGCAGGACCGGCCCGTAGAACAGCGACTGGACGGTCGGGTCGTCCCACGCCCGTGCGATGCGCAGCCGGTAGGGGGCCGAGACGGTGACCCGGTCGCCGCGCTGCCAGCTTCTGCTCAGGGTGAGGTAGCTGCCGGGCATCGCCTGGACCTGCTGCCGGACCCCGTTGACGGCGACGGTGAACCCTGCCGTGGCCCAGGACGGCACCCGCAGCTTCAGGTCCAGGCTGCCGCCGCCCTCACGGAACGTCAGGGTGCGTACGCCCTCGGCCGGGTAGGCACTCGTCTGCTCGATGACGAGCCCCCGTTCCGGCCACCGCAGCGTCGAGGCGAGGTACAGGTTGACGTACAGCGCGTCGCCGCCCGCGGAGCGGAAGTAGACCGAGTCCTGGTACTTGGTGTGGTTCTCCATTCCGGTGCCGCCGCAGCAGGTGCCGATGTTGTCGTACTCGCGCACCACTCCCGGCCCCATGCCCACGAAGTAGGTGACCTCCGGGCTGTCCGTGCTGGGGGCGTCCCGGCGGGAGGCCAGGATGTGGTTGGTCAGGCCCTGCTCGTAGTAGTCCATGTAGGCGGGGTCCGGCTGGTGGAAGAACAGCTGCCGGCTCAGCTTGAGCATGTTGTACGTGGCGCAGGTCTCGGCGTTGTTGTCGCCCAGGGTTGCCGCGATGGCGCCCCGGGCCCGGAACATCTCGCCCTGGCCGGTGCCGCCCAGGCTGTAGGTCCGGGGGCCCACGACCATGCCCCAGAAGTTGCGGGCCGCCGCCGCGTACTCCTCGTCGCCGGTGTGGTCGAAGAGCCGCACATAGCCGGTGAACTGGGGGATGTGCTGGTTGGCGTGCCTGCCGTCCAGGATGTCCCGGCCCCCGGAACAGGCGTCCAGCAGCGCGGTGTTGTCGAAGCAGCGGGCGGCGGCGAGGTGCTCCGCGCGTCCGGTGAGGGCGTACAGGTCCGCCATCACCTCGTTCATCCCGCCGTACTCGCCGGCGATGTAGATCGACCACATGCGGTCCAGCTGGGCCTTGGGCAGTCGGCCGAGCCGGCTGTGCACCCAGTCGCCCATCGCCGAGGCGATGGCGAGGGCCTGCGCGTTCCCGGCCAGGGTGTGCGCGTCCAGGAGACCGCGCATGATCTTGTGGCAGGTGTAGTACGGCGCCCAGATCGTGGGGTAGGTGGTGTAGCTCTCCAGCAGGATGAACTGGGTCTCCGGGTAGGCGGCCAGGTAGCCGGGGTGGCTCGGTTTCGGCGAGCCGTGGTCGGCCAGCGCCTGCCGGCACTCGCCGAGCGCGGCCACGAGGTGGTCGAGCTTGGTCTTGAGTGCCGCCTCGCGCGTGTCCGCGTACGCCTGGGAGACCAGGGTGAGGAAGTGGCCGCCGAAGTGGCCGCGCAGGTTGCCGTCGGAGGTCTCCCAGCCGCCCGGCGGCTGGGCGCCGCGGGTGTCGAGGCCGGCGTTGGCCCGGAAGACGGCCAGGATGCGGTCGGCGGGGTAGGCCCGGGCGTAGTCCAGCATCAGGTCGCGCTTGCGGCGGAAGACGCCGTCGCCCAGGGTCACCCGGTCCAGCGCGAAGGGCTGGACCGCCCAGGTCGGCGGGGCCGTGGGGGCCAGGCCAGGTGCCGCGGTCGTGCCGGTCGGCGCGGCGAGGGAGTCGGCCTGGGCCGCCGCCGAGGTCGCGTGCAGAAGCGGGACGGCGGCCGCGGTTCCGGCGGCCAGCCTCAACAGGTGGCGGCGGGTGGGGGGTTGGGACATGCTCGGGCTCCGATCGTGGGGGCGTCGGTGGGCATGGGCATGGACGGTCGTCTGCGTGGCCGCGCCCTCATGAGGGGGCGGCGGTCACGGTGACGGCGGCCGTTGCGCGGTAGGTGGTGCCGGTCACGGTTCCCTTCACCTCGAAGGTCCCCGGCCGGGCGTACCGGTCCGGTTCCACCGGGTCCCAGGTCACCGGGGCCCGGCTGTCCTTGGAGCCCTCGTTGTAGGTGGCGACGACGGTGTCCGCAAGGGCGGGCGCCGTGCCGGCCCGCGTGGTGAGGTGCTCCTCGGCGAGGGCGGTGATCTCGACGGCGTCGGTCTGCCGTACCCCCACGGTCGCGGTGACGGGCAGCGCGGTCAGGTCGCCGAGCCCGGTGACCCGGACGCTGGTGCCGCCCTGAGCCACCTGGTCTCGGTGAGCGCGGGCCAGGCCACGGGAGAGAGCGCGGTCGAGCCGTCGGCGTAGACCAGCGTCACCTGGCCGGGGAGTCGGGGCACGGTGCCGTGGAGGGTGGGGAGATGGACCTCGCGCACGGACTCGGGCGGCTCGGCGGACACCTTCCACTCCTGCACGCCGAGCCCCGGATTGGCGTGGCCGGTCAGCCGGGCCCGTACCGCGGTGGTGGTGACGGGCGCGGAGGTGGTCCTGTTGTAGCGGTCCTCGTCGGTGCCGTAGCCGCCGGGCGAGGCGACCTCGCGCCAGGTGTCGCCGTCCCGGTACTCGACGGGCCAGTGCCCCGGCGAGGGATCTGCGGCGGTGCCCTCCTCTTCCCGGTCCGTGCACGGCTACCTCCCGGAGGGTGCGGTCGGCGGTGGGGTCGTCGTCGGCAGCCACACGCGCATCGTCGAGGGCCCGCGGTTCGCCCAGGAGTGATAGGGCACCAGCACGATGCCGGTGGGCTCGGCGGCGGGCTCGGCTCCCTGGCCGAGCGGTTGATGCGGCCGGTACGGCTGGTACGGCTGATACGGCCAGGGGTCCTCGGGCGGTTCCCCCGGTACGGCGGCGAGTTCGCCGGGGGCCACGACGGTGCCGTCGGGCCCGTCCTGCGGCTCGGCGGACGGATCCACCCGTACGGCGTCGACCTCGTGACCGTCCGGCAGGTCCACGGACTCGGCGCAGTACACCAGGGGGCCGCGCTGGACGGCGAGGGTGCCGCGCACGGCGTCGATGCGCGGGTCGGGCCCGATCCAGCGCGGGGCCATGGGCAGTTCGAGCCGGATCTCCTCGCCGGGCCGGAAGAGCCGGGTGACGGCGGCCGTGCCCGGGGCGACGGCACGGCGTACGCCGCCGGGGTCGACCAGCCGGGCGGGGGCACCCTCGGTCCACGCGGGGACGCGCAGCGACAGGGTCCACGGGCGGTCCGGGGACCGGTCGACGCGCACGGTCACGCTGCCGCCCGACGGATAGTCGGTGCGCACGCTCAGCGCGACGCCGTGGCCGCCCGCGAGGGAGGTGGTGATCTCCGCGTCGGCGTACTGGTGGAGTTGGATGCCGTGGTCGTCCGCGGTCGCCAGGTAGGCGGGGAGCAGGGCCAGCGTTCGTGCCACGTTGGTGGGGCAGCAGGACACCGCGAACCAGGGGGCGCGCAGGCTCGACTCGGCGCGCGGGCTGTCGGCGTCCGCGGACGGTATCGTGCCGCGGCGGCGCCGGTGCAGGGTGTTGGCGTAGAAGAAGGCCCGGCCGTCCTCGGCCGGCGAGGTCGCGACGACGTTGAACAGGGTCCGCTCGGCCAGGTCGGCGAAGCGTGGCTCGCCGGTGGCCAGGAGCAGCCGCCAGCTGAGCATCACGGAGGCGACGGCGGCGCAGGTCTCCGAGTAGGCGCGGTCCGGCGGGAGCACGAAGTCGTCGCCGAAGGACTCGTCGCGGTGGTGCGAGCCCATGCCGCCGGTCAGATAGGTGCGCCGGGCGACGGCGGCCTCCCACTGCCGTACGACGGCCGCGAGCAGGTCCTCGTCGCCGGTCTCCACGGCCACGTCTACGGCGCCGGCCGCGAGGTAGAGGGCGCGCACGGCGTGGCCGCGCAGCACCGTGGCCTGCCGGACGGGCAGGTCGTCCTGGTAGTAGGCGCGGCCGAACTCGGGGTCGGCGAGGGTGCCGTGGCCACGGCGCTGGACGAACAGGGCGGCCTGGTCGAGGTAGCGCTGCTCCCCCGTCGCCCTGGCCAGTTCGACCAGCGCCGTCTCGACCTCCGGGTGCCCGCAGACCCCTTCGATGCCGCCCCGGCCGAAGGCGGTGCAGACATGGTCGGCGGCGCGCCGGGCGATCTTCGCCAGTTCGCCTTCGCCCTCGGTACGGATCTGGGCCACGCCCGCCTGGATCAGGTGCCCGTAGCAGTACAGCTCGTGGCCCCATTCGAGGTCGCTGTAACGGGGCTGCTGGCCGGGGCGGCCGAAGGCGGTGTTCAGGTAGCCGTCCGGTTCCTGGGCGGCTGCGACGGACTGCGTGAGCATGGGGTCGAGGTCGTACCCGGGCTCCCAGACCATGGCTTCGAGGAGCTTGTAGACGTCGGAGTCGGCGAACTCGCGGCCCCGCCGGTCCCGCCCGATCCTGCCCTCGACGGCGGCCCGGAAGTTGCCGATCCAGCCGACGCGTTCCATCCAGTCGCGGCAGTGGTCGAGCGTGGCGGTGGCGTTGGTCTCCCGGCGTCGGGCCCAGAAGCCTCCGGTGATCCTCACCTCGTCCAGGCCCAGCGGGCGCAATCGCCCCACGGTCGGTGCCACGGGCAGCATCGTCGACAACTCTCTGTTCTCGCTCACCCATTGATGCCTTTCATCCGGTTGGTCAGCCCTTGAGCGCGCCCGACATGAAGCCCCGCACGTAGTGGCGTTGCAGCAGCAGGAAGAGCAGGAGACAGGGCACGGCGAGGACCACCACGCCGGCCTCGGTGGCGCCGTAGTCGACGGCGCCCATGCTCTGCTGCCGCAGGTTGGCGACGGCCAGCGGCAGGGGCGCCTTCTGGCTGTCCGAGATGAGGATCAGCGGTGCGATGAAGTCGTTCCAGGCAGCGAGGAAGGCGAAGAGGCCCACGGTGATCAGCCCCGGCCGCACCGCGGGAAGGAGCACCCGGCGCAGCGCGCCGGCCGTGCCGCACCCGTCGACGAGCGCCGACTCCTCCAGTTCGCGCGGGACCGCTTCGAAGGCGATCCGCATCATGAAGGTGGCGAACGGCAGTTGGAACATGGCCAGCACCAGGCTCAGCCCGAGCAGCGAGTTCTGCAGATGGAGCCTGCCGAGCAGCACGTAGAGCGGGATGAGGAGGGTGGCGTACGGAACCATGAGGATGGCCAGGGTCAGCAGGAACAGCAGGTTCTTGCCGGGGAAGTCGAAGCGGGCGAAGGCGTAGCCGCCGAGCAGGGAGACCCCGAGGGTCAGGGCGACGGTGAGCGCGGCGACGACGGTGCTGTTGCCGAGGTAGCGCCACAGGCCGGCGTCGTAGTCGAGCAGTGTGCGGTAGTTGCCCAGACCGTAGCCGGACTCCTGGGCCGTGCCGGGCTGGGCGCTGACCGAGGCCCAGGCGTTCCACAGCAGCGGGAAGAGGAAGATGACGGCCAGTCCGCCGGCGACGACGTAGTGCGGCGTCCGGCCGAGGGCTCGGGTGAGCACCGGTGTCTCCTTTCGCGAGCGGATCATGACTCGTCGGCGCGGCGCAGCCCGCGGAACTGCAGGACGTTCAGCAGGAGCAGCGCGGCCAGCACCACGATCGACAGGGCCGCGGCGGTCCCGAGATTCAGCCGCTGGAACGCCTCGCGGTAGATCAACTGCACGACAGTGACGGTGCTGTTGTCCGGTCCGCCCTTGGTGAGGACGAAGAACTGGTCGAAGGCGAGCAGTGAGCCGGTCACACACAGGAGCAGGGACAAAGCGAGGGAGGGGCGCAGCAGCGGCAGGGTGATGGAGCGGAAGATCTGGCCGCGGCTCGCGCCGTCCATCCGGGCCGCCTCGTACACCTCGTGCGGGATGCGCTGGAGGCCGACGAGCAGGATCAGCATGTAGAAACCGGCGAACTTCCATACGACGAGGAACACCGTCGACAGCAGCGCGGAGGTCGGCGTGCCGAGGAAGGACACCGGGTCGTCGACAAGGCCGAGCTTCTCCAGCGTGCGGCTGAGCGGACCGGTGGTGGGGCTGTACAGGCCCCAGAAGAGCAGGGACGCGGAGGCGAGTCCGAGGGCGCCGGGCAGGAAGTAGACCGTGCGGAAGAAGCCCGCGCCGGGTCGGGACTCCTGCACGAGCAGGGCGAGGAGGAGGGCCAGGCCCAGCAGAATGACCGTGACGATCACGGTGTAGAGGAGCGTGAAGCGGACGGCGGGCCAGAACAGGGGGCTGTCGCCGATGTCGGCGTAGTTCTCGGGGGCGTTGGCGCCCTGGTCGCCGGCGAGCAGCGGCCAGTCGCTGAGCGACATCTGCCCGACGAGGAGGAGGGGCAGCAGGAAGAAGACGGCGACGAACACGGCGGTCGGGGCCGCGTACCCGAGGCCCTGGAGCTTGCGGGAGCGCCACAGGGGCGCGGCTGTTCGGGGTCGGCGGGCCGGGCGTGCCGTCGGCGCCCGGCGCTCGACGGTCGCCCGGTCGGGTGCCTTGACCTGCATGGCTCTCCTCTGCCGGGTGACGTGGGAGGGGTCGTGCCGGGGTCCGGTGCGTCCGGTGCGTCCGGTGCCGTGCCGTCTCAGTCGGCGAGGGAGGCGGTGACGGCCTTGTTGTCCTTCTCGACGGACGTGCCGTCACCGAAGACGGCGTCGCGCATCAGGGACAGCCAGGGCCCGTTGGGGTCGTTGAAGGTCTGGCCGAACTTCAACGCGTACGGGGTGCGGCCGTCCGCCACGAGCTGGTTGATCGCGACCAGGCGGGGGTCCGCGGCGGAGTACTTGTTGGACGCGAGGTCGGTGCGCGCCACGACGTCCTTGTGCGCGGCGACCACGTTCACCTGCGCGTCGTCGCCCAGGGACCAGGCGAGGAAGTTCCAGGCCTGGTCGGCCTTCTTGCTGGTGGCGGAGATGCCGATGGCGTCGCCGCCGACGAAGGTGGACTTTCCGCCGTCGGGACCGGGGATGGGCGCGACGCCGAGGTCCAGGTTCTTGGGCATCAGGCCCAGGGTGGTCGACGGCATGGGCATCACGCCGACCTTCCCCTTCGGGAAGACGCCGGTCCAGGTGGTGCCGGTCTCGTCCTTCGCGCCGGGCGCCACGATGTCGTCCTTCACCCATCCCCGGTAGGTGTCGTAGACCTTCTTGGCGGTGGCGGAGTCGAGTTTCGCCTCGGTGCCCTTGTCGTTCAGCACCTCCGCTCCCCCGGCCCAGATGGACGGCCACCAGGTGAAGACACCGCAGCCACCGCAGTTGCCGCCGAAGAAGGTGCCGTCCACGCCGCCGCCCAGCGCGTCCACGGCCCGCGCCTGCCGGTCCCACTCGGCGAGGGTGGTCGGCGGCTTCGCGGGGTCGAGTTTCGCCCGCCGGTAGAGGTTCTTGTTGTAGAACAGCACCGACAGATCGAGGGTGTGCGGGACGACGTACTTCTTGCCCTCGTAGGTGCCGGCCTTGATGTGCGACTGGGCCAGCTTGTCGGCGAACGGCAGCACGTCGATGCGCGCGGTGAGGTCGGCGAAGAGTCTGCTGGTGGTGTAGTTCGGCACGAACACCACGTCGGAGGCGAAGAGGTCGGGGAGGTCGTGGGAGCCGGCCGCGGCGCCGACCTTGGCCTGGTAGTCGTCCGTCGGGATGACGGTCAGTTCGATCTTGTTCTTGTGGTGTGCGTTGTAGGCCTTCACCAGCGCTTCGCTCTGCGGGCGGGTCGCGGCGCGGGTCCACATCGTCAGGGTGGCGCCGTCGTCGACGCCCGTGGCGTCCGCCGCCTTGCCCCCTCCCCCGCTGTTCGAGCCGCCGCCGTCCCCCGACCCGCAGGCCGTGACCAGACTCGCGGCGGCGAGGAGCGCGACGACACCGGTGGCGAGCCGGCGGATGGGTCTACGTGGTCCGGTCGTGCTCCTCATGGCGATCCCCCTGAGTGTGGGTTCTGCGACGAAAAGGAACCGAAAAGGCTTTCTGAAAGCTAAAACTCGGCTTACGGCCCGTCAATCCCCTTGCATGGAGCGGCTGCAGGAGTTACTGCCCGGACTTCACCGAAACCAGTGAAAACCCCCTGGACGCACCCGGGCCGAAACTTCTCGCGTACGGTTTACGACGCACGCGACGCGAGACAGGAGAACATCCATGACACCGGCCGTCGGCCCCTCTCGTTCGCATCCCGCCACCCTCAGCGACGTCGCCCGACTCGCCGGCGTGTCGATCGCCACCGCCTCCAAGGCCCTCAACGGCCGCAGCCAGGTGCGCGCCGAGACCCGGCAGCGGGTGATCGAGGCCGCCGAGCGGCTGGCCTTCCGGCCGAACCAGCTGGCCCGCGGGCTGCTCGTCGGGCGGTCGGGCACGGTCGGTCTGCTCACCAGCGACCTGGAGGGCCGATTCAGCATCCCGATCCTGATGGGCGCCGAGGACGCCTTCGGGGCCGGTGAGGTCGCGGTCTTCCTGTGCGACGCGCGCGGCGACGCGATCCGGGAGCAGCACCATGTGCGTGCGCTGCTCGGGCGCCGGGTGGACGGGCTCATCGTGGTCGGCAGCCGGACCGACCCGCGCCCGTCCCTGGGCCGTGAGCTGCCCGTGCCCGTGGTCTACGCGTACGCGCCGTCGGAGGATCCGGCGGATCTGTCCATCGTCCCCGACAGCGTCGACGCCGGCCGGATCGCGGTGGAGCACCTGTTGACCTGCGGCCGGACCCGGATCGCGCACATCACCGGCGACCCGGGGTACCTCGCGGCGCAGGAGCGGGCCGAGGGCGCCAGGACGGCGCTCGCCGACGCCGGTCTGGCGCTGGTCGGCGAGCCGCGGTTCGGGGCCTGGTCGGAGGGCTGGGGACGGGCGGCGACCGCGCTGCTGCTCGATCGGAATCCCGATGTCGACGCCGTGCTGTGCGGCAGCGACCAGATCGCCCGGGGCGTCATGGACGTCCTGCGCGAGCGCGGACACCGGGTGCCGGAGGACGTGGCCGTGATGGGCTTCGACAACTGGCAGGTTCTCACCTCCTCCTCGCGCCCCCCGCTGACCAGCGTCGACATGAACCTGGAGCAGGTCGGCCGGGCGGCGGCCCACGCGTTGTTCACCGCAATCGGCGGGGGCCGGCGCTCGGGAGTGGAGACCGTGCGCTGCCGCGTGATCATCCGGGGTTCGACGGCGCCGCTGTCCTGAACCGCGTTGACCGGAACCGATGCCCCGGGGCCGGTGTCCCGCGTCCCGGGCCGGCATCCCGGGCCGTTTCATCCTGCTTCGCACGGTCCCGGGCCGCGCCGCCCCCGGGCGGCGTCGTCCCGATCCGCGTCCCGCCGTACGGCGCCCTCTCTTGACACCTCATCAGCTCGCTCCTACGTTGCGAAAACCTTTTAGGTGAGTTTCCTCGCACACATGTCAGGCACATGACATGCTCCGCCGCGCGCTGCCCACCACCCGCTGCCACTGCCCTCAACCGGAGAGGGAGCACCTCATGAAGCGCCTCCTCGTCGCCCTCGTGCTCATCCTCTGTTCCATCTGTTCCGTGAACCCGGCCGCCGCCGCGCAGACCATCGGGTTCCCCACGTTCAACGGTCCCGCAATCCCGGCCCCGCCCGTCGCCTACACCCCGGGCGACATGATGCGGAGCATCTACGACGCGGAAAGTTCGGGAACCGATTTCTGGATGGACCGTCTGCTGGCCCGCTCCGGCGACGACCCCGCCGGGCCCTGGCTGATGAGCCGTGGGCGCGCGCTGTTCATGAAGACCCACGACCCCTCGGTCCTCGGCTTCGGGGGGCATGTCGCGTACTGGGAGAGCATCAACGACAACAACGCCTACACCGTCGCGATCAGCCCGGGCACGTTCACCGAGCAGGTCTCCCAGCGCTGGCAGGCACCCAGTTACTGGAAGAGCGTGCACACAGCCGGCTCGGTGTCGGTCACGCAGACCAAGTTCATCACCGACAACAACGTGGCCGTGACCAACCTGTCGATCAAGAACAACGGCAGCGCCTCCACCACCCTGCAATTGCGGGCGACCTCGCCGTACGCCACCTCGGGTTCCGGCAGTGAGCTGACCGGCCAGGTCAACGCCTACAACAACCTCACGACCATCCACCCCCGGCTCACCGGCGACGGGTTCAGCGCCACCAACGGCGGGCTCAACCGCTCGGTGACGATCGCGGCAGGCGCCACGGTCACCGCCAAGGTGGTGATGGGCTTCGTCACCGACGAGATCCCCGAGTCGCTCACCGAGTACAACGCCTACGCGGGCTACTCGGGCGCCACCGCCTTCGCCACGCACGTCAGGGCGTACAACCTGTGGTGGGCGCAGAACGTGCCGTACATCGACGTCCCCGAAGGCGCGATCAAGAAGAACATCTACTACCGCTGGTGGCTGATGCGCTTCAACAACCTCGACGCCGACATCCCCGGGCAGACCTTCCAGTTCCCGACGTCGACCGAGGGCGTCCTCGGCTACAACAACGCGATCGCGCTCACCCAGCCGATGCACATCGACGATCTCAAGTACCTGCGCAACCCGGCCTACGCCTACGGCGACTGGCTGAGCGTCGGGCAGGTCTCCAAGGGCGGCCGGTTCCTCGACAACCCCGGCGACCCGGAGAACTGGTCCAACAGCTACACCCAGTACATCGCCGAGGCCGCCTGGCGCAGCTACCAGATCCACGGCGGGCAACCCGCGATCGCCGGCAACCTCGCGCACTACGCGGAGGGTGACGTCAAGGGCCAGCTCGCCTACTACGACCACGACAACAACAAGCTCATCGAGTACGACTGGGGTGCTCTGACGGGCAACGACGCCGACGCGGTGTCCTTCCACTGGAAGCCCGGCAACATGGACCGCGCCGAGTCCGCCTACCAGTACAGCGGCGCGCTCGCCGCGGCCCAGGCCTACGAGGCGACGGGCAACACGTCCAAGGCGACCGAGATGCGCACGCTCGCTGCGCAGATCAAGGACGCCATCGTCAACGTGCTGTGGAACCCCAACCGGCAGCTGTTCGAGCATCGGTTGAAGTCGACCAACGAGTGGGTGCCCTGGAAGGAGATCAACAACTACTACCCGTTCTCGGTCGGGGCCGTCCCCGACACCGCGACGTACAAGCAGGCGCTGCGGCTGTTCGACGACCCGGCACAGTACCCCGTCTTCCCCTTCTACACGGCCAACCAGGTCGACAAGAAGGCGGCGGCCGACGCCGGGAACCCGGGCTCCAACAACTTCTCGACCATCAACTCCACCGTCCAGTTCCGGCTGTACTCGTCGGTGTTGCGCAACTACCCCAACTCCTGGATGAACGCGACCGACTACAAGAAGCTGCTCTACTGGAACACCTGGGCGCAGTACATCGGCGGGAACACCCAGTGGCCGGACGCCAACGAGTTCTGGGCCGACTGGAACGGGAGCAACATCGACTACCGGTCCTGGATCCACCACAACATCCTGGGCAGCAGCAACTGGACGGTGGTCGAGGACGTCGCCGGGCTGCGGCCGCGCAACGACGCGAAGGTCGAGCTCTCCCCGATCGACATCGGCTGGGACCACTTCACCGTCAACAACCTGCGCTACCGCAACGCGGACCTGAGCATCGTCTGGGACGACCCGGCCGACGCGGTGGTGCGCTACCCGGGTGTCCCGGAGGGCTACTCGATCTACGTCAACGGCAACCGGGCCGCGACCGTCAGCTCGCTGGTGCCGTTCACCTGGGACCCGGCGACCGGGGAGGTGACCACGAGCGGCGCGGTCACCTACCACACGGCCGTCGCCGGTCTGCAGGCCCCCAACCAGGTCGTGCAGAACAGCCCGCGGATGGTCGACATGCTCGCCAAGGCCGGCGTCGACCTGACCGGCGCCCCCACCAACCTGGCCATCGGGGCGACGGCCTCGGCGTCGTACACCGGTTCCGGCAGCAGCACCGCCGGCGCCGTCGACGGGTATCCCACCAACGAGCCGTTCTGGGGTGCGGGCGGATCCGCCAACAGCCAGGACTGGTACGAGCTGAACTTCGGCGCCGCCCGCACGCTGAACGAGGTGCGCCTGTACTTCAAGGACAGCCGTCCGGCGAGTACGACCTACCGGGCGCCCTCCGCGTACACCATCCAGTACTACGACGGCAGTTCCTGGGTGAACGTACCCGGCCAGACGAAGAGTCCCGCCGTTCCGCGCGCCAACTACAACCTGGTGCAGTTCCCCGCGATCAGCGCCCAGCGGATACGGGTCCTGGCCACCAACGCCTCCGGCGCGAAGACGGGCCTCACCGAGGTCAAGGTGTTCAACCGGGGCGGGGTCCAGCCACCGCAGCCACCGGCCAACCTGGCGACTTCGGCGACGGCCTCGGCGTCGTACACCTCCTCCTGGGAGAGCGTCGCCGCGGTGAACGACGGGATCGACCCGCCGTCGTCCAACGACACGGTGAACCCGCGCTGGGGGACCTGGCCGGAGACCGGACAGCAGTGGGCCGAGCTGACCTGGTCCGCCGCGCAGACCCTGAACAAGGCCGAGGTGTACTTCTTCGACGACGACCAGGGCATCGACATGCCGGCCTCCTGGAAGCTGCAGTACTGGAACGGCAGCGCCTACGTCGACGTGCCCGGTGCGAGCGGCTATCCGCTGGTGAAGAACCAGTACAACGCCGTCACCTTCACCGCCACGAGCACCACCCGGCTGCGGGTGCTGCTCACCGGCAACGGCACCAACTCCGTCGGCCTCCTCGAAGCAAAGGTGTACGGACCGTGACCCGTTCCAGATGCCTGTCGGCACTCATCGCCCTGCTCACCGTGGCGGTCGCCTTCCTCGTGGCGCCGCCCGCGTCCGCCGCCGTCGCCTTCACCTCGGCCGGCGTGAACCAGAACGGCGGCAACTGCCTTGACCTGCCGGGCAGTTCGACCGCCAACGGCACCCAGTTGCGGGCGTTCGGCTGCAGTTCCGGCGCGAACCAGAGCTTCGGCTACACGCTGGTCTCCGGCACGAGCGACACGTACACGATCACCACGCAGTCCGGTCAGTGCGTCGATGTCTACGGCGCCTCGACGGCCGACGACGCGGCGATCATCCAGTGGCCCTGCCATGGCGAGACGAACCAGCAGTGGCGGCTCGTTCCCGTGACGGTCTCCGGCACCGACAAGACCTTCAACCTGGTCTCGGTCGGCTCGGGCAAGTGCGTCGCGCCGAGCGGCGGATCCTCGGCGTCCAACACCAACCTGGTGCAGCTGCCGTGTGCCGCCGCGAACGGCCGGGTGTGGCGGCTGCCCGCGTTCAGCGGCGGCGGCACCAGCCCCCACACGTTCACCAACCCGCTCTCGCAGCACGGCCCGGACCCGTGGCTGACGTACTACAACGGGTACTACCACCTGGCCACGACCACCTGGAACTCGACGGTCACCATGCGCAAGGCGAGCACCCTCGCCGGGCTCGCCACGGCCGCCGACCAGGTGATCTTCAACCTCAGCCGGCCCAACGGCGCCGGGACGATGTGGGCGCCGGAGTTCCATCTCCTCGACGGACCCAACGGGAAGCGCTGGTACTTCTACTACACGGCCGGGCGCGAGCCGTACGACCTGGGCACCCAACGGATCCATGTGCTGGAGAGCGCCGGACTCGACCCGATGGGGCCATACAGCTTCAAGGCCGACCTGCTCGACCCGACGCAGGACAACACCTGGGAGCTGGACCCGAGCATTCTGCAGCTGGGCGGCCAGTTGTATCTGCTCGGCACCTTCTACAACGGCTCGCAGCCGATGTTCATCCGGCCGCTGTCCAACCCCTGGACCGCGAGCGGCACCCGCCGGGTGCTGTCGACGCCGACGTACAGCTGGGAGACGGTGGGCGGCGCGGTCAACGAGGGCGGCGAGGTGCTTCAGCACGGCGGCAAGACGTTCATCGTCTACTCCGCCAGTCACTGCTCCACGCCCGACTACAAGCTCGGCATGCTCACCTACAACGGCGGTGACCCGCTCAGCTCCTCGTCGTGGGTGAAGTCGCCGAACCCGGTCTTCCAGCGCTCCGACGCGAACGGCGTCTACGGCCCCGGCCACAACGGGTTCTTCAAGTCGCCCGACGGCACCGAGGACTGGATGGTCTACCACGCCAACAACTCCGCAGGCGGTGGCTGCGACATGAACCGTACGACCAGAGTTCAGAAGTTCACCTGGAACGCCGACGGCACGCCGAACTTCGGCGCACCGGTGGCTCTCGGCGTGCCGCTGACCGCGCCGTCAGGGGAGTAGACCGATGAGACGATCTCGGTTCCTGTCCCTCTGGCCGGCTGTGCTGGCCGTCCTGATCGGTTCGGTCATGGGCACCGTCGCGAGCGCGCCGCCCGTCCACGCCGCGACGGCGTTCACCTCCACCGCGGTCAACCAGAACGGCGCCAACTGCCTGGACGTGCCGGGCAGTTCCACCGCCGACGGCATCCAGCTCATCCAATGGGCCTGCCACGGCGGGGCCAACCAGACCTTCACGTTCACCCCGGTCGGCGGGACCACCGACCAGTACGGCATCGGCACGTCGACCGGCGGAAAGTGCGTGGACGTCAACGGGGCGTCCGGCGCCGACGACGCCACGATCGTGCAGCGGCCGTGCGGCACCGGAGCAAGCCAGAAGTTCCGGCTCGTTCCCGTGACGGTCACCGGCACGAACAACGTGTTCAGCGTGCAGGCGGTGCACTCCGGCAAGTGCGTCGCCCCGACGGGCGACTCCTCGGCCGGCAACACCGGACTCGTCCAGTTGCCCTGCACCAACGCGGCGTCGCGGACATGGCGGCTGCCCGACTTCGCCGGCGGTGGGGGCACCCCCACCACGCCCCCGACCAGGACCGTCCGGGTGTACTGGCTGAAGCCCTCCGACGTCGCACTCGACCAGCGATACCCCGACGGCATCGCCGCCGTGATGCGGGAGGCACAGCGCTACTACCAGCAGGAACTCGGCAAGACCTTCAAGCTGAACAGCCCGGTCGTCGAAGTCGTAGGCGGTGACCAGCCACGGAGCTGGTACGAGAACACGCCCAACGGCGGCGACCGTTACTGGTGGGCCGTCACGAACATGCAGAACGAACTCGCCCGGAAGTTCGGCCTGAACAACCCCGACAGCCGTTGGCTCAACGTGGGCGAGATCAGCGCCGAGGGCGAGGGCGCGGGCGGGGGCGCCAGCCCCGGCTGGGTCGTCCTGAGCGGACACGACGCCGACGGCGCCGCCGGCACCAGCGGACAGTCGATGAACCGCTGGTACGGCGGAATGGTGCACGAACTCGGCCACGCCTTCGGCCTGCCGGACTCGTCCTCGACCGACGGCACCCCGATGTCCGCGTCCTTCTACGACTATCCCAACACCCACTTCAACCAGAGCCAGAAGAACCAGATCCTGGGCGGCCCCTACGGGAGCTTCCTGTTCTGACGGCAACCGCGGGCACGGGCGAACAGCCGGGACCGGTCGTCGGCGGGGCATCGGCGCGATGCCCCGCCGATGCGCGGTGTCCTACCTCAGCGCGGCGAGGAACGGCGCCAGGGTGTGGGTGAGGGTGTTGTGCGCGGTGTCCGCGAACAGCGGATCGAGGTGGTTCATCCCGTCATCCGTGGCGTAAGTGCCGTAGGGGATACGGGAGTCGGCGACGACCTCGCGGGCGGCGGATACGATGGTCCCCTGGGCGTAGCTCGTCTGGAAGGCGTACAGCGGGATGTCGAGGGACTCGGTGTGCCGCAGCCGCAGACCGAGCGAGCGGGCCAGGCCGGTGTCCGCGTAGGGGTCGGCGACGTCGAGGTCCACGGACAGCCGGGCGGGCCAGTACCACTCCCACACGGCCGGTTGCGGGCCGCCCGCGTACGCCGTCGCGACCCGGCTGATCGGGGTGATGCCGGTGTCGATCCACCCGCGTACGTCACCGCTGTCGGCGAGGCGCCCCGAGTGCACGGTGATGGAGTTGGGCCAGCCGAAGCCCGCGTCCACCAGGATGCCCAGCAGAGCGGCGTTGGTCACCGGGTACGGCGGCCGCAGGGCGTCGGGCAGCCGGGGTTGCAGGACCGAGCGGCCGGCCGGGTCGAGGCGTGCGTACCAGCCGGCGAGCTGGTACCAGATCTGGGTGCTCTCGGCCCGGGAGCCCACTCCGACGCCGCTCAGGGCAAGGTCGAAGACGGCTCCGCCGTCGATGGCCGCCAGCCGCTGCCGTACCTCGTCGGGGGTGTTGTGGACGGGCTCCCCCGTCCCGTCGAACGCCCCGCGCACCCCGCCGTCGACCAGGACGAGGGCCGAGAGGTCCCGGTGTCCGGGGCGGCCGTCGAAGTCCCAGGCCGCGTAGGTCATCGCGGTGGTGGCGCCCCAGGAGTGGCCGCCGAGCACGACCCGGCGGCCGCCGCGGGCGGCGGCGCATACGACCGTGTCCAGGTCCGCCAGGGTGCGGGCCAGGCCCCAGCCCGCCACATAGCCGGAGGCGGCGGGGTCCTGCGAGCGGTAGTGGCCGTCCAGGTAGTAGCCGGCGGGGTCCGCGGCAGTGAAGCCGGAGCGGTCGGCGAGGTTCTCCTCGCGCCGGTCGAAGGACCACACCTGTACGCCGGGCACGGCGGCGACGAGGTCCCGGGCCACCAGCCGGAAGTCGCCCGCGGCCCCGAACTGGCCCGGGACCATCACCAGCACCGTGTGCGCCGTGTCGGGACCGGTCTTGAGCACATGGACCCGGTCCGTACCGGCCGGCCCTCCGCCCGCGCCCACGGCCAGGGGAACGTACCGCTCCGGGCCTGCGCTCCCCCGCCGCCCGGGCTGAGGAGCCGCCACGGCCGGGCCGGTCAGGGCGGGGGCGAGGGCGAGGCCGCCGACCGTCCCGCCGAGCAGCGCCCGGCGCGACAGGCCCCGGGTCATGAGGCGCACCCGCCCACGCGCCGGGTGCTCAGCGCCACGTCGTCCATGCGGACGTCGTAGGCGGAGGGGCTGGGGTCGGCCTGGTACAGCTGCCAGCCCAGCTTGAGCTTGTCGAAGGTCGGGAAGACGAAGTCGTCCGCCGTGCCGCCGTGGTTCTTCGTGGAGACCGTCAGGTCGGACCGCTCGACGCCGTCCTGGTAGACGGTGACGCGGTTGTCGGTCGCGTCGAGGTGGAACTCGACGCAGCTCCAGACGCCGGCGGCAGCGGGGGCGGAGGTCTTCCAGTTGGTCCAGTCACCGGTGGGGCCGAGGTCGGAGCCGACGCCCCAGAAGTTGCCGCGGTCGGTGGGGGCGTACTGGCCGCCCAACGGGCGTACCAGCGTGGGGGCGTCGGCGCCGGAGGCCTCGGCGACGGTCCAGTGCGCCCAGTCGGGAGCGGTGGGGAACCGGTCCACGCGCAGCCGCAGCCGGGCCCAGAAGCTGTTGCCGGCGGGCGCGAGGTCGGAAAGGACGAGGAAGGCGCGGCCGTTGCCTTCGGTGTGGAGCCGCAGTTCGCGACCGTGGCCGGTGGAGCTGGGTTCGATGCTCAGCGAACCGTTGGAGGTGTCGGTGGTCCAGCCGCGGCCCGCGGTGACCGGGCCGAGCGGGAGGCGGTCGAAGCTCTCCCTGACGAGGGTGCCGGGTCTTCCGTACGTGTGCTCCAGTCCCTGCGGGACGGAGGCGGCCGAGGCGGTGGGGGGTATCGCGAGCAGCGCGGCCGAGGTGGCCAACAGCGCGGCGGCGATCTTCCGCATGCGTGTCATGGGCCCAGTCTGCAACATCCGCCACAGGGGTCACACAGCCCGGTCCCCCAACAGCCGTCCGCCGACGGCCTGTTGGGGCAGCGCGGGGTCGGAGCCGGCCGGCTTGCGGATCAGGAGCAGCGCCGCGTCGTCGTGCAGTCGGCCGCCGACGTGCGCCAGCAGTTCGTCGTGGATCGCATCGAGGGTGCGCGCCGGTTCGTCCGAGAGGTGCCGGGCCAGGCCCTCGACGAGCGGGTAGAACTCCCGGTCGCGGTCACGGGCCTCGATGACCCCGTCCGTGTACAGCAGCAATTGGTCTCCGTCGGCGAAGGGCAGCACCTGCAGGCTCGGGGTCTGGTCGGTCAGGGCGCGCAGGCCGAGGGGCGGCGCCGGGTGCGTGGCCTCCACCGCCGTGACGCTGCCCGACGCGTCGATGAGCAGCGGGGGCGCGTGTCCGCAGTTCACCACTTCCAGCTGCCCGGGCTGCGGGTGTCCGGCGACCACGGCGGTGACGAAGTCGTCGGCGCCGAGGTTGCGCGCAAGGCTGCGCTCGATGCGGTCGACGACGGCGAGGAGATCGGGTTCGTCGTAGGCGGCCTCGCGGAAGACGCCGAGCACGAGCGCCGCGGTCCCCACCGCCGGCAGCCCCTTGCCGCGCACATCGCCGACGATCAGCCGTACGCCGTACGGGGTGGGCACCAGCGCGTAGAGGTCCCCGCCGATCCGGGCCTCCGCGGCGGCGGCGCTGTAGCGGACGGCCACCTCGAACGGGCCGACGGTGGCCGGGACCGGCCTGAGCAGTGCGTGCTGGGCGGCCTCGGCGACGGACCGGACGGCCGCGAGGACCCGCTCCCGGCGGGTGCGCAGTGCGCCGGCCAGGGCGCTCGCCAGGGTGACGGCCACCAGGGCGGCCAGGACGGCTCCGACCTCATGGCCGGGAGCGCCGTCCCGGGTGCCGAGCGTCGCGCCGAGGGCCGTGGCGAGGAGGCCGACGCAGAGGACTCCGCGCGGCCCGTTGGTGGTGGCGGCCAGCGCGGGCCCGGCCGCCAGCAGGGGCAGCCAGATCATCCCCGCCCCGCCGACGAGGTCGGCGAGCACGATGCCGAGCACGGTCAGGACGGGCAGGAGGGGGCCTGCCACTCGGCTTCTGAACAGCCGCGTCGGGAGGTGGTCGCCGCCGTGGTTCCGGGCCTGACTCATACTTCGTCCGCAGTCCTCACCTGTGCGCGGGGCCGGTCTGCACGCCGGCCACTCCTGAAATGTCCGTTTCGTCTAGGAAAAGGGGTCGGCCCGGGTGCTCACAAGGAGCAGATTTTCAGATAGTGAACGATCAGCCGGCGAGGGAAAGACCCCTGGTCACGCGGCCGGCGGCCGGGATCAGCCGGGCCCGGATCTCCTCGATGTGGGAGAGCCGGCCGGTCGGCAGGGACACGCCGAGCGAGCCGAGGGTGTCGCCGCTGTAGACGGGAACGGCGACACAGACCGTGCCGAGGGCGTACTCCTCCAGGTCCGTGACGGCCGGGGCCGCGGGCGAGGCGTCCAGGTGCCGCAGCAGTTCGGCGGCCCTGGTGATGGTCCTCGGCGTGAGGTCGGCGAGGTGGTGTCGGGAGAGGTAGTCCTTGCGGGCGTCGTCGTCCAGTTCCCGCAGCACGGACTTGCCGAGGGCGGTGGCGTGCCCCGCGTCCTCGAACCCGACCCACAGGTCGACCCGGGGCGTCCGGGGGCCGTCGACTATCTCGGCGACCCTGATCTCGCCCTCCTCGTAGAAGGTGAGGTAAGCGGCGGTCGCGAGCTCGTCACGGAGCGCGGCGAGGGTGGGGCGGACCCGGCTGAGCAGCGCCTGCCCCCGGCCCGTGGTGTGCAGGTTCTGCAGCCGGTCCCCCAGGATGAACCCGCCGTCGGGCAGTTTCCGCAGGTAGCCGTCGTGGACCAGGGTCCGCAGCAGGTGGTAGGCGGTGGCCAGGGGCAGCCCGGTCTCGCGTGCCAGCTGTTTCGCCGGCGCGCCGTTCTCGTGCGCGCTCGTCGCCTCCAGCAGGCGGAAGGCCCGCTGCACGGAGGTGATGAGCGTGGGGCCGTCCCGCGCACTCATACGACCAGCGTGCGCCAGACGCACGGCGCAGGCAAGGTATGCGGGGCCGGGCGTATCTCGCAGCGGCAACCTCATGCCGGGCCGGTCTCGATTCGACATCAGCCTTTCCGAGGACGGCGACACCGAGTTCGGCGATCTCATCATGGACAGCGACTCGCCGTCCCCCTGGGAGACGGTCGCCTTCGGCCTCCTGCAGCACACTCTCCGGAGCATCCTGGCCGAGCTGACCCCGCGCGAGGCCGGCATCGTCTCCCTGCGGTACGGCCTCTTCGGGGGTCGGCCGCGGCCGAACAACCGGCTTGCGTATGTCATGTGTCCGACAACGCCCACTACCGCCCCTCGAAGAGCAACAATCGGACCATGTCACAACGAGATGATCTGACGAAGGCGATCGACACCCTCTCCGACGCTGAGGCCGTCCGGGCACTGACGGCGTTCCTCGAGGACCGCGGGCTTCTTTCCACGGCCGAGGACATGCCCACGACCGACGAGGAGTTAAAGGGCGCCGTGGACGCGCAGGAGGCGGCGGAGTATCTGCCTCCCGGGCAATCCCCGGTATCCGAGGGCGACTTGGCGCGCGTGGCGCTGGAGTACGCGGCGGCGCAGGAGGAGTGGAGAGGGGTGGTCGGTGAGGCCGTCGAGTACGCGTCGTCGTCGATCGACCGCTTCGACCCCGTTCTCGTCCCGGTCGGGGTCCTCGTCGTCACGCTCCTGCAGACGGAGGTGGTCGTCAAGCGGGATCCGCGCGGCAGATGGAGTCTGACCGTGCACAAGCGTGCCCTGCGGGACGCGGCCATGGGTCGGCTGCTGACGGCACTGCTCTCCCACTTCACCAGCGGCAAGTAGACCGGGGCCGGCCGTGACGGTTTCGGTGAGGGAGTCCTACACCTGGCGCTGCGAGGAGTGCGACCGGCCTCGCCGGGCTCCGGTCTGGCGCATCGTCGACGCCCGTGAGCGCGCCGACGTCCTTCGGAGCCCCGGCGATCCCGAGGGCTTCGGTCCCGGCCTGACCTGGGTGGACTGCCCGGACTGCGGCGCCCGGGCGCACATCGAGGCGCCGGTGCTGGTCCTGCGCCCCGGGACGACCGCGCCGGCGCTCTACGCGACCTCCGTCACGGAGCTCCAGGGGGATGTGACGACGTCCGCCCTGGCCCTGCTGGAGCAGGCCGCGAGCGCCGGGGCCTTCCGCGGCGACCCCGTCCCCGGACAGGTGATCCCGCTGCCGCGCAGACTGCTGCCGTTCGTGCTGTCCCGCGACCTCGACCGGGACCTCGCCGATCCCGAGCGGGCCGCCCGCGAACTGGAGTCGTACGGGAAGCCGACGGTCGCCAATCACCGGGCCTTCCTCCAGTACCTGGCCGAGGAGTCGGGCGAGGCACGGGTCGGCGAGCTGCTGCGCGCGGTCACGGGCAGCCTGCCGGACCAGCTGGCCGAGCTGGTCCGCACCCACCCGGAGCTCACCGCCGGCACCCGGGTCCGCGACGCCGGCCGCAAGGAGCTCAACGCTGCCGTCGGCACCCCGCTGGAGCCGACGTTGCGCCTGCGCCAGCGGCTCCTGGACGACCTGTGCGACAGCGAGTTGCCTCCGGGGGCCGTACTGGAGCGCTATTTCGCGTCCCTGGGCGACTTCGCCGGCGATCTGCGGGCCCGGCTGTACGCGATGTACGACGCGGTGCGCGCCTTTGACGGTCTGGAGGCGATCCCGCTCAACCGTGAGGCACTGGCGCTCGCCGGGCAGCTCGGCGAGGAGCCGGTGGAGACGGAGCTCGCCGCCCGGCTCGGCGAACGCCTCGTCCGCGCCGTGCAGGCCGGGCTCGACGTCGAACTGTCCGAGGCGCTGCGCGTGTTGGAGCATGCGCTGCGTCGGCTGCCCGAGGGCACCTTGCAGTGGGTCGAGGTGGCGACCAACCTCGCCGCCGCCCAGCATCTGCGTGAGGACGGCGACCGCGTGGAGTGCTGGGAGGCCGCCTGCGATCTGCTGGCCCGCGCCACCGCGCTGGACCGCCGCGCGCATCCTGAATTCTGGGCGCGGATCCAGACCAACTACGGGCTGCTGCTGGCCGAACGCCCGGGCGGCGGCTCCGCCGACCTCACACTGGGCATCGACCACATCAGGGCCGGGCTGCGGGAACGCTCCCCCGAACGCGGTCGGGTGGACTGGTCGTACTCCCTGCTCAACCTGGGGTTGCTGCTGCACCGGCGCGCCGAGTCGGACGACGTCCGGGAGGCGGAGCGCTGCTACCGGGACGCCCTGCGCGTACTGCGCCCGGCGGACGCCCCCGTGCTGTGGTGCCGACTTCAGTGCAATCTGGCCGACGTGCTGCTGTCCGGCGACTCTCCGGACCCGCGGGGCGCCCGGGAAGCGGTCGGCGCCGTGCTCGCCCTGGACGCCTCGCACCCGGGTCTCGTCGACACCGGTCGCGTCACCTGGCTGCTGGCCCGGGTCGCCGACCTCCTCGACGGACCGGGCGGCGCCGAGAGCCTGCGGCTGCGCCGTGCGGCTCTGGCGGCCACGCCGCCGCTCGTCGCCCCGTCCCTGCACCTCTCCCTCGCCCGGGAGGTCGTCGACGCGCTGGCCGCGGCGCAGGACTGGACCGGCGCGGCCGACGTCGCGGCGGACATGCTGACCGCCGTCCACGCGCTCTACGACGCCCAGGTCACCGCCTCCGGCCGGCGGAGCGTGCTCTCCCAGGCGAAGCGCGTCGCCCGCTGGGCCGCGTACCTGCTGGCCCGCGCGGGGCGCCCGGAGCGCGCGGTCGAAGCGATGGAACGGGGGCTGGCCTGCGAGCTGTCGGTGGTGGCCGGGCGCGGCGCGGTGGATCTGGCGGCGTTGGAGCAGCTGGACCCCGCCCTGGTCCACCGCTACCGGCAGGCACGCGAGCGCTACCGTTCTCTGGTCGCGGAGCCGCCCACGACCCCGTCCGGCGGTCCGTCCGCGGGGTTCGCGCCCGTGTCGGATGCGCAGGCGGCGGCGGAACGGGCCGTGCGCACGGTGATCGAGGAGATCCGCGCGATCCCCGGCTTCGAGGCGTTCCTGCGCACCACCGAACTGGCGGACATCGCGCGGGCCGCCGACGGCACTCCGCTCGCCTACCTGGTGAACGCGCCCTGGGGCAGCTATGTCCTCGTCGTCCGCGACGCGCCCGGCGAGCCGGACGAGCGGGGCGCCCCGGACGACACGCCGGTCGTACGCGCCGTCCCCGTACCCGAGGTCAGCAGCACCTCGATCGTCCACCTCCTCACCCTGGCTCCGGACGACGCAGGCGTGGGGCTGCTGCTGATCCAGCAGTTCGGCGTGCTCAAGCGCCGCCGTACGCTCCCGGCGGCCCTGGACCGGCTGCGGGGTCTGGCCCCGCTTCTGCGGCCCGTCGCCCGGCTCCTGGCGGAGGATCCACGGCACGAGGCCGTCGTCGTGCCGACCGGGCTGCTGGGGCAGGTACCGCTGAACGCCGTGCCGCTCGGCCCGGAGACGGACGAGGTGCTCGACGACATCGGGACACTGCTGCTCGCCCCGTCGGCCGCCGTGTACGCCGCCTCCCGCGCCGCAGCCGTGCGCCCGGCGGCTCCCGCGCCACGCCTGGTCGCCGTCACCGACCCCGACGGCTCGCTCCCCGGCGCCCGCAGCGAACTCGCCGAGATCCGGACCCAGTTCGAACCGCGGGGCGAGACGGTCGCCGCGCTGGGGTCCGACGCCACCGTGGACTGGCTGCTCGACCATCTCGCCGAGGCGACACACCTCCACCTGGGCTGCCACGGCAGCGCGGACATCGGCAGCCGGGGCGGCACACTGACACTCGCCGACGGCGCCTTGGACATGGACACGCTGGTGCGGCGCCGGCTCCCGCACTGCCGGCTCGCGGTGGCCGGCGCCTGCCAGTCGGGCCACTACGAGATCGTCGAGACCCCCGACGAGTTCGTCGGACTCCCGGCCGGCTTCCTCCAGGCGGGGGCCGCCTGCGTGGTGACCAGTCTGTGGCAGGTCAACGACGTGGCGACCGCCCTGCTGATGACCCGCCTCTACGAGCTGCTCGCCCCCACCGGTGCCGCGCCGGGCGAACTCCCCGCACCGGCGCTGCGCCACACCCGGACCTGGCTGCGCCGTCTCACCTGGGACGACCTCGCCCGGTACACCGCCGCCCACCCCCATCTCGCGGACCTGACCCGGCGGTTGACACCGCCCGCGACGGGCCGGGACGCCCGTCCCTTCGCCTCCCCCGTCCACTGGGCCGCCTTCACGGCGTGGGGGGCGTGAGCACGGGGCGGGACGGCGACGACGACGGGAACTCGGCCCTCAGCCTGTCAGCTTCTCAAGGTCGGCCCGAACTCGTCGAGCGTGTAACGAGAATAGGGGCTGACCGGCGATTGTGGTGTGCTGACCTGCATGAACGTGTAACGCCCGCCGGTCAGCCCGAAGACGGTCACCGTGGCCGGCGAGCGCGCCTGGGTGCCGTTGACGCAGCTGGGGTTGCAGACCCGCTCCCACTTCCAGCCGGTGGCGGTCGCCGTCTCCTCTCCCCAGTTCGTCCAGGTCAGGTTGTCGAGCATGGCTCCGCCGTCACCGCAGGCGACCAGCAGTTCCTCCGGTTCGACGAGGGACTTGCCCGCACAGTCGGCGATGGCGCCCGGCTGCCTGGTCTGCTGCGTCTCGACGGGCGTCGGCGGCTCCTCGCTGGGCGCCGTCAGATCCGTGACTTCCTCCTGCGGCGGGGCCGAGGGCGACTGCTCCGGCGTTTCGCTCTCCTCGCTCCAGGTCGGTTCCGGCGGCTCCTGGACGGACGGCAGGTTCGGCGTGGGAGTGACGATGGTGAGGGGGCCGCTGTCCCGGTCCGGCGTGAGGACGACGAGGGCCACGGCGATCACGGTGGCGAGGACGACGACCATGAGGGCGGCGAGCCGAAGGCGCGGCGCCGCGGGCGTGGGCGTCGGCGTGGGCGGCACTTCGACGGGGGCCGGCGGGACGAGGTCGGTCCGTTCCGGCGGGACGAGGTCGGTCGGCTCCGGCGGGACGAGGTCGGTCGGCTCCGGCGGACGGGTGCGCGAGCTCACGCCGGGCTCCGGCGCCTGCGTCAACTCGGTCGGAGCGAGCCGGAGTTCAGTGGCGACGCTGTGCCGACGGGCGATCAACTCGTTGACCGCGGGCGGCCAGGGGCGCGGTGTGGAGGTGAGGGGCCCGATGGTTTCCAGCAGTTGGGCGGGGGTCGGCCGAGCGCCCGGCTCCTCGGTGAGGCAGCGGGCGACGACCTGACGCAGCCTCACCGGGAGCACGCCGCCGTCGGGATCGGGATCGGCGCAGGGGCCGGTGTCCCCGCGTCTGCCGGTGTACGCCGTGACGAGCAGCGTCCCCAGGGCGACCATGTCACCGGACGGCTCGTGCGGCCCGACAGCCTTCCCCGGCGGCAGGGCCGGTACGCAGCCGGCGACCGCCCGGTGGCCGCCGAAGCCGGTCAACCGGATCCCGTCCCTGGTGAGCAGCACGTTGGAGGGCTGGAGGTCGCCGTGCCCACGACCGCTCTCGTGCACCCCGGCCAGGGCGCCGGCGACTCCCGCGGCGATCCTCAGCACCGACTCCTCGGGCAGACCGCCCACGACGTCGACGGCTTCCGCCAGCGAGGGCCCGGCATCGAGCACCGACAGGTACGGGCCGGCGTCCTTGCGCGGCGGTTCACCGTTGCGCTGGAACCACGTCCGTAACCGGGGCCTCCCGGCCCCCACCGTGTCGGTCATCACTGTTCGCTTCATCCTGTCCCCCGAACCAGACGAGCCAGAGAAACCTTCCTCCGACGAGTCTGGCCACGACCGCCCTCCTACGACAAGAAGGCGGTGTGCGGGGCGCCGATCGCCTGGGCGAAGGAGGCTTCGAATTCACCGACGAGCGAGGCGCCGTACGTCGACCGCGGTCAGCGCGAGCGCCAGGGGCCCGGGGGCCAGGAACGCGAGCGGCACCAGCATCCAGGCGCACAGTACCGCCGTCGCCACGGCGAGCAGCACCAGAGCACTGCCGCCCAAGTCCCCTACGGCGTCACGGGCGGCCTCGCGCAGGGCGGCCGGCCAGTCGGTGAGCGACTCGGGGCGGGCGCAGGCCCGCAGGGCCACGACGCCGGCCACCGCCCCGATCGCGGCGGCCAGTGCGGCGAAGAGCGGCGCGCCGGGCAGACCCGCCCCGGCAAGGGCCAGATCGGCGGCGAACAACAGCGCGCCCGCGAGGACGGCCGCCCCCGCCGTCAGGTCGCCGACGCGCATCCGCCGACGCAGCGCGGAGAAGTACCGCCCCGCCGTGGCGGGCCGGTCCTCCCCCGCGCCCCGCAGCACGGCGCACGCCGTCGACAGCGCGGCCGGTGCGCTCAGCAGCGGCAGACAGGCCACCGCGGTGGCGAGTCCGACGCTCAGCATGTCGGCGAACAGGGTCATCCGCGGGCCGAACACCTCGCCCGCCTCGCGCTGCCGGCTCCCGGTCATAGCGCTCATCCCTTCAGTCCGGAACTGGCCATGCCCTCCACCAGGAACCGCTGGAAGGCGAGGAAGAACAGCACGATCGGCAGCAGCGCGATCACCGACATCGCGAACATCGGTCCGAAGGCCGACTGGCTGGAGGCGTCCACGAAGGAGCGCAGGGCGAGGGTGAGGGTGAACTTGTCCGGGTCGAAGAGGTAGATGAGCTGGGTGAAGAAGTCGTTCCAGGTCCAGATGAAGGTGAAGATGGCCGTGGTGATCAGCGCGGGGCGGGTGAGCGGCAGGATGACCTGGAAGAAGCTGCGGAAGGGGCCGCAGCCGTCGATGCGGGCCGCCTCCTCCAGTTCGCGGGGCAGTCCGCGCATGAACTGCACGATGAGGAAGACGAAGAACGCCTCCGTGGCGAGGAACTTGGGCAGGATCAGCGGCCAGTAGGTGTTCACCAGGCCGAGCTTGTTGAAGATGATGTACTGCGGGATCAGCACCGCGTGGTGCGGCAGCATGATCGTCGCGATCATGAAGGCGAACAGCGGTCCGCGCAGACGGAAGCGCAGCCGCGCGAAGGCGTAGGCGGCGAGCGAGCAGCTGATGACGTTGCCGAGGACGGCGCCGCCCGCGATCAGCAGGGAGTTGCCGAGCAGCCGCCAGACGGAGACGTCGTTGACGCCCTGGAAGGCGGTCTTGTAGTTGGACCACTCCAGGTGGCTGGGCAGCAGGTTCAGGCTCGCGATGACCTCGTCGGCGGGCTTGAGCGAGGTGGCGAGCAGCCAGGCCAGCGGGTACAGCATGACGAGCAGCGCGGCGAGGCAGCCGAGGTGCACGGCGATCCGGCCCCAGCGAACCGGCTTGCGGGGAGCGGCGGTCGATGCGGTGGTGGTGGTCATCGGTCCCCCTCGGAGGCGTAGAAGACCCAGGAGCGGGAGGTGCGGAACAGCACCGCGGTGACGGCGCCGATCACCAGCAGGAGCACCCAGGCCATGGCGGAGGCGTAGCCCATGTGGGAGGCGACGAAGCCACGGTCGTAGAGGTAGAGGGTGTAGACGAGGGTGGAGTCGGCGGGGCCGCCCTTGCCCGCGCTCACCGCGAAGGCGGGGGTGAACACCTGGAAGGCCTGGATGGTCTGCAGGACCAGGTTGAAGAAGAGCACCGGGGACAGCATGGGCACCGTGACGGACACGAACTGCCGCCATTTCCCGGCGCCGTCCACGGCGGCGGCCTCGTAGAGCTCGGCGGGGATCTGTTGCAGCCCGGCGAGGAAGATGACCATCGGCGCGCCGAACTGCCAGACCGTCAGCAGGGCCACGGCGAGCAGGGCCCAGCCGGGTTTGTTGATCCAGCCGCCCGTGCCGAGGACGTTGTCCACGGTGCCGCCGTCGTTGAAGAGGGCCCGCCAGACGAGAGCGATGGACATCGACGCGCCGAGCAGCGAGGGCGCGTAGAACGCGGACCGGTAGAAGCCCTTGCCGCGTTTCATGTTCTTCAGGGCGAGCGCGACGACGAGTGCGAGCACGAGTTGCAGGGGCACGGCGACGACGACGTACGTCAGGGTCGTCAGGACCGATCGCCAGTAGCGGGGGTCCTCGGTGAACATCTGGGTGTAGTTGCGCAGGCCCACCCAGCGCGGCGCGTTGAACAGGTCGTAGTCCGTGAACGACAGGTACAGCGACACGGCCATCGGCAGCAGCGTGAGGACGCTCGCGCCGAGGACCCAGGGGGACAGGAACACCCAGGCGGCGCCCTCGCGTTCACGCTTGGGGCGTCGTTTCGCCGCGGGCGCGGGGCGGGGCGGGCGTGCGGTGGGTGCGGGGACGTCGGTGGTGGTCATGACCTCAGCTCCGCCTTCGCCTCGGTGACGTAGTTCTCGGCCGCCTCGCGGGGCGACATGCGCGCGTAGGAGACCTGGTCGTAGTCGCGCTGGAAGGTGGTCTGCAGGGCGTTGTCGCCCGCGGGCGGGGCCTGCGGCGGGTCCTTCAGGGTGCCTTCGAGGGACGCCTGGTAGTCGGCGACCGTCCTGTCGAAGTCCTTCAGCTGGGCCGCGGTCTCCTCCCGGATCGTCTCGTTGACGGGGATGCCCCGGGTCGCGCCGAGGATCTTCGCGGCCTGTTCGTCGTTCAGGAGGAAGTCGATGAGCGCGGCGGCCTCCTTCGGGTGGCCGGTGTGGGCGCCGACGCCGAGGAACATCGACGGCTTGAAGTACTGGCCTGGCGTGCCGTCCTCGCCGGACGGCATCGGCGCGAGCGCGACCCCGGTGGGCACGAGGGCCTGGTAACCGCTGGACGGGGCGTCCCAGTTGAAGTCGGCGGTGGCCTTGCCGCGGCCGAGCGGGGTGTTCTCGACGGAGCCGTCGAGCTGGGTGGTCTGCTCGGCCGGGGAGACGGCGCCCTCGCGGCGGAGCCGGTCGGTGAAGGTCCACCAGCGGGTGAGGTCGTCGGCGGTGAAGCCGAGGCCGCCGGCCCTGGTGTAGAGGGCCTTGCCCTGGCCGCGCAGCCACACCTCGAAGGCGTCCTCGCTCTGGCCGGGGTCGGTGGCTCCGGGCCTGCCGGTCCGCTTCTCCAGGGTGCGCACGGCGTCCGCCCAGTCGTTCCAGGACCAGCCCTTCCTCGGGAGCGGCACCCCGGACGCCTTCCAGGCCTTGACGTCGTAGACGACCGTCTCGGTGCCGCGGCCCTGCGGGATCGCGTACTGGGTGCCCTCCACGCGCCCCGTCGCGAGCAGGCCGGGGTCGATCTCGCCGGTGCGCAGCACGTCCTTGACCTTGCCGAGGTCGAACAGGACGTGTCCGGAGGCGTACTGGTCGATCTGGCGGTAGTCGAGCTGCATCACGTCGGGGGCGTCGCCTCCCGTGGCCTGGATGGCGAGCTTCTGCTTGTAGGCGTCGTAGCCCGAGAACGACGTCTGCACCCGCACGTTCGGATGCTGTTTCTCGAACAGGGCGACTGCCTGCTCGGTGCGGGCCGCGCGGTCGGGGTTGCCCCACCACGTGTAGCGCAGTACGACCTTCCCGCCGCCGACCGACTCCCCGGATCCCCCGCAGCCGGCCAGCACCGCGCACAGCACGAGTGCGGTGGCCGACGCGCAGAACCCCTTTGTCCTGTGTCCGGGCATGCCGAGGTCACCTCTTCCCTTCCTCGGATCCGCTGTTGACTGCCTCGCTACTCGGGCTTGTGGGGGAGCGTGGTCCCCGGCAGCGCGTACTCGTCGCGGCGTCCGCACATGCCGTAGCCGCCGACACGGGTGGGCGCCGTCTCGTACGCGGTCGCCTCGGCCAGGTAGGCCGGGTCGCCGCTGTGGAGGGCGTCGAGTTGGGCGCCCGTGCGTTCGGCGGCGGCGAGGGCGCCGCCCCGCCACAGCTCCCGCCAGGCGGGGACCTTGTCGCGCACCAGCCGGGCCGCCGCCCGCTGGAACTCCAGGTACGGGCCGCCGTCGCCGGCGGCCAGTGCCTCGCGCAGGACGAGGTAGCCCTCGACGGCGAGGTCCCTGCGACGCCGTGCGGCCGACGCGGTCTCCGGTCCGGCGCCGGGTGGCAGGGTCGCCGCGGCCGCGTACCGTTCGGAGTCGGCGAGCACCTCGGGCGGGAAGGTGAAGACGGCGTCGCCGGCCTCGGGCAGGCCGCTGTTCTGCATCAGCACGGTGATGCGCAGATCGCCGCCCTGCACCATGCGGTGCACCGTGCCCGGCGTGAACCAGGCGACGGAGCCGGGCTGCAGGGGGATGTCCCGGTAGCCGTCGGGGCTGAGCGTCTGCACCGCGCCCCGGCCGCCGGTGACGACGTAGGCCTCCGTGCACACCAGGTGCAGGTGCGGGCTGCCGCCGCAGACGCCGTCGGCGGCCTCCCAGTCGTAGGCGGTGAGGTGTGAGAGGCCCACGGCGCCGGGCAGCGGGTGCCGGAGGGCGGGCCCCGGTCCGCTCACCACGGCAGGCCCTCCAGGTAGGTGCCGACGCGGCCCTGGTCCCAGGCGCCGTCGGCGACGACGACCCGGTAGCGGTAGGCGAAGGACTCGCCGGGAGGCAGCTCGAACTCCTCGAAGAACGCCCAGGAGAACGCGACCGTCGGGATCGGTTCGGTGCGCACGAACCAGTGCGAGGCGTGGATCGCCCGCTCCTCGTCGAGGTTCTCGGGCGCATGGGCGAAGACGAGGGTGGAGTGCCCGTCGACGTCGTCGTGTTCGGCGGTGAAGGCGAGCCAGGGCCCCTGTGTGCCCATCAGCTTCCCGGCGTCGACGCCGGAATCCGGGGCGAAGGCGGTGCCGCCGGTGAAGTCGCGGGGGCCGCGCCACTGCAGACCGGTGTATCCGGCCAGCTCGCGGCCCGCGGTGGTCGGGGAGCCGAAGACGAGCGGCACGGCACGGATGTTGGTGAGGTGGATCGACCAGTCCAGCACCCAGGCTCCGGCCTCCTCGTCGACGGAGTGGACGGCGAGGCCGCGCCGTTCGCGCGCCCACTCCTCGCCGCCGTACGCAACCCAGGTGAGCTCCTCGGTGACGGCGAGCCGGTCGTCCTCGACCGTGAACTCGGGGAAGCCGTCGTGCCGCATCGACCCGACGCGCTCGGGCAGGGCGAGGTAGCCCTGCCCGTGGACGTAGGAGTTGCCGCCCCAGAAGTTCTGGCCGCACAGATGGCTCGCCGTCATCTGCAGGCCCTTGTGCCAGCGGTGGTCGCTGGGCCGGTAGCCGGTCACGGTGCGCCCGCCGAGGGTGCGCACCGGGTGGGCGTAGGGTTTGCGCGCCTCGAACGCCTCGGGGTCGGGACGGTAGACGTACCGGAGGATCTCCGTCCCGTCCGCCGCCGCGACCGCGATGTGCTCGCCGTACGCGTGACTGACTCGGATGCCCATGCGCGCTCCTCGGGGGCCAGTGGGGTGGTCGCCGTGCAGGGTCATGAAGCGGTGAAAGCGCTTGCTCCGATGAGTGACCCTAGGTGCGCAGTGAATGTCAGGACAACCCCTGTGCAGGGAGAAGAGGGTGTGTCGCGTGCCAGGTCGTGTCCGCAGAGTAGCGCCGTCTGCCCGGAGGGCAGGGCTCGCGGCGTCATGGGGGTCCCCCTCTGGGGGTGGAGGTGCCCCCTCGGGGGGAGCATGCCGGGCGTCGCGAGCCAGACGGGACTTTGCGGACACGGCCTCTAGGGGCGAGCGGGCCGGCTGGTCGTCAGGTCAGCTCGTCCGCCACCAGGGCGGCGGCCCTGGACACCAGCGGGTTGTCCGTGGGCCCCTCGGGAGCGTATTTCGTCGACAGGACGGCCAGCACCAGGGGCGGCCGTCCCGGAGGCCAGACGACGCCCACGTCGTTGGCGACCCCGTACGCCGAACCGCCGCCGGTCTTGTCGGCGAGTACCCAGTCGGCGGGCAGTCCGGCGCGGAAGCGCTCGATGTTGGTGGTGTTGGCGATCAGCCAGCCGGTCAGCCGTGTGCGGTCCTGCGCCGGCAGAGCCCGGCCGAGCACGAGTCGCGCGTATGTGCGCCCGATCTCCCGCGGGCTGGTGATGTCGGTCGTCCGCCACGGTTCGGCCGTGTTCAGCTCGGGCTCCCAGCGGTCGAGGCGGGTCGTGGCGTCCCCGACCGAGCGGGCGAACCGGGTGATCGCGGTCGGTCCGCCCAGCTCCCGCATCAGGAGGTTCGCCGCGCCGTTGTCGCTCCGGGAGACGGCGGCGGCGCACAGCTCCTCGACGGTCATACCGGCCGCGACGTTCTCCTCCGTGCCCGTGACCGGCGCGTACCCCGAGTCCGTCACGTACTTCGCGGTGTAGTGGATGCGGCGGGCGAGATACTCACCGTCCCTGTCGAGGTCCCGTAAGACCGCCGAGACGGCGAGCGTCTTGAAGACGGAGCAGATGGGGAAATGCTCGTCGGCGCGGTAGGCCACGGTCCGCCCGGTGCCGGTGTCGTGGGCGAAGATCCCCAGCCGCGCGGAGTACTCCTGCTCCAGGTCGCTCAACCGCCCCGGGAGGCCCGCGCCGCGGCCGGTCGAGGCATGCGCGGCGCCCGGCAGGGCGGCCGCCAGAGCCGCTCCGGCGCCGATGCCCAGTACCGCGCGGCGGCCCGGGTGGGACCCCGTGCCTGCCCCGCCGGTGCTGTCCCTTACATGCATCCGGCCCATCTGCCGCATATGGCCCATCTGCTGCATACGGTCCATCCGGTTCATGCGATCCATCCGATCCGTCCCCTTCGGTCCTGCGGTCGTGATCTTTGCTTCACCTACCCAGGACGCCGCGACAGGAGGACCGGTTTCACTGCGATGTCACTCCGACCACATCCGCATCAGGAGTTACCGGGCGATCGACGCACGCAACTCACCTCACTGAACGGTGACTTGACGCGCCATCATATAGTTGCCGACGGCGCGCGGTGATCCGTTGTAGCCCGCCGCGCGGCCGGATCCCCCTCTGGAAAGGCACGACCCTGCGGAACGAACCGCACAGCCGCACCGACGACGCGTCCGCCGCCCTGTCCTCGCCCCGTCGGTCGGCGTTCTCCCCCGCGGCCGATGTGATCGGCTCGGAACTCGATCTGGGTATGACCGGCAGCCATGTCGTGCACGCGCTCACCCCCGGGTTCTGCGAAGCGGCCTCCGTGTACCTGCTGGAACGTTGGCGCGTCGAGGAGAACGCGCATGTCGGCGCGGACACGCCGTGGATCGAGGCGCGCCGGACGGCGCTGCGGGTCGGGCCGGGCGCGCTCGAGGACTGGGAGGGCGTGCTGCCGGTCGGCGAGGTGATCGCCTTCCCCCGGGAGACGCCGCACGCCCGTGCGCTCTCCGCCGGGCGGGCGCAGGTGCTCGACGCGGTGGACCCGCACACCTCGGAGCGGCTCACCGCCTCCGGAGACGGCGGCGCGCGCCTCGACGACCTCCTGAGCGTGGCGTCGTTCCTCATCGTCCCGCTGCGGCTGCGGGACGTGGCCATCGGCTTCGTCATCTGCACGCGCGGGGCGGGTCGGGCGCCGTTCGCACCCGCGGACATCGCGGCCGTGGAGGCGCTGGCCGCGCGGGCTGCCGTGGCCCTGGACAACGCCCGCCGTTACGAGCGTGAGCGGCGCACCGCGCTGGCCATCCGCAACAGTCTGCCGCCCGGCACGGCCCAGGAGTTCGAGGGGTGCCGCACCGCACACGGCTGGCTGCCCGCCGGGCAGGGCAACCTCGTCGGCGGCGACTGGTTCGACGTGCTGAAACGGCCGGGCGACCGGGTCAGTCTGATCGTCGGGGACGCGATGGGGCACGGCCCGGAGTCCGCCGTCGCGATGATCCAACTGCGCACCGCGGTCCGTACGCTGGCGGGCCTCGACATCTCCCCGGCCGACCTCATAGGCCGACTCGACACGCTCGCCGGGGACTCCCCCGGTGTCTCCTTGGCGACCTGCATCTACGCCGAGTGGGACGCCCGGCGGCGCACCTGCACCCTGGTGGGCGCGGGCCACCCGCCACCGCTGCTGCGCGGCCCGGACGGCCCGACGGCCCCGGTCGCGCTGGCCGGGGCGGGTCTGCCCCTCGGGCTGGGCACGGGCAGCTACCAGGAGACCGTGCTGTCCGTGCCGGACCCGGTGCTGCTCGTGCTCTACAGCGACGGTCTGGTGGAGTCCCGCGACGCCGACATCGACCAGGAGATCACCCGCCTCGCGCGCACCGTGGACGCGGCCGCCGCCGTCGAGCCCGTGCACGGCGACGCCGACGACGCGCTGCCGTCCCTGTGCCGTCGGCTCCTGCACGCCCCTTCCGGCACGGCGGGCTCCGACGACCGCACCCTGCTGCTGGCCGAACTGACGCCTGCCGGCGCCTGAGTTCGGCCGCCGCCTCAACCGTGGGGCCTGCTCAGCCCGTCAGGGTCGCCCACACCGCGTTGCCGCCGGTGAGTCTGGACCGGTCGACTCCCCAGGCCTCGGCGAGCTGCTCCACAAGGAGCAGTCCCCGGCCGCCCTCGTCGTCCGGTCCGGGCTCGCAGCGGGGCAGGCCGCGGCCCGTACGGTCCTGATCGTGCACCTCCAGGCGCAGGCACCCGGCGGTGACGAGCCCGACGCCGCACAGGAACCGGCTGCCGAGGGTGTGCCGTACGGCGTTGGTGGCCAGCTCGGACACGAGCAGGACGGTGTCCGCGCACAGCTCGCCCGGCAGCCGCCAGGCGGCCAGCCGTTCGTTCATGGAGCGGCGGGCCAGCGACACGCTGGAGCGGTGGGCCGGGAGTTCGAGCCAGTGCGTCCGGTCGGGGCTCCAGGTGTCCAAGGGCTGGGGGGAGGAAGTGGTGTGGGGGGACACGGCGATCGCCTTCCGTGGGGGGCGGGAGCAGCCAGAGGCCGGGGAAGGTGAGTAAGGGGCCCACGAGGAGGGGGTGTTCCGTACGGGCCACACTGCACCGTGAACGTCCGGGCGGTCCAACTCCAGTGAGGATGCGGGAGCTTGACGGGGGGAACGCTCGGGTTCGGCGGCGGGGTTCACACAAGTAACTATGCTCGCACCCAAGTTCAAGCTGCAACCAACTGCCTGATAATTTCAACAAGCCAGTATCCATCTGGTCGCGTCATCGAGCCGCTGTCAGACTCATGGCGGTGACAGTCCCTCAGGAGGTGGGCGTGAGCGAAGGCCGTTCGGGCACGGGCAGCACCAGCGCGCCCACCGTGCTGCGCATGATCCTCGGCCGACGGCTGCAGGAGCGGCGGCAGAACGCGGGGGTGTCGCTGGAGGAATCGGCCCAGGCCCTGCGGGTGAAGCCCCTGACCATCCGCCGTCTGGAGAAGGCGGAGGTCGGCCTCAAGCCGCTCTACGTGGAGATCCTGCTGGCGCTCTACGGGGCCGGCCGGCAGGAGATCGAGGAGTTCGTCGCCCTCGCCGAGCGGGCCAACGAGCCCGGCTGGTGGCACCCGTACCGCGATGTGCTGCCCAACTGGTTCAGCGCCTACGTCAGCCTGGAGACCGCTGCCAGGACGCTGCGCGCCTACGAACCCCACTACGTCACGGGGCTGCTGCAGACGCCCCGGTATGCGCGCGGAGTCCTCGGCGGGGGCTTCCCCAACGACCGTGACGAGGACCTGCGGCGGCGCGTGGACCTGCGGCTGCGCCGCCAGAGCCTGCTGGACAGAGCCGACGCCCCCACGCTGTGGGTGGTCATGGAGGAGGCCGTGCTGCACCGGGTGGTGGGCGGTCCCGAGGTGATGCGGGAGCAGATCGACCGGCTGCTGGAGGTCTCGGAACTCCCGCACGTGAGCGTCGACGTCGTGCCGTTCACCGCCGGCGCCCACGTGGGCGCGTGCGCGCCGTTCACGTACTTCCGGTTCGAGGAACCGGAACTGCCCGACATCGTCTACACCGAGATCCTCTCCGGTGCCGTGTACCTGGACCAGCGCTCCGACGTCGCGGCGCATCTGGAGGCCCACAACCGCATGTCCCTGCTGACCTCGGACACGGACAGCAGGTCACTCCTGAACCGGATGCGCAAGGAGTACTCATGACCGGCATCGGCGGCAAGGACGGCCGCGTCCACCGAATTCCGCACGCTCACCACGTTCACGACGTCTACAACGGGATGCCCGCGGCCGACCTGGGCGAGCAGGGCTGGGAGTCCCCGTGGAGCGGCCCCAACGGGGGACAGTGCGTGCAGACGAAACAGCTCGCCGACGGCCGCGTGGCGATGCGGCAGTCGACCGATCCCGCCGGTCCGGCGCTGATCTACACCCCCGAGGAGATCGCCGCGTTCGTCGCGGGCGTCAAACGGGGCCTCGCCGACCACCTCGCCGCCGGCTGACACCGGGCGCGCCCCAGCACGGACGGGCGGGAACCGGCCACCTACGGCCCCGGGACCGCCCGACAACCCCCCACGGACCCACCGAAAGGCACAGGATGACCACCTCGAACGCCGCGCGGGACATCGACACCAGCAGGCCGCACTCCGCACGGATGTACGACTACTACCTCGGCGGCAAGGACCACTTCGAGGTCGACGAGCAGGCGGCCGAGACCGTCGCGGCGGCCTACCCGGGCATCTTCACCTGCGCCCGCGAGAACCGCGCCTTCATGCACCGGGCCACCCGGGTCCTCGCCCAGGAGCACGGCATACGCCAGTGGCTGGACATCGGCACCGGCATTCCCACCGAGCCGAACCTGCACCAGGTCGCCCAGTCGGTGGTCCCCGAGGCGCGGGTGGTCTACGCCGACAACGACCCGCTCGTGCTGAAGTACGCCGAACGCCTGATGCGCAGCACCGCCGAGGGCCGCACGACCTATCTGGAGGCGGACGTCAACGACCCCGACGCGCTGCTGAACGCGCCCGCGCTCGCCGAGGTGCTGGACCTGGACCGGCCAGTGGCCCTGTCGCTGAACGCCCTCATGCACTTCGTCACCGACGCCCAGGACCCGTACGGGCTCGTCGGCAGGCTGCTGGCCGCGCTCCCCTCGGGCAGCGCGCTGGCCCTGAGCCACTGCACGCCCGACTTCGACCCGGGCACCTGGCAGAAGGTCACCGACATCTACACGGGCGCGGGCACTCCGGTGCAGTTCCGCTCGCGGAACGACGTCGCCCGCTTCTTCGACGGCCTGGAGCTCCTCGACCCCGGCGTCTCGGTCGGCCACCGCTGGCGCCCGGACGGCCCCGTCGAGGCCACGGACGCCGAGGTCAGCCTCTGGACGGGGGTCGGCATCAAGCCGTAGAGAGCTCCCCTGACGTGGCCGACGGCCGGAAAGGCACATACATGCAGAACATGGCCGACAGCATCGCGGACGCCTATGCGCTCGGCGCGGGGCCGTGGACCGTCGACCGGGTCACCCGTGGCGCGCTGGGGCAGATCTGGAAGCTGTCCGGGAAGGGTTCTTCCTGGGCGGTGAAGGAGCTTCTCTTCGGCTGTGACGAAGGGCAGGTGCTCCGGGAGGCCGCGCTGCGCAACGCCTCGGAGCAGCGGGGAATCGCCTCGCCGCGGCTGCTGCCGAACCGCGACGGCGCCTACGTCTCATGGCTCGGCCCGTCACCCGAGGGGTCCGCCGTGAAGCTGTACGAGTGGGTCGACGGGAGTCGGGCGGACGCGTCCGATCCGGAGATCCTTAACTGGTGCGGCCGCACCCTGGCCCTGCTGCACACGGCCGGAGCGGGCCCGGAGGAGGCGCCCGATTCCTGGTACGAACAGTGTCCCGGGGAGGCCGACTGGGCGAAGCTCCACGAGGAGGTCCGGCGCGCCGGCCTGCCGTGGGCCGACTCGCTGGGCCGGTTCATCGCCACGTCGGCCGTGGAACTGGCGCCCCATGTCACTCCGTCCGGCGCCGCAGACCTGGTGACGTCGCATCTCGATGTGCAGCCCCAGAACGTGCTGGTCGGCCGGTCCGGACCGGTTCTCCTCGACTGGGACAACGCCGGACCGACATCGGCGGGGCGAGAGCTCGCACAGGCCGTGTACGTGTGGTCGGGCCGGAACCGGTTCGACGCCGGCTCCGCCCGGCGGCTGATGCGGGCGTACCGGGATGCCGGAGGGGGTCCGGTCGTCAAGGGCCTGGACTCGTTCTCGATGCTCTTCGCGACGGCCCTGAACTACGTTCGCGTCCAGGCCGAGCAGGCCGTCGATCCGGCCGTGACGGCGGCACAGCGCGCGTTCGCGAGCGAACAGGTCGTCGCGTCGCTGGACGCTGTGCCGGACCTGAGGGCCGTCTCGCGGTTGGCGGAGGTGCTCGAGGCCGAGGAGTGAGGAGTGAGGCCGCCCGCCGGCCGTCTTCCCGTGTTACTCCCGAGCGGGAAGGCGGTCCAGGTCCGTCTCGCGCACGATGCGGTCGACGGTCTGCGCCAGGGTGCTGTCGGTGCCGATGACGGTCTCGACGGCCCCCGGCAGCAGGTCGAGGCCCCGATACAGGCGCGCAGGTCCGCCTCGCCTACCTCGTGGGCGATCGGTCCTTCGCCGGTCGGGGCCGAGAGCTGTCTTTCCGCCGTCGTGGAACGGCGGGGAGGCGGCGGCTCCACGTTCTCCGGGGGTCCGGCGGCCGGGAATGGGTACCGGTGCTCATCCGGGTCTGAGCCGTGCGCCGGGTGTGTGGCCGTTCAGTCCCATGAGTAGGGATACTCATGCCGTCCGCCGCGACGGGCGCGAGGATCAGTACATGAAGAAGAGCAGACGGACCCAAGTCCGGCTCGGTATGCCGCTGTTGGCCGTACTGGCGCTGGTCGCCGCGGGGTGCGGAACCGATCGGGCCGGGGACGACGCCAACGCCGACGCGTCCGCGCGGGCCACGGCCCGGACGCCGAGCGCGCCGGTGGATTTCCCGTGTCCCGGCGAGAGTCCCAGCCCGACGCCCTCGGCGGAGCCGTCCGCCCCGGCCGCGGAGCCCGGCGACCACTACGCCGAGAACCACGGCTTCATGGTCCCCATCCCCCTGCACGGCCGGCAGCGCTGCGACGGGCTCGCGGCGGCCCGGCGGATCGAAGCCGCCCTCGAACCGCTGCGGGAGCGCGGCGACTTCGCCCCGGACAGCACGCGCGGCGCGCTGACCGGCCTCGGCTACTCCGCCGGGAGCGTACAGGCGTACCAGAACGGCCCCACCGGGGTGAGCTTCCTCATCGACGGCCAACCGATGTGCCTGGAAGGCACCATGAACCGCGCGAGCACCGAGGCGGACGCCTTCGACGGCTACCCCGACCACACCGGCTGCGACCGCCCCTCGGGGGGTCACTGACCGGTCGGGCGGCCCCTCCCGTGGCGGACCAGCGGGAGGAACAACCGGTCCACGATCTCTTCCGGTTCGTCGTCCGCGGGCGTGCGGCGGGCCATGAAGAGATCGTGGACGACCAGCACCACCGGCAATGTGACCAGCCGGTCGGGCAGGGACTCGACGGCGTCGATCTCGCCGCGCCGGGCCGCCCGCTCCAGCATCGTCCGCATCCAGTCGTGGCCCGGCCCCTGGTTGCGTGCCGCCGCACAGGCGGACAGCTCCGCCGTCCGCCCCTCCTCCGCGGCGAGCACCTCGCGCACAGGGGCGAGTTCCCGCGTGCCTGCGACGACGAGACGCAGCAGGGCCAGGACGTCGCCGCGCAGGTCGCCGGTGTCGGGCGGCCCGTCCGGCAGGGGAGGCGCCTGACGGGCCAGCGCGGCCAGGACCAGCTCCCGCTTCGACGGCCGGCGGCGGTAGAGCACCGGCCGACTGGTGCCGGCCCGGTCGGCCACCGCCTCGTACGTCGGCTTCTCGTAGCCGACCGCGACCAGCTCGTCCCAGACCGCCTCCAGGAGTGCGGCCTCCAACTCGGCCCCTTGGCGACGTCTGCGCGGGGATCCTGTCGACTCGGAGACCTTCGGCGGGATCGGGTCGTCGCCCGCCTGTCGTTCCCCGGCGACGATGACGAGGTCGGTCCATCCGTCGCCGTCGAAGCCCGCGACGGCGGCGCGCGCGTACGCCGACGGTCGCTTCGTGTGCGGAACCGACGCCGAAGGTGATGGTCGGCCCGGCGCCGTCGCGGGACGGGGCGACGATGCGGTCGGCACGGCCGTCGGCCGTAGGCTCGCGCGCCGGCGTGACACAGGCGGTGCCGGCGGACGGCCCGGTTGACGGGTTCCGGGAGGGGCCGGGCGCCGTCGTTCAGTCCTCGGCGTCCTTCGTGGGCCGGCCGGGCGGGGCGTCTCCTGCGGTGAGGTGTTCCAGGACCTCGACCAGTTCCTGGCAGGCGCGCTCCACGGAGCGTCTGGTGTTGTGCTGCTCGGTGATCACCGCGGAGAGCAGGAGGGCGGTGAGGGCCATCGTCCCGTTGAAGGCCTGGAGCTTGATCATCACTTCGACGCGGGTCAGGTGTTCGAAGGGGCCGCCCGCGTCCGTCGCGGCGACCGTGGCCATGACCGAGGTGAAGAGGGCGCACAGCATGCTGCCGGCGAGTTGGAAGCGCAGGGCCGCCCAGATCAGCAGCGGGTAGACGAGGAACAGCAGGCTGACGGGGCTCTGCGTGGCCAGCGGGACGAGGACGCAGGCGATCAGGGCCATGCCCGAGGCCTCTTTCCAACGGGACAGGCGCAGGGGCCTGCGCACCTGGTGCAGCACGAGCAGGACCGGGGTGACGATCAGTACGCCCATCGTGTCGCCGACCCACCAGGCCGACCAGACGGGCCAGAAGCTGCGCGCGTCGAGCCTGTCGGTGAGGACCAGCAGACCGACGCCGACGGTCGAGCTGAGCAGCATCGCGGTGAGGGCGCCCAGGAACACCAGTGCGAGGCCGTCGCGTAACCGGGCGAGGTCGTTGCGGAAACCCACCTTGCGGAGCATGAGGTACGCGCAGACGGGGGCGGCGGTGTTGCCCACCAAGGTGCCGATCACGGTGGGGTGCAGCGAGGTCAGGGACATGATGACGAGCAGGGCGCCGAAGGCGATGCCGGCCCAGGCGCGGAGCCCGAAGATCAGCAGACAGGCCACGGCCACGCCCGTGGGCGGCCAGATGGGGGTGAAGACGGCGCCCTCGACGACGAGCTCCCGCATGAGCCCCAGCCGCCCCGCCGCGTAGTAGCTGAGGGCGACGGCCAGCGTCTCGATGGCGAAGACGGCTGATCGGCGCAGATCCGAGGTACCCACCACAGCAGCCATCAGACACCGGTGCGGCACTGTCGGCGAGGCGAGTGGGGCGAGGTCCGGCCCTATGGCTGAACCCGCGGGACCTGCGGACCCACCAGCCCGTCGTGTCCGACGACCAGCACGGCGGCGTCGTCCTCGTGCCCCACACGGTCGGCGCCATTGATCACCGCGGCGGCGAGCGAGCCCGCCGACATGCCCGCGACGGCTGCGCCGCCCGCGAGCCGTACGACCTGGTCCAGGCCCTCCTCGACGCTCAGCGTCGGCCCCTCCACCACACCGTCCGTGAGCAGAACGAACACTCCGCCCTTGGTGAGCCGGTACCGGGTGACGGGGTAGTCCATGCCTTCCTGGACCCCGAGGGGCGGTCCGCCCTCGTCCTCGGCGACGCCGGACTTGCCGTCCGCCGTGGCCCACACGCACGGGATGTGCCCGGCCCTGGCGCTCTCCAGGACCCCGGTGGCGGGGTCGAGCCGCATGAAGGTGCAGGTGGCGAAGAGCTCGCTGCCCAGGGAGAGGAGCAGGTCGTTGGTCCGGGCCAGGAGCTCGCCGGGTTCGCCGGTGACGGAGGCGAGGGCGCGCAGGCCGACCCGGACCTGCCCCATGAACGCGGTCGCTTC
This sequence comes from Streptomyces sp. NPDC050121, assembly GCF_044460385.1. Lineage (NCBI taxonomy): Bacteria > Bacillati > Actinomycetota > Actinomycetes > Kitasatosporales > Streptomycetaceae > Streptomyces > Streptomyces sp. NPDC050121. Next base: position 105,309 of record NZ_JBITJV010000012.1, on the reverse strand, counting down.
TATGTTGTGGCCCTGGACGTCGCCGATGGACAGGCCGATGCGTCCGTCCGGCATCGTGAAGGCGTCGTACCAGTCACCGCCCACGTTGAGGCCGTGGCAGGCGGGGGCGTACTTCACGGCCAGGCGGTAGCCGGGGGCCACGGGCAGGTCCCTGGGCAGCATGCCGCGCTGGAGGGCGAGGGCCAGCTCGACGCGGGAGCGTTGCAGCTCCGCGCGCTCGCGCGCCTGGGCGGTCAGCGAACCGAGTCTGGCCAGCAGCTCGTCGCCGTCGTCCGTGGGGCGCTTGCGGGACATGGATCACTCCGGCAGGACGGCAACTCGTCGGAAGGGTAGCCCCAAACGGGCAAAGCACTTATTTTACCTTTAGAGGATGATAGCGGCCCGGACGCGCGAGGGCGGTCGCCCAGTGGCTGCTGCGTGCGGGCGCCTGGTGCAGGATCGACGTGAGAAAACGCGGTGCGGTGTCCGGTCACCGGCGTCTGCGCCATGCCGGCGGGACGGCGAAGGGGGCGGGGCATGCGGGCGATCGTCGTGGGGGCGGGCATCGGTGGGCTGGCCGCGGGGGTGAGCCTGCGCCGCGCCGGTCACGAGGTCACGCTCGTCGAACAGTCCTCCCGGTTCGGCGACGTCGGCGCCGGGATCCAGCTCGCGCCCAACGCCACGCGCGTGCTGCGCCGCCTTGGCCTCCTCGACGCCGTCGCCGGGCAGGCCGCCCGCCCCGCCCGCTTCAGTTTCCGCACCTGGTCCGACGGGGCCGAGATCTGCGGCTGGACGCTCGGGCGCGCGGCTGAGGACGCGTTCGGGGCGCCCTATCTCCAGGTCCACCGGGCCGACCTGCACCACGCCCTGGCCGCCGCGCTCCCGGCCGAACCCGGGGCGCTGCGCCTGAACACCGTGGTCGTGGGCATCGACCAGGACGAGGACTGCGCGTATGTGACCACGGCGGGCGGAGAGCGGCTGCGCGCGGACCTGGTCGTGGCCGCGGACGGGATACGGTCCGCGGCCCGCCGGTGGCTCTTCGGCGCCGACGAGGCGGTCTTCTCGCGCACCGCCGCCTACCGGGCGCTGCTCCCGGCCGACCGGGTGGCCGATCTGCGCCTGCCGGACACCGGGGTCTGGCTCGGACCGGGCCGGCACTTCGTCCACTACTGGGTACGCCGAGGGGAACTGCTCAACGTCGTCGCCGTGTTCGGGACGCGGGCCGCGGCGCGGGAGTCATGGACGGCCCGGGCGGAACCCGGGGAGCAACTGCACGCGTTCGCCGGCTGGAACCCCCGGGTGCTCGGCGTCCTCGAACGGGCGGGTCGGGTGTTCCGCCACGGCATCTACAGCCGTGCCCCGCTCGCGCGGTGGAACGTCGGGCGGGTGACCCTGTTGGGTGACAGCGCCCACGCGATGGTGCCGTTCCAGGCGCAGGGCGCGGCGCAGGCGATCCTGGACGCGGCCGTGCTCGGGGACGCCCTCATGGATGCGACGCCGGCCGAGGTTCCCGAGGCGCTCGACCGGTACGTGCGGCGGCGGCTCACGACCGCCACCGGCGTGCAGGCCGGTTCCGCGCGGGCCGGGGAGGACTTCCATCTGCCGGACGGCCCCGAGGCCCGGGCCCGCAACGCCCGAATGGCGGCCCAGACCGCCGAGAACGAGTTCGGTCCGCTGGCGGCCACCTGGGCGGCCGACGCCGACCGGGGCAACTGACCTCGTCGGAACCGACCTTGTCGGCGCGGTCCCCGGCAGCCGGCCGGTGTCACACGCTGAGCGCCGCTCGTACCCTCTGCTCGGCGGCCGTTCCGCCCTCGCCCGAGGAGGTCACCCGGCCCGCCTCCAGGACGTGGTAGTGCTGGGCGGCGCGCATGGCGAACCCGACGTGCTGTTCGACGAGGAGGACGGAGAGTCCCCCGCGCCGGGCGAGGGCCAGGATCGTCTCCTCGATCTCGGCGACGACGGACGGCTGGATGCCCTCGGTCGGTTCGTCGAGCAGGAGCAGCCGCGGCCGGGTCACCAGGGCCCGGGCGACGGCGAGTTGCTGGCGCTGCCCGCCGGAGAGCAGCCCGGCGCGGCGGCCGGACAGCTCGCGCAGGACGGGGAACAGGTCCAGGGCCTCGGCGATCGCCTCCCGCCCGTCGGGCCGGCCGTCGGCGACGAGTCGCAGGTTCTCCGCGGTGGTCAGGTGCGGGAAGGACTGCTGGCCCTGCGGGACGTACGCCATCCCGCGCGCGACCCGCTGGTGCGGGGCGAGGCGGGTGATGTCCTCGCCGTCGAGCCGGACGGTCCCGCCGGTCGGTCTGATCAGGCCCATGGCGGCGCGCAGCAGGGTGCTCTTGCCGGCGCCGTTGTGGCCGAGGACGGCCGCGACACCGTCCCTCGGCACCGCCACGGTCACTCCGTGCAGGACGGTGGTGCGGTCGTAGCCCGCCCGGATGTCGTTGATCTCCAGCATGGGCGTCATGCCTCCTCGGCGACGGGTACGGAAGCGGCGGCCGGTTCCGGCGCGGGCTCGCAGACGCGTCCGAGGTAGACCTCCTGGACCCTGGCGTCGGCCTGGACCTCGGCGACGGAACCCTCGCTGAGGACCGTGCCGGCGTGCAGGACGCTGACGCTGCGGGCGAAGGAGCGCATGAAGTCCATGTCGTGCTCGATGACGACGACCGTGTGGTCCTCGCTCACCCGCTGCAGCAGCGCGCCGGTGGCCTCGCGTTCGTCGTGGCTCATGCCGGCGACTGGCTCGTCGAGCAGCAGCAGCCGTACGTCCTGGACCAGCAGCATCCCGATCTCCAGCCACTGTTTCTGCCCGTGGGCCAGCACCCCGGCGGGGCGGTCGCGCAGCCCGGTCAGGCCGATGGTCTCCAGGGCCCTGTCGACCGGCTCGGGAACGTCCTTGCGGCGCCGCAGCATGGTCCACACGCCGCGGCCCGCGCCGGCGGCGATGTCCAGGTTCTGCAGGACGGTCAGCTCCTCGAAGACCGTGGCGGTCTGGAAGGTGCGGCCGATCCCCAGCCGGGCGATCTTCTGCACGGGCCTGCCCAGCAGCTCCTGGTCGCCGAAGCGGACCGAGCCGGCCGCCTTCACCAGGCCCGTCACCGCGTCGACGAGGGTGGTCTTGCCCGCGCCGTTCGGACCGATGAGGAAACGCAGGTCGCCGGGGCGGATGTCCAGGTCGACGCCGTCGACGGCGGTGAACCCGTCGAACGTCACCCGTAGATCGCGGACGGTCAGTCCCTCGCCGCTCATGCCGTCTCTCCAGTCGCAGGAATGCCGGTACGCATGCCGGTACGGGCACGGGTACGGCGGCGTCGCAGGACCACGCCGAGGGAGGCGAGGCCGCCGGGCAGGAAGCCGACCGCCAGGACGAACAGCAGGCCCTGGAGGTAGGTCCAGGCGGCGGGAAAGGCGTCGGAGAGCGTGCTCTGCGCCCAGGCCACGGTGATCGCGCCGAGCACCGCCCCCACCAGCGAGGCCCGCCCGCCGACCGCCGCGCCGATGACGAACCCGATGGACGGCACGATCCCGATCAGCGCCGGGGAGATGATCCCGACGGCGGGCACGAACAGGGCTCCGGACAGGCCCGCCATCCCGGCCGCGAGGACATACGCGACGAGCTTGACGACCGCCGGGTTGTAGCCGAGGAAACGCACCCGCTCCTCGGAGTCCCGTACGGCGACGAGGAGTTCGCCGTAGCGGCTGACGAACAACTGGCGGGCGGCGGCCACCAGCAGGAGCAGGACGGCGGCGATGACGAAGTACACCATCCGCTGGTTGACCGGGTCGTCCAGCGAGTAGCCGAAGAAGCCCTGGATGTCGGTGAGGCCGTTCGTGCCGCCGGTGGTGGCCTGCTGGCCGATCAGCCAGATGGACAGGGCGGCGGCGAGGGCCTGGCTGAGGATCGCGAAGTAGGCGCCCCTGACCCGGCGTTGGAAGACGAAGAAGCCGAGCAGCGCGGCGACCGCCATGGGCAGCAGGACGGTCATGGCGAGCGCGAAGGCCGGGTTCGCGAAGGGCTTCCACCACCAGGGCAGGGCGTCGCCGGTGCCGTACAGCTGCATGAAGTCGGGCAGCGTCTCGCCGGTCGCGGCGGCGTCGGCGAGCTTGAGGTGCATGGCCATGGCGTAGCCGCCGATGCCGAAGAAGACGCCCTGGCCGAGCACCATGAGTCCGCCCCGACCCCAGGCGAGGCTGACGCCGACGGCCACGATCGCGTAGCACAGGTATTTCGCGAGGAGGGAGAGGCGGAAGTCGGAGAGGGCGAGCGGGGCGACGCCGAGGAGGAGTACGGCGCCGAGGGCGAAGGCGCCGGGGACGCGGAGGCGCTCCAGCAGGGGCGCGGGGGTCACCGTGGTGACCGTCGAGGGGGTCACGGTGGGGGTCGTCGTCATGCCAGGCTCCGGGTGCGCAGTGTGTACAGGCCCTGGGGTCGCCACTGGAGGAAGGCGACGATCGCCACGAGCACCATGACCTTCGCGACGCTGACCGTCGTCGAGTACTCGAGGACCGACTGGAGCACGCCGAGCGCGAAGGCGGTGATCACACTGCCCTTGAGCTGCCCGATGCCGCCCACGACGACGACCAGGAAGGCGTCGACGATGTAGTTGGTGCCCATGGTCGGGCCGATCGGCCCGACGAGGGTGAGCGCGACGCCGGCCACGCCCGCGAGGCCCGAGCCGATGAAGAAGGTCGTGCGGTCCACCCGTCCGGTGGCGATGCCGGACACCTCGGCGAGGTCGCGGTTCTGCACGACGGCCCGGATACGGCGGCCGAGCGGCGTGAGCCGCAGGATGAGCGTGAGGGCGAGGACGCAGAGCAGGGCGAGGCCGAGGATGAACAGCCGGCTGTTGGCGAAGGTGATGCCGCCGCCCAGGGAGATGTTGCCGGTGAGCAGGTCGGGGGCGCGGGTCTGGACGTTGGGCGCGCCGAAGACGTCCCTGGCGAGCTGCTGGAGCATCAGGGAGACACCCCAGGTGACCAGCAGGGTGTCCAGCGGTCGGGTGTACAGGCGCCGGATGAGCAGCCACTCCAGCAGCGCGCCCATGGCCCCGGCGACGAGGAAGGCCAGTGGCAGGGCGACGAGCAGGGAGACGCCCGCGTCGCTGACGGACTTCTGCAGGACGTACGTGGTGTAGGCGCCGGCCATGATGAACTCGCCGTGCGCCATGTTGATCACGCCCATCTGACCGAAGGTCAGGGTCAGGCCGAGCGCGATGAGCAGGAGGACGGCGCCGATGCTGATGCCGGTGAAGGACTGGTTGAGGATGACCGTCATGAAGCGGCTCCTGGTCGGGGACGGGAGTGCGGGCTTGCCAGGGGCGGGACCCGGCCCGGTGACGGGACCGGCCCGGTGACGGGGGCCGGGTCCCGCCGGGGAGGGGCCGGGGATCAGGACAGGCCGGAGGCCCAGTCGTAGCCCTTGAGGTAGGGGTCCGGCTTGATCGGGCCGCCCGAGTTCCAGACCTCGGTGATCAGGCCGTCGGCGCCGACCTTGCCGATCCTGGCCGTCTTGTACACGTGCTGGGTGGCTCCGTCGACGGTGACCTTGCCCTCGGGGGCGTCGAAGGTGATGCCGGCCGAGGCCGCCTTCACCTTGGCGACGTCGAACGAACCCGCCTTCTCGACCATCGCCTTCCACAGATACACGGAGATGTAGGCGGCCTCCATCGGGTCGCTGGTCGGCTTGTCCTTGCCGTACTCGGCCTGGTAGGCCGCCACGAACTTGGTGTTGGCCGCGCCGGGCGTGGTCTCGTAGTAGTTCCACGCGGTCAGCTGGTCCTGGAGGTACTGGGTGCCGATGCTCTTCACCTCCTCCTCGGCGATGGACACCGACAGCACCGGCATGCTCTTCGCGGTGAGCCCGGAGGACTTGTACTCCTTGAAGAAGGCCACGTTGCTGTCGCCGTTGAGGGTGTTGAACACGGCGTCCGCGCCGGAGCCCTTGACCTTGTTGACGATGGTGCCGAACTCGGTGGAGCCGAGCGGCGCGTAGTCCTCGCCGACCACCGTCATGCCCTTGGCCTTCGCATACGCCTTGATGATCTTGTTGGCGGTGCGCGGGAAGACGTAGTCGCTGCCGACGAGGTAGAGCTTGGTCAGGCCCTGCTTCTTGAGGTAGTCGAGAGCCGGGACGATCTGCTGGTTGGTGGTGGCGCCGATGTAGAAGATGTACGGCGACTGCTCCAGGCCCTCGTACTGCACGGGGTAGAAGAGCAGCGATCTGTACCGTTCGAAGACCGGCTTCACGGCCTTGCGGCTGGCCGAGGTCCAGCAGCCGAAGGTGGCGGCGACCTTGTCGTCCTTGATCAGGGCTTCGGCCTTCTCCGCGAAGGTGGGCCAGTCGGAGGCCCCGTCCTGGCTGACGGCCTTGAGCTTCTTGCCGAGCACGCCGCCGGCCGCGTTGATCTCCTTGATGGCGAGCAACAGGGCGTTGTGGACGGTGACTTCGCTGATGGCCATCGTGCCCGACAGCGAGTTCAGCAGCCCCACCTTGACCGTGCTGCCGGAGGTGTCGGCGGAGGCGCCGGCCGCGTCCGTGGAGGAGGCGTCACCGGTCTTGGCGCCACAGGCGCTGAGCGCGGCGGAGGCGCCGACGGCCGAGATGCCGGCCAACAGGCCTCTTCTGCTGATGCTGAACCCGGACATACGAAACCTCCATGGCCCGAAGGGCGGTGCGAGAGGAACGGATGAAGCGCGCTCAGCCTGCGAGGAGAGTGTTACCCCGGCGTTTCCACGCAATTGAAGAATAGTTTCTGCTGGAAGTAATGAAGCGAGCATTGATACTTCCTGGGGAAAAGGACTTTTGCGGTAGGCTCCCTCCCGCCAACCCCGCACCGGGAAACAGGACTTCGAGCGGAGGAGTGCGATGGCGAGCCGGCCCCAGGAACTGCTCCGGCTGCTGACCCGCGCCGAGCGCCTCGCCGTGCGCCGGGTCCAGTCCGTACTGGACGAGTTCGACTGCTCGGTGGAGGCGTGGCGGGTCCTCGACCTGCTCTCGGACGGCCAGGGACACCACATGACGGCCGTCGCCGACCATGCCTTCCTGCCGGCCCCGAGCGCCACCAAGCTGGTCGACCAACTCGTCGACCAGAACCTGGTGTTCCGCAGAGTCGATCCGGCCGACCGCCGCCGCGTGCTGGCCTACCTCACCCCTCGGGGCGCCCGGCGCCGGGAGCAGCTGGTGCGCGAAGTGCAAGCGGACTGGGCGGAGTTGGAGCCGCTGCTCGTGGACGACGAGCGGGGCGAACGGCTGGAGGGCCTGCTGGACCGGCTGGCCGGGGTCCTGGAGGACGGCCGGGACGTCACGACAACTCGTGCGGAGCGCGCAGTTGGGCGAGGACGTTGAAGTCGAGTCCGTCCGCCTGCGCCAGGTAGATGCGCTGGCGCACATGCCGGCCGTCCAGGCTCAGCAGGCCCCGCGGACCCTCGTAGGAGACGGTGCCGGCGGCGGCGCCGATGGCGGACACGTCCAGCGTGCGGGCCCGTTCGATGAGCGCCGCGAGCAGCAGCACACCCTCGTAGCAGGACTCGCCGAGGCTGCCCGGGGTCGGGGCCGTCACGCCGTAGCGGTCGGCGTACTGCCCGTGGAAGTCCAGGGTGTTGCGGTCGGCCAGCGAGGCGAAGAACCCGGCCGTGCTGTAGAGGTCGGCGGTGGCCTCGGCGCCGCTGCCCAGCAGCATGTTCTCGTCCATCAGCGTGCTCAGCCTCAGACAACGCTGGTCGAGTCCGGCCGCGGCGAAGGCCCGGTTGAAACGGACCGCGTCGCTGCCGACCAGCAGCATCAGGACGGCGTCGGCGTCGGTCCGCTCGATCCGGCGCAGCACGTCATGGAAGTCGTCGGCGTCGAGCGGGAGGTACGCCTCGCCGCAGACCCGGCCCCGGGAGTCGCGTGCGTAGCGGCGGGCGGCCCGGGCGGTGCGCCGGGGCCAGACGTAGTCGTTGCCGACGACGAACCAGCGGCGCACGCCCCGGGCCTCCGTGAGCAGCCGCATCGCGGGCAGCAGCTGCCCGGCGGGGGTCTCGCTGGTCAGGTAGACGCCGTCGGTGCGTTCGCCGCCCTCGTACAGGGCGGTGTAGACGTAGGGCACGCGGTGGGCGATCCGTGGGGCCATCGCCTGCCGCACCGAGGAGATGTGCCAGCCCGTGACCCCCTGCACCACGCCCGTGGCCACCAGGGCCTCCACGTCCCGCGCGACCTGCCAAGGCTCTGCGCCCCCGTCGACCTCCAGGAGCCGCAGCTCCCTGCCCAGCACCCCGCCCGCCTTGTTGACCTCCTCGGCGGCCAGCCGGGCGCAGGTCTCGCAGGTGGGGCCGAACACGCCGGCGGGCCCCTGCATCGGGTACACGAGCGCGACGTTCAGAGTCGAGTCGTCGACCGTGACCCACTCGGGGGCGCGGAGGCGGACGGGCCGGTGCATGGCCCCCATGATTGCCGCCCCGGTTGCGGCCCCCAAGCAGCCGCCCGGATCGAGACCGATTCGTAGAGATACGGCGACCGGCCGCTTCTTCGGGAACCCGGCCGGCGGGCGCGACGACCGTAGGCGGTCCAGGTGCTCAGCGCGCCGAGGGCGAGGGCGCAGGCGGCGACGGGGGCGAGCGCGGCGAGCAGGGTGTCGGTGAGCCGGCGGCGGGAGGCCCGCGGGAGAGCGCGTTCGGTCATCGCGTGTGCCTCCGCCCGGGCGTGGGCGACACCGAGGGCTGCCAGGCGCACAGCCGCCGGCTGTTGGCGACCACCAGCACCGAGCTGGCCGACATGGCCGCCGCGGCGAGCATCGGGTTGAGCAGAGCCACCATGGCCAGGGGGACGGTGACGATGTTGTAGCCGAAGGCCCACACCAGGTTGGCGCGGATCGTGCCCAGCGTGCGCCGGGCGAGCCGGACCGCGTCCGCGAGAGCCTCGATGTCACCGCGGACGAGGGTCACGTCGGCCGCGCCGATGGCCACGTCCGTGCCACTGCCCATGGCGATGCCGAGGTCGGCTCCGGCCAGCGCGGCCGTATCGTTCACCCCGTCGCCGACGACCGCGACCCGGTAGCCCTCCTCCCTCAACTCCCGTACGAGGTCGGCCTTGTCCTCGGGGCTGCGGCGGGCGTGCACCTCCTCGATGCCGAGCGCCTGCGCGACGGCCAGAGCGGGCGCCTCACGGTCGCCGCCCGCAGAGCGCGGGCGGCAGGCCCGCCTTCTGCAAGGCCGCGCCCGTACCGGGCAGGGAGGCTTGCCGGGACTCGTCCATCAACCGTGTCTCCAGGTCACGTCGTACGGCGTCGCCGGAATCGCGCCGCACCGGTTCAGTAGTCGAACCGGCCGGGAGCCGAGTTCCGTGGCCGACGTGCGGCCCGCGTCACGTGAGGCTCCTGAGTCCCTGCGTCGCGACCCGGCGGACCGCCCCTCAGCCGGCGAGGGCCGCGTCGACCACGTCCTTGGCCTCGTCCTGGACCCGGCTGAGGTGGTCCGGGCCGAGGAAGGACTCGGCGTAGATCTTGTAGACGTCCTCGGTGCCCGACGGGCGGGCCGCGAACCAGGCGTTGGCGGTGGTCACCTTGATGCCGCCGACGGCCGCGCCGTTGCCCGGGGCCTCGGTGAGCACGCCCGTGACCGCCTCCCCGGCCAGGGTGTCGGCGGTGACCTGCGCGGGCGAGAGCTTGGCGAGCAGCGCCTTCTCCTCCCGCGTGGCCGGCGCGTCGATGCGGGCGTAGGCGGGCGCGCCGAAACGGTCCGTCAGCCCGGCGTAGTGCTCGGAGGGCGTCTTCCCGGTGACGGCCGTGATCTCGGAGGCGAGCAGCGCCAGGATGACGCCGTCCTTGTCGGTGGTCCAGACGGAGCCGTCGCGGCGCAGGAAGGACGCGCCGGCCGACTCCTCGCCGCCGAAGCCGAGCGATCCGTCGACCAGACCGTCCACGAACCACTTGAATCCGACGGGCACCTCGACCAGCCGCCGCCCGAGGTCGGCGGCGACCCGGTCGATCATCGACGACGACACCAGCGTCTTGCCGATGCCCGCGTCGGCCGGCCACTGCTCGCGGTGCGCGTAGAGGTAGGCGATGGCGGCGGCCAGGTAGTGGTTGGGGTTCATCAGGCCCGCGTCCGGGGTGACGATGCCGTGCCGGTCGGCGTCGGCGTCGTTGCCCGTGGCGATGTCGAACCGGTCGCGCCGCTCGATGAGCGAGGCCATCGCGTACGGCGACGAGCAGTCCATGCGGATCTTGCCGTCCCAGTCGAGCGTCATGAAACGCCAGGTGGGGTCGGTGAGCGGGTTGACCACCGTGAGGTCGAGGCGGTGCTGTTCGGCGATCCGGCCCCAGTAGGCGACCGACGCCCCGCCCAGCGGGTCGGCGCCGATCCGGACGCCGGCGGCGCGGATCGCGTCCAGATCGAGGACGCTCGGCAGGTCGGCGACATACGTGCCGAGGAAGTCGTAGCGGTGGGTCGTGGGCGCGGCGAGGGCCTGGGTGTAGGGGACGCGCCGGACGTCCTTCAGGCCGGCCGCGATGATCTCGTTGGCCCGGTCCTGGATCCAGGACGTGGCGTCCGACCCCGCCGGTCCCCCGCTCGGCGGGTTGTACTTGAAGCCGCCGTCGGCCGGCGGATTGTGCGACGGCGTGACGACCACGCCGTCGGCGAGGGCGGCGGTGCGGCCCCGGTTGTGGGTGAGGATCGCGTGGGAGACGGCGGGCGTGGGCGTGTAGCCGTCGGCGCTGTCGACGAGCACCGTCACTGCGTTGGCGGCGAACACCTCCAGGGCGGTGACCCTGGCGGGCTCGGACAGGGCGTGACTGTCGGCGCCGAGGAAGAGGGGGCCGTCGGTGCCCTGGGCGGCGCGGTACTCGCAGATGGCCTGGCTGGTCGCGGCGATGTGGTCCTCGTTGAACGCCGTGTTCAGCGACGATCCCCGGTGTCCGGAGGTGCCGAACGCCACGCGCTGTCCCGGGTCGGCCGGGTCGGGGTGCAGCGCGTAGTACGCGGTGACCAGCCGGGCGACGTCGACGAGATCCTCGGGGCCGGCCGTCCGGCCCGCTCGCTCGTGCTGCATGTGCCCGCTCCTCCACATCGGTTGACCATGGACCTGCGGTCCCATCTTCCCTTGTGGGAGCGACTGTCCGCGAGTACGGGACGAGAGTACGGGGCGGTTTTCCGCAGGTGTGCTCAGCGTCGGCGGCCGCGCACCGACCAGCCGCTGCCGACTCCCGCCAGGTGGAGGGCGAGCGCCGTCAGGCCGAGGAGCATGACATTGGTGGAGGTGAAGGTGTCGTTGGTCGAGATCTCCGCCGCGTTGATCAGGAAGGCGAAGAAGAACAGCACCGCCGAGATGATGGCGAGCATGGGGTCCGTCCCTTCGGGTGTCGGGCCGTTCGGTGTCTCTTGTTCTGCGGATGCCCCCGACCAGGCGCCGAACACCGCGGAACCGGTCGTGCGCCGGCCGGGATCTGAGTAGCCGTACTCAGGCGTGGGCTGTCCCCCTCGCACGAGACTGGGGCCCCGACCGCCCATACCGGAGGCTCCCGTGTTCAGCCGTGCTGTCACCGCCCTGACGCCGTTCTTCGGGCGGCTCACCGTCACCAGCGAGATCAAGCTGCGGCTGCCCGCGGGGACCATCTTCGTGGCCAACCACGACTCCATGGCCGACCCGGCCGTCGTCATGACCGCCCTGCGGCGGTACGAGCTGGAGCCGGTGGTGATGGCGACCGCGGGCCTGTGGCGCATCCCGTTGCTCGGCAGGGCGCTGTCCCGCGAAGGGCACATACCGGTCCACCGCCGGACGGCGCACGCGGCGCTGGCCCTCCACGCCGCCGCCGAGGCCCTGGCCGGCGGCCGACACGTGCTCCTCTACGGCGAGGGCGGGCTGCCGCGCCGCAGGGACGCGGCCGCCACCGCGCCCGAGCCGTTCCGCACCGGCCTCGCCCGCCTGGCGCAGGCGACCGGCGCGCTGGTCGTGCCGGTGGGTCACGCGGGCGCCCGGCGGATCGCGTCGGGCTCGGCGGCCAAGCAACTGGCGGGCACACTGACGGCCCCGGTCCGGCGCCCGCACTGCCACGTCCACCTCGGCGCCCCGATGCGCCTGCCCGCGGAGACGGAGAGCGGGACGACGGCCGCCCGGCTCGCGGTCACGACGGCCTGGCGAACGGCGGCCCGCGCCGTGGGCGAACATCCGAAGTAGCCGGATCACCCGCGCTACACGTCGACGGCCCTGCCGGCGGGGAGGCGGTCGGTGAGGAGATCCTGCCAGCGGTGCTTGAGCGTGGTGCGCAGGAGGTCGTGGAAGAGCCGGTACACCGTCGTGCCGTCACTGCGGTCGGTGACCAGGTAGGCGCTCAGGCGGGTGCCCAGCAGCCAGGCGATGTCGCTGTCACCGTAGTGGTCACCGTCGTCGTCCACCGCGTGCGCCATCAAGGGCCAGATCCCCCGCCAGGGAATGCCTGATCCCAGGGCGAAGGCGACCGCGCGCATCAGGACGAGGGCGCGGCGGCGCTCGGCCGGATTTCCCAGACTGTCGCGCAGGTCGTTCCGGAAGACTCCGACCAGCCCGTCGTTGAGTGCCCTGAGCCAGGTCTCGTCGTCGGCGAGAACGACCTTGCCGCGATCGGCCAATGACTTGGCGGTGATCCGCGCCACGAGAAACGATCGTCCGGCCCGTTCCCCCACCGCGTGAGCCACGGAGGACGCGATCTCCGCCTCGGCCTCGGCGTAGGGGGAACCGGGGGTTCGCAGAAGGATCCCGTGTACGTAGGAAACCACGTCACGCTGATCCCACCAGGGCTCCTCGTCCACGGATACGCGCTTCGCGGCCAGCAGCTTCTCCGTGAGATCTGCCAGCACCTGCGCCTCGGGCTGCACCGTGCCGGCAGTTCGCGTGCCGTCCGTGGCGGCCAACGAGCGAACGCCCACCAACAGCCGTAGCCGCGGCGCGGCCGGATCGGGCTCCAGGTAGGCAAGGACCTCCCGGACCAGGGTTTGCGGATCCGCCGCCTCGTCGAGCGCGTCGATGACGATGGTCACGGGCCTGCCGTGGGACTTGAGCCACCCGTGCCAGGCGGTGAGCAGCTCATCGACAGTGGGCTCGGTCGCGCTGTGGACAGGCACCTCAAGCGCCTTGCAGATCTGTGAGAGAACTCGACTGTGCAGCTTTCCGGTGGCCAGGACGGCCACGTCCACGGCGTCCACCTGCGGCCGCAGAGTCGCCGGGATGAGCTCGACCTCCTGGGTGTAGCGCTCCAGGAAGTGCTTGTCGCTCAATGTGACGAGCCGTGACAGCGCGGCGGACTTGCCGCTGCCCGCGCCGCCGGTCACGATCATCGCGCCGGGCTCGCCGGATGCCGCCGCTATGAGCTTGCGCATCAGCGCACGGCGCCCCGTGAACAGCCATCCCGGCTCCTTTGCGGTGGCCACTCCCCGCGAGCGGGGCGACCAGTGGGCTTCCAAATCCTCCCGCGGCAGAGCCAGTTCCTGGTGGTGGGCGTCCAGTTCGAGAACGAATTCGCGTTTGTGGTGAGGGTTGGGCAGACACACATGCGGCCCGGCAAGGCGGCTGCCGTACAGGGGATGGAGTGACTGCTCGTCACCCAGCAACTTCTGCACGTCCTGGAGGAAGTCGGCCACGTCGATGTAAGGGCCCTCGCCGTAGCGCCGGCCCTCCGGTTCGCGCAGCTCTTTCAGGAACCGGGCGATGGCGGTGGTCAGGGCGCCTTCCACGGCCCGCTGTTCGCGTGTGGCACTGGGAAGCACCAGCCACTGCCGACCCAACCCATTGCTCAGTCTGAGCGCGTCACCGGCGACCTCGCCCGCGAAGCACGCGTCGAGGATGAGGAGCAGGTGCTGGACGGGAGTGTCGGCGAGCCAGGCAATCAGATCGGAGGTACGCAGCGCCGTCGACGACACCATGTCGCTGTCGCTGTCGCTGAAGACCAGATAGTGCGTGCCGTTGGCCTGGACGCCGTGGCCGGAGACGAAGACGACGGCGGCATCGGCGTCGGTCCACGCGCGTTCTCGGACAAGTGACGTCAACCGGCCGCGCACCTCGGCCTCGGGCGGGTCGCCTGCCAACTCGGGCCAGCGCTCCTGGAATCGACGTTCGGCCAGGGCGCCCGAACACAGCCACTTCTTCAGGGTGGCGACTTCGTCCCGCACACCGGGCAGCGCGGGCCACACCGGATCGCCGTAGGTGGCGGTGGTGATCGCGATAAAGTGCCGCCGCAGGACCTCTTGATCAATATCCGTCATGAGCGGGCGCCATACCTCCAGTCAACGAGAGGGTCCATACGACGCCCCCTCCATATTCGATCAACCGTGCCTCGAACATCCGGCATCAGCCACTCGGAAGCCTGGGTGGCACCACGTCTTGATGGGCAACGCCGGGGAATCGTACGATGCTCTCTCGGGCGGAGCAACAGTCGCTGCTGCGTAGCTGCCGATTCATTCGACGGGTGCGCCTAAGGTGGAGAGGCGGCGGATGGTGGACTCCGAGCGGGATGTTCAGCGCCGCATCGCGGAGTTACTCGCCGTCTATGTAAGACAGGGAAGTCTCGGCTGGCTCACGGTCAACAGCTACATCCGTCAGCACTTGCCGACGCATGCGTCGTTCGGTGAGCTTCTCGGTGATTTGATGCGGGACATAGGTTTTCTCGGCGCCGCCGAGCCGGAGCGCCTCATTCCGCAATTGTTTCCCATTGCCGCACACGGTGACCCCGTCAGTGCCGGGATCGCCAGGTCGTACATGCGGCTCGGCGTGTCCCGCGTCGGCGGCACATTCGCCCAGCGGATCGCGAACCTGGCCCTCGAGTGCGCCTGTGAAGAGCCGACGGTGCAGTGGCACGCCGACGTCCTGAGCCAGGCGCTGCAGCCATGGCTCCTGCGGTTCGCCCAGGGCCGTCCAGCCGCCCATCCCGCCCGGCCGCGTATCGGCTCACAGGACCTGTCCGCGCTGGCCGTCGCACCGGTCGAGGGCCGCCCGCTGATCGCGACTGCCACCCTCGACCATCACATTCAGGTCTGGGACGGCACGACCGGTGGGGTCTCACTCGCGTTCAAGGCCCACCACGGTGCGATCCGAGGTCTTCGGATCGGCCGCTTCGCGGGGATCCACCACATCGTGTCCTGTGGCGCGGACGCCACGATCCGCCTCTGGGACATGACTTCGGGCAATCTGGTCCGGCGCATCGCCGCGCCCTCCGCACCGACCTGTCTGACGTTCGACACGGACGGGGACAGTCCCCTCGTGACCTGCGGCAGCGAGGACGGCTTCCTGCGGACGTGGGACGTCACGACGGGCTCCCTGATCAGGGAGCTGCGGGCCCACCGTGACGCGGTCGCGAGTATCACGGCGGCGGACATCGGCGATGTCCCGACGCTGATCTCCGGCGGCATGGACCGCACGGTGTGCGTGTGGCATCGCGTCAGCCAGGAGAACCTGCTCAGTCTCACCGGCCCGACGGGCAGCATCCTCGGTGTGGCCGTCGGCACCGTCGACGACAGGTCGATCCTCGCCACGGCGAACTCCGACGAATCCGTCTGGGTATGGGACGCGGTGACCGGGGCGAAGCTCCACCGCTTCACCGAACACCAGGCCGTCGCCACGTGCGTGGCGTTCGGCAGGGTCGACGGGGAACCCGTCATCGCCTCGGGCAGTGCCGACATGACGATTCGGTTGTGGAGCTGCCGCACCGGCGAGCGTCTGGCCGTCCTCGCCGGGCACCTCGGCGGAATCCGTGCCCTCACCTTCGCCAATCTCAACGACCGCGGTGTCCTGGTGTCCGCGAGCGCTGATCGCTCCATCCGGGTCTGGGACCCTGCGACCCGGGAGAGCCTGGCGCCCGAGTCCCCCACGGACGACGCGGTCAGCAGCGTCTGGCTGTGGGGAGACAGCGAATCGACCGTCCTGGCGAAGGACACCCACGCCGGACCGGTACGTGGTGTCGCCTTCGCCGACGTGGACGGACGCCGCACGCTGATCTCCGGGTCACTCGACGGTTCCATCCATGTGCGGGACGCCGGCACGGGAGAGCTGCTCATGCGGTGGCACGGGCACGAAGGGGGCGTACTGTCCCTGGCCGCCCTCCCGTTCGGTGACCGTCTGCTCGTGGCATCCGGAGGCCACGACGGTCTCGTCCGGTTGTGGGACGCGCGCGACGGAACACCTTTCCGGGCGCTGCACGGGCATACGCGAAGCGTCTGGGGCGTGGCCGCAGGAGTCGTCGACGGCCGGCCCATCGCGGTCTCCGGCAGCCGTGACCGAACCGTCCGGGTGTACGACGTGGCAAGCAGCGAGGCACTGCTGGTGCTGGAGGGGTCCAAGGAGCGGATCTGGGGGGTCGCCTGCGACACCCGCGGAGACCGGACGGTCATCGCAGCCGCGAGCACCGACCGAAGCGTCTGGATCTGGGACGCACACACCGGCCAGCATCTGCGTCGCCTCTACGGCCACGCGCGCGGCGTGCGCTACGTGGCGTTCGGAGAGCTGCGCGGACAGCCCGTCCTGGCTGCCTCGAGCGCCAGCGGCGAGGTCCGGGTGTGGAACTACACCACGGGCAGCCAACTGGCGACGCTGAGCCGACACAGCGACGGCGTCTGGGGCATTACGGCGGACACCTTCCAGGACCGTCTGATCATTGCGTCGGCCAGTGACGATCTCTCAGTGCGGTTGTGGGATGTCGCCACCCAGCGGTCACTTGCGATTCCCCAAACCTCTCCGGGCTATTCCGTGGACTTGAAGGAGGGACAGATGGCCATCGGTACCGGTCGCCATGTGCTGGCCGTGAGCCTGCAGGACCAATTGTTCGACGAGATGACCCATTGAGCCGCAGATGAAAAATGGCGGATCACTCTCCCGGGCGCAGTTCGAACGCGTTTTCCATCGCCTGCTGACGGCCGCATTGGCCGCACAGGATGTTCCCGAGGACGGAACGACCCTCGCCGACGCAGGCCTGGACTCATTTCGGACCCTGGCATTGATGATGGATATGGAGGAGGAATTCAACTTTCTGTGGCCGGCCACGACAATGGCGAATGCCACCCGTTCCCTGTCCGTCACACGACTGCGGGAAGAGGTCTGGGATCTCCTGGAGCGTGGTGAGTCGTGAACGGTCGTCAGGAACACCGGCTCGGCGCGACGATCGAGGCCGAGGGCGCGCTCGACCTGGCGTACACCGACACCACTCCGATCGCCACCTGCCACTGGCAGTTGATCGCCAACGTGCTTGCCCTGCGGGGGCACCCGGGGTACTGGGAGAGACTCGGTCTCGCCTGGGGAGTGCGGTGGCGTGGAGGGGCGGTGCTCTTCGGCTCCATGACGTGGAACGACGTCCTGGCCGAGGCGACCGGCATCGTCGTGTCCATCCAGACGTTCGCCACCGCTGAGGCTGCCAGGGCGAGAGAGCTCGACCTGTCGGCCAGGGGCGTGCCGTTCCTCACGGAGGTCGACGCGTTTCACCTGCCTGCGCCCGCGTCCGGTGGCGAGAGCGGCTCCAGGCATGTCGTCCACGCCGTGCTGGTGGTCGAGCGGGGGCCCGAGTGGGTCCGCATCGTCGACCTGAACCTGGGCAGGCACGTGATGGCCCTCCCCGCGCCGAGCTACGAACGGATGCGGTCCGCCCCCTGCGAAGGGCGGGCCGAACCGTACAAGCTCTACGCCCTCCTGCGCGACCCCGATCGAAGCGGCTCGCCCGCCCAATTGCTGACCCTGGTCCGCGCCCAGCTGCGAAGCACCCACGAACGTTCGCAACAGGCGCTGCGGGCGTACACGGCGTGGGCGCGGGAGAGCGACGCGCCCATCGATGTGTGCCGGGTGGCCGGGGAGCGTTACCAGGCAAGTCGATTCTTCGAGTACCTGCATGCTCACGGCGTCCGTGCGGCCGGCTCGATGGCCGGGTGCTTCACGGACCTGACCGACGCCTGGTACATGCTGCACATGCTCGCCGAGCACGAAGGCTCGGCGCGGTCCAGTCATCGCGGGAGGCTGATCCGGATGCTGCAGCATCTCGCCGAGAAGGAGTCGTCCGCCGCGGAGACGGTCCTCGGATGAGCACGGAACGCCCTGGGACGGAGGCCGCGTCGGCCGGCTTCGCGGGCTTCACGCAGCGCCCCGTCCATGTCCTCGGGGTGAACGCCGGGCCCCACGACGGGTCGGCGGCACTGCTCCGGGACGGGGTTGTCGTCTCGATGGTCGAACAGGAGAGGCTGAGCCGGAACCGCTATGCGCCGGGTGAGTCCCCCCGCGAGGCCGTGCACTCCTGTCTGGCGGACGCGGGCCTCCGGGCGGACTCACTCGACGTGATCGCCGTGGGCTGGGACCTGCCCAGGCTCTCCGCGACCGAGGGCGCGGACTTCGACGAAGATCGCTTCAGATCCTGGCTGTTGGGTCCGGCGAGCGCCGACCGGTCCCGGTCCGTGCCCATCCGCTGCTACGACCACCATCTCGCCCACGCGGCCAGCGCCTTCTACACCAGTGGGGTGCCGTCGGCCGCCGTCATCGTGGCGGACGGCCGTGGGGAGTCGGCCGCAACGACGCTGGCGGTGGGCACTCCTGAAGGCATCGACGTGGTCAAGTCCTGGGGTACGCGGGACTCACTCGGCCATTTCTACGGCTGGGCGGCGGAGTGGGCCGGTCTCACGGTCTGGGGGGCCGGCAAACTCATGGGACTGGCTGCCTACGGCCGCCCCCGGCAGTCCGTACCCCTGGTCGTCGAGGCCGACGACTACGCCATCAGCGCCGCACCGCCCGCTGAAGCACCGGTGCGGATGCACTACGCGCTGAGCAGGAGCCGCCTGCGGGCGCATTTCCGGAAGGCCAACTTCCCCTTCCGTGAAGCCCAGGTCGCCGACGTCATGGCGTACTCCGACTTCGCGGCATCCGTCCAGGACGGACTGGAGGAGGCCCTCCTCGCCCTGGCTCGCGCCGCACGACGCATCACCGGGGCCGACACGCTGGCGCTGGCCGGTGGAGTCGCGTTGAACTGCGCCGCCAACGGCCGGCTCAGCAGGTCCGGGCTGTTCGCGGACCTGTGGATACCCCCGGTGCCCAACGACGCCGGCGTCAGCCTGGGCGCCGCCCTCCTCGCGGACCGGGAACTGCGGGGCCCCCGGTGGCGGCCGCCCGAAAGGATGCGCCACGCCTTCCGGGCGCCGCGGTCCGCCGCGCTGCGCGACGAGGAGCGGACCGGACTGTCGAAGTGGCATGTGGAGCAGTGCGCGCAGGAACTCCTGGCGCGGAAGACGGCGCAGCACCTCGCGGACGGGCTGGTGGTCGCCTTGTGGCAGGGCCGTGCGGAAATCGGACAACGGGCCCTGGGCGCACGCAGCATCCTGTGCGATCCGCGTCGCAGAGAAGCCCTGACCCGGGTGAACGAACTCAAGGGGCGTGAGGGCTGGCGCCCGTTGGCGCTCGCGGTCCCCGCGGAGCACTGGGGACAATACTTCGAGGGAGAGGCTCCCGCGCCCTCCGCCTACATGCTGGTCGCGGTGCCGGTGCGCGAATCCATGCGGGCCGGTGTGCCGGCCGGTGTTCACGTCGACGGAACGACGCGGCCACAGGTGGTCCACGCGCGGCAAACACTGTTCCACGCGATCCTGCGGGCCTTCCATGAACTGACCGGGGTTCCGTGTCTGGTGAACACCTCCTTCAATCTCGCGGGCCGCCCCATGGTCCTGTCTCGCGGCGACGCCCTCGAGACGTTCGCCCGCAGCGCACTGGACGTCCTCGTCATGGACGACCTGTTGATCCGAAAGCCCGACAGAGCGGTACCGGCCCGAGCGCGGGAGCGGCGGCCACGTGCGCTCTCCTTCACCCCGTGGAACGACGTTCCACGGCCGCAGACGCACCTCGGCGCAAGAGGGGAGAGCACGTCGTGACGCAGACCGCAGCCGCGCCGGACGACGACGCGGTCATCCGTCATGTACTCCAGGAACACGCGCGTCTCGGAGTGCCGGTGGACAAACTCGCCGACTCCGACGACCTGTACGAGCGGGGGATGACGTCGCTTGCCAGCGTCACCGTGATGCTGGCGCTGGAGAACGCCTGCGACATCGAGTTCGCCGACCATCTGCTGCGCAAGAGTACGTTCGCGAGCATCCGAGCCATGCGTGCCGCTGTGAACGAGATGCGCTCGGCAGGCGTTCTGTGACGGCGCCGTGCCGAGCGGATGTGGTCGAACGGGCGGCGTTCGTGGCGCGGACGTGGGCGGGACCGGCCGCCGCCGACGTCGACCGTCACGCACGTCTTCCCTCCGAGGCCCTGGCAGGTCTGCGCGAGGCGCGTCTGCTGTCCGCCATGGTGCCTGTGGACCTGGGCGGTGACGGCGCCGGAGTGGCGCAGATCGCAGGAGCTGTGGAGGCGCTGGCTCAACAGTGCGCCTCCACCGCGCTGATCTACGCCATGCATCAGATCCAGGTCGCGTGCCTGCTTCGGCATGCGCGCAGCGCCGCCCTGCGTCTCTTCCTCCAGGAGACGGCCGAGCGGCAACTCCTGATCGCGTCCGCGACGTCGGAGACGGGAACGGGCGGAGACGCCTCCTCCAGCAGATGCGTGCTGGAACGCCGAGCCGGGGGATTCCGGTTGGACAAGAGCGTCCCGGTGATCTCCTACGGCGCCCACGCCGACGCCGTCCTCGTCACCGCGGCCCGATCGTCCAACTCGCCCACGGACCAGGTCCTCGTGCTGTGCCGACGGCCCGAACTGCAACAAACCGGCGGGTGGGACACGCTCGGCTTCCGAGGCACGTGCGGACCGCCGTACAGGTTGCGCGGTCAGGGTCCCTTCGATCACGTCCTGGAGGACGGGTTCGCGGACATCCTGGCGCGGACCATGTTGCCGGTCTCCCATGTGCTGTGGGCCTGCGTATGGTTGGGCCTCGCGACCCAGGCCCTCGGCAAGGCCAGACGTTTCGTCCGGGAGAGCGCGCGACGCTCGTCCGGCGCCCTTCCGCCGGGTGGGTACCGACTGGTCGAAGTAGCGCGACAGCACCAGCGCCTGGCCGCTCTGGTGCGTTGCGAGGCACGCCGTTTCGATGAGACGCCGGCGGAGGAACTGGCCGAACCCCGGTCCGCGGCAGCCTCGAACAATGTGAAGGTCTCGGCATCCGAGCTGGCGGTGGATGTCGTCCATGGCGCGCTGGTCGTCACCGGTATGGCCGGCTACGCGAACGACGGGCCCTACTCGATGGGCCGCCTGTTGCGGGATGCGTACGGCGGTCTGGTGATGGTGAACAACGACCGCATAGCCGCCAACACCGCCCTGCTCCTGCTGGCCGCCGGGGAGGCGTGATGGCGGATGACATGCCGTCCTCGGCCTTTCTCACGGCCCTGGTGAAGAGCGGGCATCTGCTGCCGTTGGGCGCCGACGGTGTGTACGGCCACGGCTCCGCGTTCGAGGCGATCGTGGAAGGCGTCCAGCACGCCATCACCGAGCGGGGCGCCGATCAGCGGGCGACCAGCATGCGCCTGCCACCCGTCTACCCTGCGGCGGACTTCGCGAGAACGGGGTATCCCGTCTCCTTTCCCCACCTCGGCGGCGCGGTGTTCACGTTCCGCGAGGCCGAGCGACGGCGCCGTCCTGCGTCGGCCGACGCGGGGGACGAGGCTGCGCGGGACGAGTGGACGGCGTCCCTGGTCCCCTCCGACCTGGTGCTCGTACCCGCCGCCTGCCAGCCGGTGTACGCCCTGCAGCGGGGCGACCTGCCCGAGAGGGGACGCGTCCTCGACGTGCTCGCCCAGTGTTTCCGGCGGGAACCGTCCTGCGATCCCTTCCGTATGCAGACGTTCCGCCAGCGTGAGTATGTGTATCTGGGTGATGCCGCGGGCGCCCGCACCCATCTCGACACATGGCGGGCGCGCGGTGTGGAACTGCTGCGGGAGATGGGTCTGGCGGCCTCGCCGCTGGCTGCCAGCGACCCCTTTTTCGGACGCGCGGGACGACTGCTCGCGGCCAACCAACTGGACGCGGGCGCCAAAACGGAGTTGACCGTCCCGCTCCACGCCACCGGAACGGATGGACGGCGGACCTCGTGGGCGGTGGCCTCCTGCAACTACCACGGCGACCACTTCGGGCTCTCGTTCGGAATCAGCAGCGGTGGCGCCCCCGCCCACACCGCGTGCGTGGGCTTCGGGCTGGAGCGGCTGGCACTGGCGCTGTTGGGCACGCACGGCATGGATCCCGTGCGGTGGCCCGTATCCGTGCGGAAGGCGCTGTTCCTGTGAAACCGGTGATCTCCCTGCGCCCCGAGACCTACACACGGCATTCCCTGCACAGTCCCGACCGTGTGTGGACGGAGACCAACTGCAGTCTCGACGTCTGGATCGAGGTCATCCACTCCCTGGGGCTGGACCCGACTCCGGCGGCGGTCTGTGCCCTGTCGGCGGATTTCATCGGCGATCAGTGGCGTTTTCTGAAATTCCCGGTCGAGGACCTCAGGCGGCTCTACGGCCTCCACGTGGAGGAGATCAACGTCTGGCGCCCGCTGGGGCAACACATCGAGGAGCATCTCGCCGCTGGCCGGCTCGTCACCGTGGAGGCCGACGCGTTCTTCCTCCCCGACACGGCGGGCACCGCCTATCGACGCACGCACATGAAGTCCACGATCGTTGCCAACGCCGTGGACATCGCGGGACGGCGGCTGGCGTACTTTCACGGAGCGGGCTATTGGGAGCTGTCCGGTGCCGACTGCGACGCCGTTCTGCAGAGCGGTGTCGCCGACTCCCGCTGGATGCTGCCGCCCTACGCCGAGGTCGTGACGTTGGATCGTCTGGTGCGCCGTGACGCGGACCTGACCGTGAGCGCCGAGCAGCTCGCACGGGAGCACATCGGCCGGCGGCCCCCCGACAACCCGGTGGTCCGGCTCGCTCGGCGGGTCGAGGCCGATGCCCAGTGGCTTGCCCGGCAGGGAATCGCCGCCTTCCACCAGTACGCGTTCGGCAGCCTTCGGCAGTGCGGCGCGACCGCGGAACTGGCCGCCTCTGCTCTCGGCTGGCTGGCCGACCGTGGGGCCGGTCGGCTGTCCCCTGCCGCAGCGGCGTTCGCCGCTGCGGCCGCCGCGGCCAAGAGCGCGCAGTTCAAGCTGGCGCGCGCAGGGCGACGTGGCACCCGCGATGTGCACGGTGTGCTGGACACGGTGGCCGAAGCATGGGCGGAAGGCACCGCGCACCTGGCTGTGTGGTCCCGGCATCCGGCCGACGAGCGCGCCGATGTCACCGGCTGAGCCCCCGGACCCGTTCGGCGCGGCCCCGGACCTCCTCGCCACCGCTCGATGGACTCTGCTCGGCACCGCACCAGGCGTGGTCGAGGGCCCGGACTCGCTGCCCCGAAAAGCCGCGTGGATCCCTGCCCGGGTTCCGGGCACCGCGGCGGACGCCGTCCGTCGCGCCTACGGCGAACGGAAAGCCAGGGCGGAGGACTACGACGGCCAGGACTGGTGGTGGCGATGCGTCGTCGATCTCGACCCGCGGCCGGCCGGCTGGTGGCTCGCCCTTCACGGCTTGGCGACCATCGCCGACGTGTGGGTCGCCGGTGAGCACGTCGCACACAGCCGGAACATGTTCCGGTCGGTGGGCGTGCCGCTCGAAGGCCTGGCCGGGCCCACCGAGGTCGTCGTCCGATGCGCCGCCAGCACACCTGTGGTGGCGGGCCGCCGCCGTCCGCGACCGCGGTGGAAGTCCCCGCTCGTCACCCACCAGGCATGGCGCCACCTGCGTACCTCGTTGCTCGGCCGCGCCCCTGGATGGCCGGGTGGGGTCGCGGTGGTGGGGCCCTGGCGTCCGCTGACTCTGGCTCCCCTGGACCGACCTGTCGTGGTGGGACGAAGACTGAGGACTCGGTTGGAGGGGAGCACCGGAATCCTCGATGCGGACATCTTCTTCGCCGCCCCCACGGCCGCCTCCCGCAGCCGTGTGCACGTGAAGGACGTCGTGGTGGACTGCGAAGCGGCCTCGCCCACGCACCACACGGTGAGCGTGCGCCTGCCCGGAGTGCGGCGGTGGTGGCCGCATTCGCACGGTGACCAACCCCTCTATCCGGTCGAGGTCGAGGCCGACGGTGTGCGCGTCCTTCTGGGCAGAGTCGGCTTCCGTACCGTCGAGGCGACGGACGGCGACGGCGCGTTCGGGCTGCGGGTGAACGGCGTGCCGGTCTTCGTCGCGGGTACCTGCTGGATGCCTCCGGATCCCTTCTCGGTGCAGACCCCACCTGAGACGGCCGCGGAGTGCGTCCGGCAGGCCCGGGAAGCGGGATTCAATCTGATCCGGCTGGTGGGCGGCACACTCTACGAGGAAGCCGCCTTCCACGACGCCTGCGACCAGCTCGGCATGCTGGTCTGGCAGGACTGCATGCTGGCCACCCTGGACCCCCCGGACGACGACGACTTCGCGGAAGAACTCGCGGCCGAGGTGTCGGAACTCGCGGACAGACTGGGCGGCAGGCCCAGCACCGCGGTCGTCAGCGGGGGCAACGAAACCGAGCAGCAGCCCGTCCTCCTGGGGCTTCCGTCCAGCAGCTGGGAGGTGCGGGCCGTCACCGAGATCATTCCGAAGGTGCTGCGCTCCAGCGCGTTGGACGTTCCGTACGTCACCTCGACCCCCATGGGCGGAGGATTCCCCTCACATCCCAGGGCCGGCATCGCCCACTACTTCGGCGTCGGCGCGTATCTGCGTCCGCTCTCCGACATCCGTGTCGCGGGCGTACGCTTCGCCGCCGAGTGCCTCGCGTTCAGCATCCCGCCCGAGGAACAGAGCGTACTGCGTGCTTTCGGCGGGGCGCACGTGGCCGGCCATCACCCCGAGTGGAAAGCCGCCGTTCCCCGGGACCGGACGGCTTCCTGGGACTTCGAAGACGTCCGGGACCACTACGTCGGCACGTTGCTGGGCGTCGACCCCGCCCAGGTACGCCGCACTGATCCCGAGCGCTATCTCGACCTGGGGCGGGCCGCTGTGTGCGCCGCCATGACCGAGGTCCTGAGCCAGTGGCGGCGCCCCCGCGACCCCTGTTCCGGTGCCGTCGTGCTGGCGCTGCGCGACTTGCTCCCGGGTGCGGGCTGGGGGCTGGTCGACGCATATGGCCGCCCCAAAGCCCCGTGGTACGCCGTGCGCCGTGTGCTGGCGCCCACCGCGATCCTTGTGCACGACGAGGGCCTGAACGGAACGACCGTGACGGTGGTGAACGACACTGCCACCCCGTTGGCCGGCAACCTCACGGTCAGGAGTTGGACCGCTCAGGGAATGCTGCTGGACGACCGGCAGGCGGCACTGACCGTGGCCGCACGCGGCGCGACGGAGATCGACCTCGACCGGTTTCTGGGCGTCTTCACCGATGTCAACCACGCCTACCGGTTCGGACCCCGGACCCGCGAAGTGCTGCACCTGGCTTTCACCGCCGCTGCCGACGACAGCGTGCTGGCGGAACAAGTGGTCCTACTGGACGGACGAGCGCTGCCTGCCCGCAGAGGGGGACTGCGCGGCACGCTGCGTTACGTCTCCGGCAACTGGCAGATAGCTGTCACAGCCGACGAACTGGCCCAGTGGGTCGTGGTGTCCGCGCCCGGCTACCGTGCCGAGGACTCCTGGTTCCATATGGCTCCGGGAACAACGCGATCGCTGCGTCTGACCCCCGAGGAACCCAGCAGCGCGGTTCCTCCCGCCGCCGTTGTACGCGCACTCAACGTGCAGCCCACGTCCGCCGCGTCGGCGGACGCGTACCGCGATGCCTGACCCGGTGCGGGTCAGCCGCCCACGAGACCCGGCAGTCCGCGCAGCACGAGGCCGCCCGTCGCCCGACGGCTGAGGTACCGCTCCGCCGCGTGCGCATCACCGCCGTTGTTCACCTCCGGCTCGTCATCGCCTCGGATCTGAGGCCACCACGCCCGCAACGGTCCGGCGCAGGCCACCGGATCGCGCACGTCGCGCACCGCGGCCCACACGGGCACGTCGAGAGCGTGTACAGCAATGCGGTCACGCACCATGCGGAGGCCGAGCGGCGACCCCACCGTCACCAAGATCGATATTCCGTGCCCGGGATTCTGCCGGAGGTACTCGTAGGCGACGACCGAGCCGAGTGAGTGTCCGACCAGTACCCGGCAGTCGTCGGCCACTGCCTCACGCACGCGAGCGTCGACGGCCGCTTTCAGCTCAGTGTCGGTGAGGTACCGGCGTACCTGCCGCAGAACCCCGATGTACAGCACGGCCGCCGCCGCCCCGAAGCGCCGGTCGAAGGCCCTGAGCAGCTGTTGCAGCGGGCGGGGAACGCGCGTGTAACCCTTGTCCCCGCCGGCGCTCTCGGCCGGGCCGTCCTGCGGATCCATCGCCTCGGACAACCAGGCGCTCACTTCGTCGAGCTCTCCCTCGGCCAGGTCCTCGAGGTCCGGCTGAAGAGACCCGTGCCCGGACTTGAGACGGTCGCCGCCATCGGGCAGGTAGAGGTCCCCGTAGAAAGCAAGATCCAGTTCGGGGCGTTCCACGCGCTGCCCGAGGGCGCGCTCCAAACCGTCGGCCAGTGCGGGCTCCCATGTGCTCAGGAGCTGATGTCGACCACGATGGTGCAGACCGATGCCATGTACGCCCGTCAAAGCCGCCATGCCTGCCCTCTCTGCCGCAGAGTCTCCTCAGTGTGGCCGATCGCAGCCGTCCGGGGACCTGGTTCCGCCCGCAAGCCACCGCCCTGCTCGCCACGCGCTCCGCATGATCCCGACCCGCACGGCGGTGACCGGGCGCACTCCGAAGACGCCGCGGGGTGGGGAGCCGCGACGGACACCTCCCGGTGCACCGCCGGCCCGGCACACGCGTGACGGTTACCGGCGCCGTCGCCGAGACGCCGGGCGGCACGTACCTCTGCGACGAGGGCAGGCCACGGCGCCGCAGACACCGGCCGCCGTACCGCCCGAGCCGTTCTGCCCCGGGCTCGGCCGTCCGGCGCGGCAGACCGGCACGGTGGGAGCGCGGGGGCCCCGGCGCATCGCCGTATGGCGACCGCGAAGGGACTGGCGGGCACGTGCATGACGTCGGTCCGGGGTCCGGGTCGGAGCGTCCGGCACGGTGGGTCGGGTCACCGCGGCCACGCGAAGACGGAGCGCGGGCTGACGGCGTCCGGCTCGCCGTCCGGCTGCTCGTTCGGCTCGGCGGGCGCGGCCCGGCGGGGCGGCGACCCGTGCCATGGACGAACGCCGGACGCGTCAGCGGCGACCGCACTCCGCCGGAGCGGCCGCTACCGTGCCGCCGGCGGTGGTGCCGTGCTGTCCCGCAGCACCAGGCGCGTCGGCACGAGCGTCGTTCCGTGTTCCGAGCCGTCGGGGCGCATCTTGCGCAGCACGGCCTGCACGCAGAGACGGCCCACCTCGGCGAAGTCCTGGTGCAGGGTGGTGAGCGGGGGAAGGAAGGAGCTCGCCTCGGGGATGTCGTCGAAGCCGATGACGCTGACGTCCTCCGGCACCCGGCGGCCACGTTCGTGCAGGGCGCGCAGCAGGCCCAGGGCCATCTGGTCGTTGGCCGCGAAGACGGCCGTGCACTCCTCGCGGGCGGCGAGGTCAAGGCCGGCCCGGTAGCCGGACTCCGCCGACCAGTCGCCCCTGACGAGGGGCGGTGCGGTGCGGCCGGCCTCGGTGAGGGCGGCCCGCCAGGCGTCCGCGCGGCGCTGCGCGGCGAACGAGCCGTCGGGGCCGCCCAGGTGCCAGACGGTCCGGTGCCCGAGGTCGAGGAGGTGCTGGACGGCGGTGCGGGTGCCGCTGGCCTGGTCGGTGTCGACGACGGTGTAGTGGTCGCCGGCGTCGGAGTCCACGACCACGACCTGGACGTGCGGCGGCAGTTTGACGGTCGCCGCGTCCAGCAGGTGCACCTCCATGATGACGATCACCGCGTCGACGGCCAGTTCCTCCAGCCGGGAGAACGCGCCGCGCACCTCGTCGGTGGTGGGCACGGCCACCGGCAGCAGGGTCACCGCATACCCTTCGGCGGCCGCCGAAGTGGCGATCGCCTCCAGGGTGCGCACGTTGCCGGTGGTGGACAGCGTGAACGTGATGACGCCGATGGTGCGGAACTCCCCGCGCTTGAGGGCGCGCGCGGCACTGTTGGGCCGGTAGCCGAGCTCCTGCATGGCCGCGAGCACCTGCTGCCGGGTCTCCTCGTTCACGCCCGCGTAACCGTTGGAGACCCGCGAGACGGTCTGCGAGGACACCCCGGCGAGCCGGGCGACGTCAGCCATGGAGGCCGTCGCCCGGGGGCGTCTCGGCACCTTCGCGGGTGTTCTTTCAGCCATGTCCACTCGGTGTGCCCACCTCTCTGTCGACTCAGGTGTCACGGTCTCCCCAGAGGACCCTTGACCATCGTTATCGGGGCAGTGTAGACATGCCGCCATCAGATGTTTACGTAAACATAACAGCTTGCCCAGCCTCTTGCGTGGCCGATGTTTACGCAAACATCATGGTGGCGGTGGGGTGCTCGGAAATCTCCGCGCAACACCGCCGGTTCCAGGACTGGACGAGCGAGGAACGACATGACGACGCTGCAACCGCCGGTGGCCGCCGAGCCGCGGCCGGCACCTCCTCCGGCGAAACGGGACCGCCGCTCCTGGACGGGGTGGGGTTTCATCGGCCCCTTCGTGGCGGTGTTCGCGCTGGTCTTCCTGGCGCCGATCGGATACTCGATCTACCTGAGCCTCTTCCGGGACAAGCTGATCGGCGGCAACCAGTTCGTCGGCCTGGACAACTACACGCAGGCCCTCCAGGACGGCCAGTTCTGGTCGGCCGTCGGCCGGGTGGCGCTCTTCCTGGCGGTCCAGGTGCCGATCATGCTGGGCATCGCCCTGCTGGTGGCGCTGGCGCTGGACAGCGGCCGGCTCTACGGCAAGAGCTTCTTCCGGATCACGATCTTCCTGCCGTACGCCGTGCCCGCCGTGGTCGCCACCCTGATGTGGGGCTTCATGTACGGCACCAAGTACGGCCTGGTGGGGGACATCAACTCCGCGTTCGGCACCACACTGCCCAACCTGCTCTCCCCCGACTGGGTGCTCGCCTCCATCGGCAACATCGTGACCTGGGAGTTCGTCGGGTACAACATGCTGATCTTCTACTCGGCGCTGCGAGTCATCCCGACCTCGCTGTACGAGGCGGCGGAGATCGACGGCGCCGGTCAGTGGCGGATCATCAGCTCGATCAAGCTGCCCGCGATCCGGGGCGCGATCGTCATCGCGACGATCTTCTCGATCATCGGCAGCTTCCAGCTCTTCAACGAGCCGAGCATCCTGCGTCCGCTGGCGTTGAACGCCATCACCACGGACTACACGCCGAACTTCTACACGTACTCGCTGTCCTTCAACGGCCAGCAGCACAACTACTCCGCGACGGTCGCCATCATCATGGGCGTCATCACGATGATCGTCGCCTACGCCGTCCAGCTGCGCGGCATGCGCAAGGGAGCGTGACCCGATGAGCACCTCTGTCACCGCCTCCCCCGCGAAGAGCACCGCGCCCAAGCTGCGGACCCCCCGTAAGAAGCACACCCCGAGCAAGCCGAAGCGCAGTCGGCTGCTGACGGTGCTGATGGCCCTGATGGTCCTCTACACCGTGGTGCCGCTGATCTGGCTGGTCATCAACTCCACGAAGACCCAGGCGGGCCTGGCCGACTCAGGCGGCCTGTGGTTCGCCCACGACTTCGCCCTGTGGGACAACATCCGGGACACCTTCACCTACCACGACGGCATCTTCGGCCGCTGGCTGCTGAACACCCTGCTGTACGTGGTGCTCGGTGCGGGCGGCGCGACGCTGCTGGCGGTGCTGGGCGGGTACGCGCTGGCCAAGTTCCAGTTCCCCGGCAAGCGTGCGATCTTCGCCGTGGTGATCGGCGCGGTGGCCGTGCCGGGTACGGCGCTGGCGGTGCCGACCTTCCTGATGTTCAGCAAGATGGGGCTCACCGACACCCCGTGGGCGGTGATCATCCCGTCGCTGGTGTCGCCGTTCGGCCTCTATCTGATGTGGGTGTTCGCCGCGGAAGCGATCCCGACCGAGCTGCTGGAGGCGGCCCGGATGGACGGGGCGAGCGAGGTGCGGACCTTCTTCCAGGTCGCGCTGCCGCTGCTGGCGCCCGGGATCGTGACCGTGCTGCTGTTCACCACGGTCGCCACCTGGAACAACTACTTCCTCCCGCTGATCATGCTGAAGGACCCGGACTGGTACCCGCTGACGCTGGGTCTGAGCGCCTGGAGCTCCCAGGCCCAGACCATCGGCGGTGACGTGATCTTCAACCTGGTGATCACGGGCTCCCTGCTCACGATTCTTCCGCTGATCGCCGCCTTCCTGTTCCTCCAGAAGTACTGGCAGTCCGGCCTCGCCGCCGGAAGTGTCAAGGAGTGACGTACGGCGGCCCCGAGCCCCACATGTGAGCAACACCGGCACCACCCCCACCCCTCACCTGTCCCACCCACGAAGAAGTGGAAGCACCATGCGCAGAACAACGAGCCGCATCCTGCGCGGCATCGCCCTCGTCTCCACCCTCGCCCTGGGCGTCACCGCCTGCGGCAGCTCGGACGACGACTCCGACACGAAGGCCGTCTCGGCCGGCGACATCCAGGCGGCCCTGGACAAGGGCGGCAGCATCACGGTCTGGGCCTGGGAGCCCACCCTGAAGACCGTGGCCGCCGACTTCCAGAAGAAGTACCCGAAGGTCAAGATCAACCTGGTCGGCGAGCGGTCCGGCGACAAGCACTACACCGCGCTGTCCAACGCGATATCCGCCGGCAAGGGCGTGCCCGACGTCGCGCAGGTCGAGTACTTCGCCCTGGGCCAGTACTCCCTCACCAAGGGCCTCGCGGACCTGGCCCCGTACGGCGCGGACAAGCTCGCGTCCAAGTACACCGCGGGTCCGTGGAACGCCGTGAGTGACGGTGCCAAGGTCTACGGCCTGCCGATGGACTCCGGCCCGATGGCGATGTTCTACAACAAGACGGTCTTCGACAAGTACAAGATCGCCGTCCCGACCACCTGGGACGAGTACGTCGACGCGGCCGCCAAGCTGCACAAGGCCGACCCGAAGGTCTACATCGCCAACGACGCCGGTGACGCGGGCTTCACCACCAGCATGCTGTGGCAGGCCGGTTCCCGTCCGTACAAGGTCGACGGCACCAAGGTGAAGATCGACTTCGCGGACGCGGGCGCCAAGAAGTACACCGACACCTGGCAGAAGCTCATCGACCAGAAGCTGCTCGCGCCCATCAACGGCTGGACCGACGACTGGTACAAGGGCCTCGGCGACGGCACCCTCGCCACCCTCACCACCGGCGCCTGGATGCCCGCCAACTTCGTGACCGGCGTGGCGGACGCGAAGGGTGACTGGCGCGCGGCCCCCATGCCGGCCTGGACCAAGGGCGACAAGGCGAGCGCGGAGAACGGCGGCAGCTCGCTGACGGTCCCGGCGCTGAGCAAGAACAAGGAACTCGCCTACGCCTTCACCGAGTACGCGAACTCCGGCGCCGGTGTCGCCACCCGGGTCAGCGAGGGCGCCTTCCCCGCCACCAAGGCGGAGCTGCAGTCGCCGTCGTTCCAGAACAAGAAGTTCGACTACTTCGGCGGCCAGGAAGCCAACAAGATCTTCGCCGAGTCCGCCGCGAACGTGGCGAGCGACTGGTCCTACCTCCCGTTCCAGCCGTACGCCAACTCGATCTTCAACGACACGGTCGGCAAGGCCTACGTCTCCGGCACCAAGCTGGCGGACGGTCTGAAGGCCTGGCAGGACGCCTCGATCAAGTACGGCGACGAGCAGGGCTTCACGATCGAGAAGTAGTCGGGAAGCAGTCGACACGCAGTAAGTCGGCACGCAGTAAGTCGGCATGCAGTAAAACGCCGGGCGGCGCGGCACCCGGGCCGCGCCGCCCCCCGGCCCCCCCTTCGGAAGGGCCGCCATGTTCTGCACCCGACAGTCCCGCATGCTGGGCGGGGGGGGCGGTGTCCCCGCTCCGCGTCT